>JBLNEP010000059.1:0-33668 GCA_050262755.1 Actinomycetota bacterium | reverse complement strand
TCTCGCTGCCAGACAGACCGATCGGAATTAAGATAAAATCAAGTTGAGGATCGACGATTAAATCACCATAGACAATTTTCTGTTTGGATGCTGGTTGACTCTCTGGTTTGTTGGCCGTCATTGAGGAACTGCAAGAGAATGCTAAAGCAATGAAGGTCAAAACGGTCGCAATTTTTCGGAAAAGCTGATTATTTTCCATGATTTTTCAAGGGGTCGGGTAAATGGAGGCAGGAAACCCAACTCATCTTGATTCCGGTTGCACGGGGATGAGGAAACGAGGTGTGATGCTACCGGATTTGATCGGATTCAAGATTTTCAGCAAAAGTGACAAAAAATAGAAGAGCTAAAGTTGGGTTGAACTCTATACTTCAACCCAACTTTCGACAATTCCTGAATCACCCTACCCAATTTTAGGCGAGGAATTCACGGGGATCGGTGATGTATCCAGTTAAGGCAGATGCTGCCGCCGTATAAGGTGAAGCAAGGTAAACTTGAGCTTCTTTATTCCCCATCCGACCGGGAAAATTCCGGTTGGTCGTTGATACACAGACTTCCGGCTCATTGAGTCGTCCAAAGGTGTCTTTGGGTCCGCCTAAACAAGCAGCACAGGAAGGTGCAGCAGGTTCAATACAACCAGCAGCTAAGAAAATTTCCGATAGGGTTTGACCGTCATGTTTGACAGTAAATAAGTCTTCGTAAACTTTCTGAGTAGCGGGTACTAAATAAGTAGGAACTTTCACTTGCTGGCCCTTAATAATGCGGGCGGCATGGAGGAAGTCGGAGGTTTTGCCACCGGTGCAGGAACCGATATAAACTCGGTCAATTTTCACGTCGCGGCAGTTTCGGACTAAGTCGCGGTTGTCGGGGGAGTGGGGTTTGGCGACGACGGGTTCGAGTTTGCTGACATCGTAGGTGCGATCGCTATAGAACTTGGCGTCGGCATCGGTGTAAACAGGCACAAACGGTTGAGCCGTGCGGGCCGTGACATAATCAAAGGTGGTTTTGTCAGGTGCGATCGTGCCATTTTTGCCACCAGCTTCGATCGCCATATTGCACAGTGTCATTCGTTCTTCCATTGACATCGCCTCGATCGCCTCGCCGGCAAATTCCATTGTCCGGTAGTTCGCCCCAGAGACACTGATGTCACCAATGATTTGGAGGATTAAGTCTTTTGCTAACAAATAATCCGGCATTTCGCCATTGAGGACAAACCGCATGGTAGCAGGGACTTTGATCAGCAATTTGCCTGTACCAAGGATAAAGGCAGCGTCGGTATTGCCGATGCCAGTGGCGAATTGCCCAAAGGCGCCAGCGTTGCAGGTGTGAGAGTCGGTGCCAAAGAGGACTTCACCGGGTCTGGTGTGGCCTTCCTGGGCGAGGGCGACGTGGCAAACGCCTTTATAGTCGGGGTTGGCTTTAAAGTCTGAGCGATCGGTGATGTCGTAGAAGTATTTAATGCCTTGTTCTTTGGCAAAGTCACGGAGGATATCGACGTTGCGGTTAGCGCGTTCGTCGTTGGTGAAGATGTAGTGGTCAGGAATTAAGACAATTTTTTCCTGATCCCAGACTTTAGCATCCGCCCCAAATTCCCGCTTGAAGATGCCGATGGTGCCGGGACCGCAGACATCGTGGGTCATGAGTACATCGACGTTCACCCAGATATTTTCCCCTGGTACAACGGTAGGGCGGCCAGATGCTCTAGCTAGAATTTTTTCGGTGAGGGTCATTCCCATAAGCGATCGCTTTTGATTTTTTCCTAGACGCTATCTCTGTATTGTACGAAACATCGCCGGATGTGCGAAAAAGCTCTCTTCAAGTTTTGCTGTGCCTGAGTGCGATCGAGAAGCTACAGGGAACAGTTGATCCTGAAACTTCCTCGTTTTTAGATCAGATTCTGGAGGGGTGAGAATTGAGCAGCACTGTTGATTTGAGCGATTGAGAATAAAACGGTGAAGTGAGAGATTGTAACTGCTCAAAAAATTAGTTATGTGAGGCTCATTCTTGATTTGCTAATCGGATGATTTGTAATCAGGCTTTAGCTAACTTCAGGCTCTCTATGATGCTAACAACTGTGGCCGACTCGTACAGAGCGATCCATCCATTTTTTGAGCAAAAGGATAATTTGACATTCAATCTAGGTGTTGCCGATACAGTCAAATCAGGCAAATTTGAACCTGGAGTCTTCATATCGTGGAAATCTGTTCCCCAATCCCGGTTCATAGAGGGTTCCTCAGCGTTTGCCATTACAGTTGCCATTGCATCATCTATCACCTGAATTGTTACAGCAAATTGCAGGTTGAACCTTTGTAAGCAGCGAATCAAGGAACTTGTATCCCTGGGGCAGATACGTAAGTATTATCTGTACACTTACGTATTAGATTGTATAAATGAATTTTTGTATCAGAAACGAGTCAACCTTAAAAAAATATCTTATGTATATTAAATGCAACTTTAGAGGCTTGACATAACGCTAAACCCTCACTCACTGGTCAATGAGCTAGCCAACCTAACAGACGATTTATTCCCGATCGTCGTGGGTTCGCTCATTTTGCAAGTAGAGGATCGTGCAGCACTGAAGCTCAGCCCTAGGCAGCAATAAACTACCCGAATCCTCAGTTTTTACAAGATTAAACTTCAAGCAATTTGCATGTGATGACCTGACCTTGGAGGTGAAAATTTAGCGAGCAATTAGGTTGAGAAAAACTACAACTATGCTGATTAGTGTTGGGAACAAATACTTTTAAATGCTAGATACATTACGTACCATCTCCCAGGGAGATAGTAGTATTTGTGTGGCTGTTTTGGATGGTCCTGTTGACCGGAATCATCCTTGTTTCCAAGGTGCAGACCTAACGTATCTGCCCACCTTGGTTCAAGAGGAGGCTCGGAGCGATGGCAATATGTCCATGCACGGAACCCACGTTGCCAGCATTATCTTTGGTCAACCAGGCAGCCCAGTCGAGGGGATCGCCCCGCAATGCAAAGGGATCATCGTACCGATCTTTACCGATGACCGCCGTCGCACCTCCCAGCTCGATTTGGCTCGGGGAATTGAGCAAGCGGTGAATGCTGGAGCGCACGTCATCAACCTGAGTGGGGGTCAACTCACTGACTTTGGTGAAGCCGATGGCTGGCTACAGAATGCTGTTCGTTTGTGCCGAGACAATAATGTCTTGCTGGTGGCAGCAGCCGGTAATAATGGCTGTGATTGCTTGCACGTCCCGGCAGCCTTACCCTCGGTGCTGGCAGTTGGTGCGATGGATGCCCAAGGTAAACCCCTTGACTTTAGCAACTGGGGCGAAGCCTACCAAACCCAAGGCATCCTGGCCCCAGGGGAAGACATTCTGGGAGCGAAACCTGGGGGGGGAACCCGCCTCCTGAGTGGGACAAGCTGCGCCACTCCGATTGTCTCCGGGGTAGCAGCGGTGTTGCTCAGTCTTCAACGCCAACAGGGAGAAACCCCCGACCCCCACAAAATTCGTCAAATTTTGTTGCAGAGTGCCTTACCCTGTGACCTGGACTTGCCAGAAGAAAGCCGGCGGTGTTTGGCGGGCAAACTGAACATCCCTGGAGCAATAACGTTACTAAAAGGAGAAAAAATGGCCGAGGAATTTTCATCCGTTGCGGGATCGGAAGTAACAGCCGCAGCTTGCGGTTGTGGGGGGGGTTTAGCTGCTACCCCCCAAGAGCAACCCGTTCGTAGCTCGACTGCTGGGGCTTCCAGTCCAGCGGCTGGGGCTGTCCCTAGCAACACCCCCAACTTACAAGAGTTGATGAATTCGTTCCCCACCCCCGTAACCCAACAACAAACAATGCCGAACTTCACTGCTAATTCCGTCACTGCCAGCCAAGCTCCTAGCGAAATCGCCGAGATGGGTCAGCTTGTCTATGCCCTGGGAACCCTCGGCTATGACTTCGGGACAGAAGCCCGCCGGGACTCCTTCAAGCAACTGATGCCTCCCTTTGACCTGGGGGGAGGGGTGATGGTCCCGGCCAACCCCTACGATGCTCGCCAGATGGTGGACTACCTGGAAAGCGATATTGCTGAAGCTCGATCGCTCATCTGGACACTCAACATTGAACTGACTCCCGTCTATGCGATCGACCCCGCTGGTCCGTTTGCCGCTGATGCCTTCCGCGCTCTCGTCGAACTGCTATCCGGTCAAATCCAACCCGAAAATGATGGCGAATACGTTGAGCGGGTGAGTATCCCCGGTGTCTTAACTGGGCGCAAGGTTAAACTCTTCTCCGGTCAAGTGATTCCGGTAGTTGAACCCCAAAGCACTCGCGGTATTTACGGATGGAAAGTCAACAGCCTGGTTGATGCAGCGATGGCAGCGGTGCAAGCAGAAGCCGGGAATGCTGACGAAGATTCGATCCGCAGCACCTTGGATGGTTTCCTCAACCGGATCTACTACGACCTCCGCAACTTGGGAACCACATCCCAAGACCGTGCTCTCAACTTTGCCGTCACCAACGCCTTCCAAGCTGCCCAAACCTTCAGCCAAGCGGTTGCCGTTGGTATGGAACTCGACAGCATTACGGTTGAAAAAAGTCCCTTCTGCCGTATGGATAGCGACTGTTGGGATGTGAAATTGAAGTTCTTCGACCCAGAAAACAACCGTCGTGCTAAGAAGATTTTCCGCTTCACGATTGATGTGAGCGATTTGATTCCAGTCACCTTGGGCGAAGTTCGTACCTGGTCTTCACCGTATTAAAGGGCCACCTAGTTTTGGTGAGAGTGCCAGAAAAATACATTCTCACCAAGATCCTAAATTGGTTGACTCGATCTATAACCCATACGGAGAATCCTAAACCATGCGACTTCCTATCTTGTCTCCCCCCGTCAAACGTCCCCATTTTATTCAGCCCGCTCTGTGTGTGGATGTAGAAAATGGTCGTCCCGAAGATTTGGTGCATATTCGTATGGATTTGCTCCATGCGGCCAACTATAACGATCCGCCAGCCTATGCTAACCGCAGTTTTAACCAAGTAATGCACAGTGTCAGTCCGAGTGTAGCCAGCCCTGGCTGGGGCGGCTTTGGGGGCATGGGACGATTCTATTAACGAGCCACTAATCAGCGGCTAATTAGTTATGATGCCTCAGCAAACTGAAACCCTATGGCAAATCGGTCAACCGGGTAAAGGAGGTCAGGAGTTTTCGCAGGTAGGTGGCTGGCAAGCCGAATTTACCTACGTTGTGGGGACAGATCGAGACCCCATTAACCAGCCACAGATGCCATCGTTGCTTGTAGCAACTGGGCGCAAGAAACCCCGGCGCAAAGGAAAGCAGCTTTTTTCCACCGACAAACTGAACATCCAATTCACCCTTGCCCAGAGCTACAACACAGGCGAACTGACCCTCTTTTACAACTTTTTTGGCTCTGAAGTTGACACCCTTTGGATTGATGGTGAGCCAGTAACCGAACTCGTCGGTATGAAGTCAGGGAAGTTAGCCCAAACCCAGATTCCTTTACCCGCCCTCAGTGCTGGGCAACATACCCTAACATTGACCACGGCTGATGGGTCGGGAGATGGGTCACATCGGATTGACTACCTCAAGCTAGAGGGGGTTGTCGCTCAAGAGCAACCGCACAGCCAGCAAACACCCCAAACACCTAAGGAAACTCAGGAAACTATGGCTAAGAAGAAAACAACAACAACAGCCTCAGAAGTTCCCTCCACCGAAGTCTCCTCCACCCCCGAACCGAAAAAATCTTACGTGCCGACTTCTCAGACGGGGCTGCAAGATTATTCCTACTGGTGGGAATACGTCAGAAAACACGCTAAAGCACCCGATTTAGAGCGCAAGCCGTTCCGACGCGGCCGTATCTGGGCGTAACCCCTAGCTTGTCTGAATCGATCTCCACTTAATCGCTGACTTTTTGCTCTATGCAATCCACCCCACTGCTCCAAATTAAGCCCCACTTTCATGTGGAGGTCATCGAGCCTAAGCAGGTGTATCTCCTGGGCGAACAGGCTAACCATGCCCTCACCGGACAACTTTACTGCCAAATTTTGCCCCTGTTGGATGGGCAACACACCCGCGAGCAGATTGTCGAAAAGCTGGATGGGGAAGTCCCAGAAGAATACATCGACTATGTACTGGAGCGTCTGGCGGAGAAGGGCTACCTGACTGAGGCAGATCCAGACCTCTCCCCAGAAGTGGCGGCATTTTGGAGCGAATTAGGGATTGCACCCCCCGTGGCGGCGGCGGCTTTACGGCAACCCGTCACCCTAACCACGGTGAGTAAGAACATCAGTGAATTTACGGTGGCCGCCCTGACTACGGCCCTGCGGGATATCGGCATTGCCGTGCAAGCCTCGCCAGAAGCGGATTCTGCACCAGCCCTGAACGTGGTGTTGACCGATGACTATTTGCAACCCGGACTCGCCAAGATGAATAAACAGGCTTTAGAACAGCAACAAACTTGGCTGCTGGTGAAGCCCGTGGGCAGCGTGCTGTGGTTGGGGCCGGTGTTTGTTCCGGGGAAGACCGGGTGTTGGGGCTGCCTAGCCCATCGGCTGCGGGGCAACCGGGAAGTGGAGGCGTCAGTGTTGCGGCAAAAACAAGCCCAGCAGCAGCGCAATGCTCAGAATGGTTCTGTAATGGGCTGCTTGCCCACCGCCAAGGCAACCTTGCCCTCAACCTTGCAAACCGGGTTACAGTTCGCGGCGACTGAGGTTGCTAAGTGGATTGTCAAGCAATCTGTCAATGCCACTGCACCGGGAACCGTCTTCTTCCCCACTCTGGATGGCAAGATTATTACCTTCAACCACACGATTTTGGACTTGAAAAGCCATATCTTGACGTGGCGACCTCAATGTCCGGTTTGTGGCGACCCGCAAATTTTGCAACGGCGAGGCTTTGAACCCCTGAAGCTAGAATCCCGTCGCAAGCTGTTCACCCATGATGGGGGCCACCGCACCACGACTCCACAACAAACCGTGCAGAAATACCAGCATCTCATCAGCCCCATAACTGGAGTGGTAACAGAACTAGTGCGGATTTCTGACCCAGCTAATCCGTTGGTGCATAACTATCGGGCAGGACATGCTTTTGGGAATGCCATGTCCCTACGGGGACTCCGCAACACTCTGCGTCACAAGAGTTCTGGCAAAGGCAAAACTGACAGCCAATCTAAGGCGAGTGGTTTATGTGAGGCAGTGGAACGTTATTCGGGTATCTTTCAGGGGGATGAACCGCGGAAACGGGCAACTCTTGCTGAAATGGGAGATTTGGCGATTCATCCAGAACAGTGTTTGCACTTTAGCGACGCGCAGTATGCTAACAGGGAACTCCTAAACACTGAGGGTTCAGGGGAAGCCTATCGCTGGATTCCTAATCGTTTTGATGCTAGTCAAGCCATTGACTGGACGCCCGTGTGGTCGTTGACCGAGCAGACCTACAAATATGTACCCACTGCCTTTTGCTACTATAACTACCCTGTACTAGAGGCTTATCGCTTCTGTCGGGCGGATTCTAACGGGAACGCAGCAGGCAACACCTTGGAAGAAGCTATTTTACAAGGGTTTATGGAACTGGTGGAGCGGGACAGTATCGCCATTTGGTGGTATAACCGCCTACGCCGTCCAGAGGTGGATCTCAGCAGCTTTGATGAGCCTTATTTCGTGGAGTTGCAGGAGTTCTACCGAGAACAGAATCGTGAATTATGGGTGCTTGATGTAACTACTGACTTGGGGATTCCGACCTTTGTGGGGATATCACGGCGTACAGTGGGAACTTCAGACCGCCTCTCTATTGGTTTCGGAGCGCATCTTGACCCGAAAATAGCGATTCTTCGGGCTATGACTGAGGTGAGTCAAGTAGGACTAGAGCTAGACAAATTTTCTGACGATCAGATTAATGATAGCGATTCAAAGAACTGGATGCTCAACGTGACTCTTGAGACTCATCCTTGCTTGGCTCCCGATCCCTCACAGCCAATGAAAACTGCTCATGATTATCAAAAGCGCTGGAGTAATGACATCTATACCGATGTAATGGCTTGTGTGGACATGGCTCGCACAGTGGGACTAGAAACCCTGGTACTAGACCAAACGCGACCAGATATCGGATTAAACGTGGTCAAGGTCATCATACCGGGAATGCGAACCTTTTGGTCGCGGCTTGGTTCAGGGCGGCTCTATGACGTACCCGTGAAGTTGGGGTGGCTAAAGAAGCCGCTGCCTGAAATTGAGATGAATCCGACGAATATACCGTTTTAAAAAGGATTGAAAAGGGAAATCAACATTATTTGCAACTAACGATAGACCTTCCTCAATCCGCAAACTTTACCCCAATATTTAAGAATTTAATTGGCAGCTCATAATTCTCTTCAAACAAGTGCCAATTGACAAGCTTCACCGCAAGGTGCAAGGGGACTTACCCACCCTAACGGGTTAGTACACCAAATTCAACATTAGAGATAAAACTCCAATGGACAAGAAAAACATCCTGCCCCAAAATGGCAAGCCCGTGATCCGTATTCACAATGGTCAATTCGCTAGCCCTTTAGCTGAACTCTCTGAGGAAGCTCTCGGTGGTGCTGGTGCCGGTGCGTCTTGGGCGACTTCTGTTGATGCGTCTTGGACGACTTCTGTTGATGCGTCTTGGGCGACTTCTGTTGATGCGTCTTGGGCGACTTCTGTTGATGAAGGCTAATCTCCGTTAAATTCGGGAGATAACGTTGTCTAAAAGATAACGTTATCTCCCAATTGATCTTAATATTTGGCCACTTGATTCCATAACTTTTCTTGTCAAAACTTATCGTTATCGGATGCTATGCAGAACAATTCCATCACTTCAAGCGATCTGACTCAGTCCCATCCAACAACCGAAACCGAAAAAGCTCGTGCTTTTTATAACAAAAATTCTCTCAACTTCAGTCGGATGGTTCCCGATCCGGTAGCTAGAGCGCATAACCTCAGTCTAGCGGCTCGTATGGGAATACAGCCCGGAAACTACATCTTTGATGCTGGTTGTGGCGCCGGAATTCCAGCGATTCATATTGCCCAGTCGTTTCCAGGAACCCGATTTGAGGGGATAACCATTTCTGAAGTGGAAGCAGCAGAGGCTCAAATTCGGATTGCCCAAGCAAACTTGGTCGATCGGGTGCGGGTGCAAGTGGGTGATTTTCATGCCCCACCCTTTCCAGACGAAGTCTTTGACGTGGTGTTTTTCAATGACAGTATCAAGTATTCCCATCAAGTCCCCCAACTCCTCGCAGAAGTCAAGCGTGTGCTGCGTCCGGGGGGAACCTTATATATCACAGGTCTCTTTGTCAAAGAGCCACCGCTCTCTCCGCAAGAGGAAGCGGCACTCAGTGAATTTGAACAGTTAATACAAGGCAGCCAGTTTATTACCCTCAAAAAAACAGTTGCATTTGTTGAGCAGGCAGGGTTCCAAGCCATTGAATACGACAAAGACCAAACGGTTAAGATGCCTGCACTCACTTGGCGTCTGGCTGTTACAAAGTCCCTATCTCCCCATCTGCCTCTACATTTCGGTGATATTAAAGCTGTACAACCTGCAAAAGTTAAAATTCAAAATCCGAAGCAAAATTGTGTTTTGATTTCCAGCTCGGCACGAGATCGTCATCAAGAAAATTTACGTTATATTGAAGAACACCAGCAAATTTTTGACATTGAAAATTCCTATTTATTGAACTTTTTTAAGGAATTTATTAGGGAACAACGAAAAGATAAAGGTGGTATTATTGCCTGTTGCTGCAATGTTGAGAAAGATCGTAGTTATCCGGCTCGCTTTTATCACGCCTTTGAATTTAATCTCCCTAATCCAGGGATGAAATTGCTAGATATTGAAGATTTCCTTGCTTTCTCCCGTCGCCTAGAAGAAAATCCAGAAGTTCAGATTGATCGTCGGTTACTTCAGCAGTTTTTAGCTACAGGTTTAGACCCTAATAAAGTGCAGACGGTAAGTTTTGGGATCGATGTTCGTCCAGAACTAAGACATTCGCGGATCAAGTTGTATTTGACTATCAAAGATTATCCCGAAAAAATAGCAACTGCCCTAGCACTTTGTGGAGAACAGCGCGACTGGAAAAATTTGATTGTCAACGGAATTTTAATGGTTGGATTTGACTTTTTCTTTAACAATCGAGCAGCTGTAGAGGTCTATCCCTCGTTCTCTTCAGCAGACCTCCAACGACCATCTGTTCAAGCGTATTTAGCAGAGAGACTCCCTGTCAGGGCATTTCAGATACTCAGAGAAAGTGGAAGTTTTCAAATCGGTATTAGTGATGAGAACGATAGTGATGTTCTCTATTTCCATCAATTTAAATCTGCTAACAGTATGGTTGACTATCTAGGAAATGAGGGGGTTAAGCAAGTTCATTCTCACTACCGAAATCGGGTCTTTCAGGATCTGTGTTTGGGTATTCCTGAAGCTGAGTTTTATGGTCATTCAATTCAGAGAGTAAAAATGTACTACCACATGAATAAATTTATTAACAAAGTGAAATCAACATGATGAATCGAAACTTAAGAAAAACTCTGAATGAGTTAAGATTATTACCCAGATATTTCGAGCAAATGTTTTAGAAGGAAATATGAAAATGCAAGCTCAAAATTGGATTCAAACTTCTTCTCTAATTTCCAGTCCTATTCAGAATCGCGCTGAAAAAAACTTGCGTTATATTGAAGAACATCAGCAAATTTTTGATCTGGAAAATTCTTATTTATTAAATTTGTTCAAGGAATTTATTGGCGAGCAACGCAAAGGTAAAGGCGGTAGTCTTGTTTGTGCCTGCAATATTGAGAAAGATCGTCGTTATCCAGCTCGTTTTTATTATTCTGCTGAGTTTCATCAGCCTAATCCAGCGCTGAAATTGTTTGATCTTGAAGATTTCCTCTCTTTCTCCCGTCGTCTAGAGGAACGACCAGAAGTTCAGATCGATCGTCGGTTACTTCAGCAATTTTTAGGAACAGGTCTAGACCCTTCTAAAGTACATCTGCTAATCTTGGGGATCGACGATCGTTCAGAACTAAGACATTCACGGATTAAGTTGAGTTTTCACGTCAGGGATTATCCTGAAAAGATAGCAATTGCGCTCGCACTTTGCGGAGAACACCGGGATTGGCAAAAATTAATTGTCAATGGGAATTTACTGGTTGGTTTTGACTTGTTCTTTGACAATCAAGCTAGTGTAGAAGTCTATCCTACATTCTATCCCGCCGACCTTCAACGGCCTGATGTTCAAGCGTATTTAGCTGAGAAGCTCCCAGCCAAAGCATTTCAGCTACTCAAGGAAAGCGGTGCCTGGCTTCAAATCGGTATTAGCAATGATAACGATAGTGATGTTCTCTATTTTAATTCGGTCAAGTCTCCCAATAGTTTTGTTGACCAACTGGGAAACGAGATGGTCAAGCAAGTTCATTCTCACTATCGGAATCGAGCCTTTCGTGATGTCTTCATCGCTATTCCTGAATCTGAGTTTTCTGCTACTTCAATTGAGAGGGTAAAACTGTACTACCAGATGAGTGGTTTTGTGAATGGAATGACATCAAAATGAATAAAAAATTAAGGTCTAATCTCTCTCAATGAGTCAATACTATTAACCTTATTACCTTACAAATCAATCAAAAAAAATACGATTATGACGATGACCTCTGCCTTTCATTATCATTCTCTGCGGGAGCAGCGCCTTCAATTTATCCGAGCTCATTTGGATGCCTTCGATGTAGAGCCGAGTTTTCCTCTCCCTCTGTTTGAAGAAGCGATTCTTGACATAGAAGGTTCTTGTGGTGTTGAACCAGCTTGCAATGTTGCAGGGAATCGTTTATTGGCAGCAGACTTTCACGTTAGCAACTATGGACAGACTTGGCCTAGATCTCTAGCCGATGCTTCAAAATTTTTAGACAAAGTTGAACGCAGAATCGATATCAAAATCAATCGTAACTTACTGGATCAGTTTTCCGCATTATATATTGGCTCTAGCAAAATTGAAAATAACACCATTGGCATTGAGTTACATCCCCAACTTCAGGATTCTTTCATTAAGATCTATATGCACATCCATCCTGGGGACAGTAATGGAGATTTAGTCATGACAGCTATGGCACTGGATGGTGCTAGATATTCGCCAGAGTTGACAGAAGTTCTGATGAGAGATGTTGTTGTAATTGGATTTAATCTTTTCTTGGATGGTCGTACTAACATAGAACTATGGGCCGGTTCTCCCGGAGGAAAACATCGAACCCAGGGAAATTTTGGAAGATATTTGACTGCCTACATCCAAAAAAACTTTTCACCTAAAGTAATTTCTCTCTTTAATATTTCAGATTTGTTTATAGCTAGTTTTTCTAGAAGAATAATAGAGCCAATTTTATACTTTCAATTTTTTGATATTAAAGAAATCCCCCAACATTTTATATTCAATAGTTTAGGCGAGAAAATTTATAATTTTTGTCAAATGCAGGATTGCATTACCTATGCGGTTGTCGGTGCTAAAGAGCGAGACTTGGAAAGTAGCCGATTGGAAAATTATAGCTTTATATACAACAAAAGTGATACCTGCCAATCGAATATAGATAGAAGTAGATTGCAAAAAAATTTTGTAAAGTGAGTGAGTCGTGATTGTCGATTTTACTGCAACTAATCTTCAAAAAACATCCTGCTAGACTTGCTCAATCCTAACTGTCCTCGACTGAATTTGCCCCATCATAAGTTTCCCTTTATTCACCGCCATGAACCATCATTCCTTTGCAGTTTCCCTAAATCCTTTTGTCCAAGTGAGCAGCACTGAAGGTCAGTATACCCTACGCGGGGAAGAAGCCGATGCCACCGCTTTACTCACCCTGGCGACAACCCCAGGAATCACGATGGTTCTCGATCATCTTAAGGCTGGCAACACTACCCCCGAATTACTGGTACAAAAGTTAGCGGAACTGGAGGGTCAAGCAGTGGGGGAACAGTTCGGGCAGATCCTAAAACAATTGGATGAGCGGGGTTGGTTGAGTTATGCTGTCTTGCCCCTAGCAGTGGCAATCCCGATGGTGGACTCGGCTGAGTTAAATCTAACTCAACCCTACTGGACACAAACCCATGTCGCCCTCTCCCGTTTTGCCTATCAGCGTCCCTACGAAGGCACAATGGTACTGGAGTCCCCCCTCTCGAAGTTTCGGGTCAAGCTCCTCGACTGGCGAGCCAGTGCCATCCTCGCTCAACTGGCTCAACCGCAATCTTTAGGAGCCGTCACACCTCCCCCCTACTTGGGTGCAGAAACCGCCTATCAGTTTGTCAATTTGTTGTGGGCCGCAGACTTTCTGACGGCTGACTCCGAACCCCCCTCACTTCAGCTTTGGGACTTTCATAACCTGCTGTTCCACAGCCGTAGCCGCAGCGGTCGTCATGACTACCCTCTACAAAAGATTGACCAAGATCAGTGGACAGATTTTCCAGTCGTAAAGCCCCCCATGAGTGACCAAATTGTTCCCCTACCCCGTCCGAACTTGGAGGCTTTAAAGTGTAACGATGCCACCCTTACCGAAGCGATCGAAGCACGACAATCGGTTCGACAACATGACGATAACCATCCGATCACCATCGAACAACTTGGAGAAATACTTTATCGCGCCGCTCGCGTCAAGCAATTGCTTTCTGCAGAGGAGTGGTTCGGGAAGAATTGGCGGGAAATTCTCAATTTGCACGCGGATATTGACTGTAGCGAGTTGAGCCGTCGTCCTTATCCAGGAGGCGGAGCAATGTATGAATTGGAAATTTATCCAGTGGTACGGCATTGTGAAGGTTTGAGTCAAGGGGTGTATCACTACGACCCACTAAATCATCAACTAGAGCAGATTTCAGTTGAATCGAAGGATAATATCTTTGCGGCATTAGGTTATCCTACCTCCTCATGGTTTACTCCCCAGGTTGTTTTGGTGATTACAGCGCGATTTGGTAGGTTATTTCGTAAGTATCGCTCTATCGGATATAAGGTGGTGCTTCAGAACGTTGGGGTTCTAATGCAAAACTTTTATTTGGTTGCAACGAATATGGGACTCGCCCCCTGTGGCATGGGAGATGGGAATAGCGATACTTTTGGGCAAGCTGTGGGACTGGACTATACGGAAGAGTCGGCTGTTGGAGAATTTGCGCTGGGTTCATGGCCCAAAGGTAATATTAACCCTAGTGGGCTGGATTCGATTGAAGTTGATAGCTCACAAGAGTTTACTGAGGCAAAAGTCTCCGCCAGTGAGACTGAATTTGATGGAGTTGAAGCCGAGGCAGAAATGTTAAGCAGTAAGGTTGAGTCAGTGGGATTAATGAAAGAAATTCACCCTGCTGAGGCTGGAGAAATTGCTGAAAATACCGGGGAGCAAGTTGAGGAAACATCAAGTAGTACAGAAGAAGATGTTAGATTGTCTGGGTTAACAGGATCTACATCTACACTGACAGCGTCAGAGGCGTTGGATCGTGAATCAGATATTGTTGAGAATCAACGATCATCGGCGACTGTTTCAGCTAGTGAGGTTGAGGGTTCTGCCTCCCCAGCTTTGGTAGCACTCCATCCCCATGACCTTGACCCTCGCATCCCTGGACTCGCCTACCTCCGCAACCAAACCCTCGGCGACTCCCGCATCACGATTGTGGTTCTCGAAGGCAACCCCGATCACTCCCTCTCCTGTTTCCAAAGCCCTGAAATTTCTAAAGTCTTTCCCTACTGGGACGACACTCCAGAACCCTTTTCAGCAGAAGACTACGCAACCTTTCGAGCTATTCAAGATAGCGATCGCACCAAAGAGGAGAAAGAAGCAGCCCTTAACGCAGCTTTTTCTGAACCGATGATAGTCCGTCTTAAAATTGATGACCATACTTCCCATGTCACCAGCATCATTGTGGGTCAAGAAAACACCCCTTCTGCGGGTATTGCTCCCCACTGCCGTGTCATTAATATACCCCTGAACAATCGGGGGATTGTAACGGAATTTCACTCTCCCCTCAACCTAGCCCGTGCCTTGGAGTTAGCGCTGAATTTAGGAGCCAATATCATTCACTGCGGGTTCTGTCGCCCCACCCAAACGGGTGAAGGAGAAGAGCTATTTGCTAAAGCGGTACAGAAGTGCCTAGATAACAACATTTTGATTGTTGGGCCGGCGGGTAACAGTTCAGGTGAATATTGGTGTTTGCCCGGTGTCCTGCCAGGAACCCTTCCTGTGGGAGCAATGGATCTGGGTCATCCACCCGCCAACTATAGTAACTGGGGTGGCAACTACGCCCAAGAAGGGATTATGGCTCCGGGTGACGATATTTGGGGAGCGCAACTAGCCACCGAGAAACCCAGAACCAGAACCGGAACCAGTGGATCGGCCCCCATCGTCACCGGAATTGCTGCGCTGCTGATGAGTTTGCAAGTGCAACAAGGCAAACCCGTCGATGCTGAAGCCGTCCGCATGGCACTGCTTAACACAGCTATTCCTTGCGATCCTAAACGGGTAGAAGAACCGGAACGCTGTCTGCGGGGCTTTATCAATATCCCAGGGGCAATGAAGGTGCTTTTTGGGCAACCTTCCGTTACCATTTCCTTTGCGGGCGACCAAGTAACTCGCACCGAATGGGCTGGTTATGCCCAGCCTAATGCTGCTGCTATCCCAGCCAGCATCACCGCCTCTATGACTGCTACGGATGCCAGCCCAGCCTTGCAACCAGCTACTCCGGCTACTCCTGCGGAGGAACCCGTCACCGCAGCAACTCCCACAGATACAAGCACTGTTGAAGCCAGCACCGCTTTCTCTGGCAATGTTTATGCTCTGGGAACCTTGAGCTATGATTTTGGCGATGAAACCCGTGTTGATACCTTCAAAGAACGGATGGCTCCGGTAGAAGTGAACGGCATCTTGGTTCCACCAGACCCCTTCGATCCCCGTCAGATGGTTGAACACCTCGATCGCAACCCAGATGAAAGGCGTTTCCTGATCTGGACACTGAGCCTTGATGGAGACACGCTCTATGTCCTAGAACCAACAGAGTCGTTTTCATCGCAGATCTATGAGATGTTTCTGTTGATGTTAGCAGGGCAATTGGAGCCAGAAAGCAGCGATGAATTTGTGGAACGGATCAGTATCCCCGCCCGACGCACTAACCGCACAGTAGAACTGTTCTCCGGTCAGGTTGTGCCGGTTGTCACAGTTCATGACAGCCGGGGGATGTACGGCTGGAAAGTCAATAGCCTCGTGAATGCAGCGATGGCAACGCTCGCCAATCAAGTCAACGAAGACCAAGAACCTTTAGTGCGACAAGCGTTGACTGCCTTCCTCAACCGCGTCTATAACGATCTTCGCAATGTGGGCCAGACATCGCGCGATCGCGCCCTCAATTTCGCCGCCACCAATATTTTCCAAGCAGCTTCCGTCTTTGTGAAAGCGATCGCCGAGCGTCGTCAACTCGACTCGATTGAAGTCGAAAAAAGCCCCTTCTGTCGGTTCAATAGTGACTGTTGGGATGTCAAGCTAGAGTTTTCTGACCCAGAAAGGGGTAGTCGGGGACGCAAAGTCTTTCTGTTTACCCTGGATGTGGTGCAGCCGATGCCGGTAACTTTGGGTAAAATCAAGAGTTGGTCATTGCCTGCTCGCTCCAAAGGAAGTTAAGCCTGAAGGTGGTGACAGCAACTTTAAAACCTTTAAAGCTGTGGTTTTTGAAGTTTATTCGCCTGAAAAAGATTGATGCTTGTTAACAGGTTTATTAACAACAAGGAGAGGGAAAAATTGTGGGCTGCGATTTGTTCGTGTCAAAAGGTCAGCCGCATGGCTGAAATGTAAACGGCATTAGGTAGTGCTGAATTTGACGGGGTAACAACCTCGTCAGGTTGCATCCTCTACAAAGGGTCGCCCACAGTCTCGACACTTGCATCGTGGTTTGCTGTAATGGATATGTCCGTATTTGATCGTTTGAGTAGATTGGTACTGGGGACAGTTCATTGCAGCACTTGCAATGGTTAGAAATTCTGGTTGACTTGCTTACCCTTCCTCTGTACTACTACCAAATAATCCTTCTTTTCCTCGCACCATCTTCCTATAGTTTTCCTAATTTTCGCTTCCTTCTGTTCTGTTTTGGGAGCTATTTTTTGACACTTAATCCACCATCAGTTAAAGTCAAATCCTCAATTCTGGAGCGAGTTATTTCGGGGCTTTAAATATCTTGTTTTAACTTTAATATTTTTTCTCTCCTTCCCTTCGCTTGACTTGAAGATAGACTGACATTGGCTCACCTCAATTTTTTAACCTTCTTATATTTTACTTGATTTATAACTACCTACTATAACTCTTGGGATAACTAGCTGCAAGACTACGGATTTAAAGTAATTAGTATGAGCTAACCCTCTTCCTTTCAGGAACCTTCCAAACACAACTTACTTTGCTAACCAAACAAACCCAGCAAGAGAATATCCCAGCCATTTAGGGTTCTGAGCGACCTGCCACTACATCCTCTTAAAAATACCACTATTTCTCAACAACCATCGTTTTGCTATTTCGATCGGCTTTGATGACTCTCAGGTAGCAGCACGCTCCATCCTCATAGGAGAGCACCTAGTATTACTAGGAGTTTTATTTCTAAATCAAATAAGATTAAATAACGTAAAGCCTAAGTGTTTTAATAATTAAACAAACAACGTAAGCCGGGAAATTTTAAACAAAGAAATCGATTGAAATTATAAATTTCTTTAGATTTAATTTAGTTTTTTTGAGAGTAGCTAGGTATAAACTTCTAGTTGTAACTAAAGCAACGAGCTTAGCCCCTAAAGGTAAAAAAAATTAAAATGCTAAGCCGGAAAGATGACTTCTTTACCGTTATTTCAAAGCAAAAATTGCTGAAAAATTATGGTCACACTAACAACAAATTTGCACCGCCAGCAGCAAAGTATTGACACCAAAGCTGCTCGCAACCTAGCGGTCACAACGAATACTATCCCTCAAATGACAGGGATAACTCCTCGCTGGCTGCTGCACTTCCTGCCTTGGGTGCAAGTACAATCAGGGATCTACCGCGTCAACCGCACCAAAATTGTTCTTAAACAAACTCCCAAGGTGCGGGTCAATAATAATAACGGATATTCAACGATCGCGGCTGAACAACTGCAAACCATTCCCCTGCTGTCAGCCCTCGAAATGTCTGAAACAGCAGCTTTAGCTAACCGCTTTCAAACTGAGTTTGTCGGGATAGGCGAAACACTCGTCACGGAAGGCCAACCTGGCAACAAATTTTATATCATCGCTCAGGGGAAATTAGAAGTATTAAAGCAGGGCGATCAAGGAGAAAGTTTGCGCGTCGCTGTTCTCAGTACCGGAGATTATTTCGGTGAGTTCAGTCTGTATCAAAATCAGCCCAGTAACACCACCATCCGCACCCTCAGTCCTTGCCGCTTGCTGACACTGGGCAGAGCCTGTTTTAACGAAGTCATGAGTCAATCTCCTCAACTGCTCAATCACTTACAGCAGGCAATAGAACAGCGGACCCAATTAAAATCTTTCCTGAATCTGTACGGGGAAGAAAAAGTCGCCCTCGCTGCTGACTATGAAGGCGAAGCAGAATTACCCGCCTCTTTCATTGACTACGAAAACGAACCGCAAGAATACGAACTTAGCATTGTTCAAAGCATCTTGCGGGTTCACACCCGTGTCACCGATATTTATAACGAACCCATCGATCAGTTGCGCGAACAGTTACGCTTGACCATCGAAGGAATGAAAGAGCAGCAAGAATGGGAAATCATCAATAACCCAAACTTTGGTTTGCTCAACGTGGCTTCACCCTTCATGCGAATTCAACCTCGTTACAGCGCACCCACACCTGATGACTTGGATGAAATGCTAACCCGTGTGTGGAAAAAACCCGCCTTCTTCCTGGCACACCCACGGGCGATCGCAGCGTTTGGACGGGAATGTACCCGTCGTGGCGTGCCACCAGCAACCCTCAATCTCTTCGGTTGTCCGTTCCTGACTTGGCGTGGCGTTCCGCTTGTTCCTTGCGACAAACTGGAAATCCAAAACTACACCAACGATCCCCAAGGGCCTGGTAAGACGAAGATCCTACTGATGCGGGTGGGCGAAAAAGAACAAGGCGTCGTTGGGTTACATCAAATGGGTATCCCTGGCGAACAAATGCCCAGTTTGTCTGTGCGGTTCATGGGGATCAACACCCAAGCGATCGCCTCTTACTTGATGACGTTGTACTTCTCCTGCGCGGTGTTAACCGATGATGCCCTAGCCGTGCTGGAAAACGTTGAGGTGGGATACTACCATGACTATGAATATGCACGGGCTTAATGCAGAAAATGGCAACAAACCGCCGACATGTGAACCCTTCCCTGCAACCGCTAGCAGTGAGGTTTTTGACCCAAGTGCTGTAGAAGCAATGGCCAATCAATTTTACACCGCCATCCCTGAGGCAACTCCCTCTGCTAGTCAAGCGATCGGTACTGTCTCCCCGCCAGAGAACCTGAGTCCTGGCACCAGTAGCGAGGCATCCCTGGCACCCGGTTTAACCCTCAGTGAGGCCGCCTTAACCCAGATGGCCAAACAATTAAGTGCTGAGATGCTTCCTGCTAACCCAGAAAGTCGTTTGAAACAAGCCTTGGCAGCACTTGAACCCGTGATGTCTTCTCCAGAAATCGGGTGGCAGTTTTCACCAACTGATGCTTCTAGTCAGGGATTGAATACAGACGCTGTGAGTAATCTGGCGCAGCAATTATCGGCTCAGATGTCTGCGACCGCCCTTCCTCACTCGCCCACTTCACTGATCCCGCTCAGTGAGACAGATTTAGATCGACCTGTGGCGGCTCGAAGTGCTGTGAGGAACCCGTCTCCAGTCCGGGAAACACCAGAACCTCTTTTCTATTTCCTATCTCCCCCAACCGTGAACCATTTGGGGTTAGAGTCGGGCGCACCCTTTGATGTCGATGCCATCCGCAAGGATTTTCCGATTTTACACCAGCGAGTTCATGGGAAACCGCTAATCTGGCTGGATAATGCTGCCACAACTCAAAAGCCACAAACCGTTATTGATGCTCTTTCCCGGTTCTACCAGCGAGATAACTCAAACATTCATCGAGCCGCTCACACCCTAGCAGCAAGGGCAACAGATGCCTATGAAGGAGCGCGGGACAAGGTACAGCGGTTTATCGGGGCGAGTTCTCGGGAGGAAATTATCTTTGTGCCAGGGGCAACGGCCGCCATTAACCTCGTGGCTCAAACCTACGGTCGCAAGTATATCCGCAAAGGAGATGAGATTCTACTCTCCACCCTTGAACACCACGCGAACATTGTACCCTGGCAGATGTTGGCTCAAGAAACAGGGGCCATTATCAAAGTGATTCCGGTGAGCGATCGCGGCGAGATTTTGCTGGAAGACTATACCCGCCTTTTAGGGCCGCGCACTCGCATCGTCGGAATTACCCAGGTTTCTAATGCCCTCGGCACCATCCTGCCAGTGGCGGAAATGACTCAAATTGCCCACCGCCACTCTGCGATCGTCTTGATTGATGGTGCTCAGGCTGTTTCTCATCTGCCAGTGAATGTGCAAGCGATCGGCTGTGATTTCTACGCTTTTTCTGGTCACAAACTCTTTGCGCCGACAGGAATTGGCGTCCTCTACGGCAAGCGGGAAATCTTGGAGGATCTGCCTCCTTGGCAAGGGGGTGGCAGCATGATCCGCAGTGTGAGCTTCGAGAAGACGACTTATAGCGACCCTCCGGCTAAATTTGAAGCAGGAACGCCCAATATTGCTGATGCTGTGGGACTTGGTGTGGCGATCGATTATGTCACCCGCCTTGGGACGATCAACATCGAACAGTATGAACATCGGCTCACTCAGTATGCAATGGAACGCCTTGCTCACATTCCTGGGCTGCGCCTAATTGGGACTGCATCTCACAAAGTTAGCGTGCTGTCATTTGTATTCGATGATATCCCTGTTGAACAAGTTGGCCAATACCTTGCCCAAGAAGGGATTGCGGTACGAGCAGGTCATCACTGCGCTCAACCAACCATGCAGCGCTATGGTCTGACAGGTACGGTGCGACCTTCCTTGGCGTTCTACAACACTTGTGAGGAAATTGATACTTTGGTAGAAGTTTTGCGAAGGATTCGCTTCCGTTAAGTGGGTGGGCATCCCTTACCAAAGTGCCTGTTTAACCAGATCGGGGGCGGGTTTAACCCACAACCTTTGCGGAAAACATTCAAAACCTGCCCCTGGCATCTTCGTTGATTGACTACCAGCAACTGAGTTTCAATTTCTGTACCCGGTTCCACCTCTAATTCCGACTGTGGCGATCGGCGAAAGGCGAAAGGAGAGTGGACCCCCACTCCCTATCATCCCTGTGCGATCGGAATCAATCGGCGGGACTTCTCCTGCCCTTCTCAGAAGCTCTTAAGGAATCCACGATCAAAAGTGAGGAGTTATGTCTTACAAAAATTCACCAATGAACGACGCTCCCTCCCTGACCGAAGTCGATCAAAATCTTGTCATAGCCCAAGATTCTGACTGTGCCTCTTCACGAGAAGCCAGTT
Organism: Actinomycetota bacterium; assembly: GCA_050262755.1. Classification (GTDB taxonomy): domain Bacteria; phylum Cyanobacteriota; class Cyanobacteriia; order Cyanobacteriales; family Microcoleaceae; genus JBLNEP01. The sequence goes on along the minus strand of JBLNEP010000059.1, from coordinate 12,143 downwards.
TACACCCAGGGACAGCCAACCCATTCCAGGTCTTAATCGCTGATTGGCAAGCGATTCGGGAGCGCGATCCGGCTGCCCGTAACTCCCTGGAGGTGCTTTTTTGTTACCCTGGATTGCACGCTCTCTGGTGGCATCGAATTGCTCATTGGCTCAATAACCAAGGGATTATCTTTCTGCCTCGTTTCCTGTCTCACCTGAGTCGATGCTTAACGGGGATTGAGATTCATCCGGGTGCCCAAATTGGTAAAGGGGTGTTTATTGACCATGGTATGGGGGTTGTCATTGGTGAGACGGCTGTTGTGGGTGACTATACCTTGATTTATCAGGGCGCTACCTTAGGAGGGACGGGAAAGGAAAAAGGGAAACGCCATCCGACTCTCGGTAATCATGTCGTGATCGGAGCTGGCGCGAAGGTGTTGGGTAATATTCAGATTGGCGATCGTGTTCGCATTGGCGCCGGTTCAGTGGTTTTGCGAAATGTGCCAAGCAATTGCACCGTAGTCGGAATTCCGGGTCGCATTGCTCGTCGGGATGGATTGAAGGCTGGCGATCTAGAGCATGACGACCTGCGGGATTTAGAAGCTGAGGCAATTCGAGCATTATTCGATCACATCAAAGACCTGGAGAAACAGATTCAACAGTTGCGAGTTGAGTTATCTCTCTCCTCTGTTCAGGAAAGTGACTCATACACTTCTCCTGTGGCAGTCCAGACTGACCAAATGATTAAAGAGTTTCTGGATGGAGCTGGAATTTAGGGTATTTTCCATTCTCAGGGAATAAGTTTCCGTGGGTCATGGGGAGTGGAAAAAGGGAAAAGTGAATCTGATGATGGGACTCTGTACCCCATAGCAATTCGGCTGTGTCGCTCATCAAACTCATTGATGTAGAGGATAGCGTTAACTCAACGCAGGATTAATGGTGGCAAATCATAGATGACTCTTGAAGAACAACGCTGTCCTCTACTCCCTCACCAATAGCGCGCCATCCTTAGGCTAGCCATAGCAGTGCCAAAGTGACTTTCCAACGAATCTACCTGTTTCGCAAAAATCAGGAATTTCGGTCACAAAAAAATGAGGCGTACTGGTTTTAGGAGCCGTTGCTCGGTCGCGCTCTTTTTTTTGTCTAATCATTAGAGATGGCTCGCAGCTAAATGATGAGCCAACGGTGTTGTTATCTAAAAAGGAAATCAGTTTTAGTAAAATTCTGGGCTTAATTCTACATAAAAAATACGTAAAACCTCCATTCAACAGTTAAGTGTTGTGGACTTTTACAAAGTTAGTTTATTTCCTCTGATTTTACACTTCCACTCGCCAAGACGAAAGGTTGCAAATAGTATAGGTTCCCACTCTCAAAGTACCGCAATTTTTTATCTCTATAGAGGTCAGCTCTTAAAATAAGCAAAAATACTTATTATGGGCTTGCGATCTACTTATATCATCATTGATTAACTCCATGCAATCAATGGTAGAGACGAGTATGGTTAGGCTATTCTCTATACAGTATAGAACAATTGCTTCCCTAACTATATGACCATTCACAGACGTTTTTTCCTCCAAGCTGGAATGGCTACACTGGTAACCTCAGTCACTCATGGCTGTGTCCCACCCTTCCCAAATAAACCAGCCTTGAGCATTGACGACAATCTTCTCAAGCAGATCGAAAAACGAGGCTATCTGTTAGTTGCAACTGAAGATGATTATCCGCCCTTTGAATATTTAATCAATGGTAAACCGGTGGGCTTCGATAATGAACTTCTCGATCGTCTCCGCAAAAGAGTTCCGTTTGAAATTCGCCAGGAAATTATTCCTTGGCAAGGACTTCTGCCGGGAGTGATTAAGGGTCAGTATGATGTAGCGCTGACGGCGGTTGGTATTACCGATGAACGGTCAAAATTATTAGATTTTACGATGCCCATTTCTGAATCTTCAATTTCCTACATAAAACGCAAAGAGGATACTTCAATTCAAGGGTTAAAAGACCTGGCAGGTAAAACTGTGGGGGTGCAAGAAGGTGGCGTCTCCTTGGCAGCGATACCGGATCTTGCCGCCACACTCAAGGAATATAATGGTACGCTTGGACAGGTCAAACAATATCGTGGCTTTGCCGAAGCCTATCAAGATCTATTGAGTGGAAAATTGGATGCAGTGCTAAATAACATTGTGTCGCTCTCCGTATTGGTGGATGAGAAACCTGCTATTTTTGCACTGGGTGAGCGTGTGAGTCGTAAATCTTATGCAGCCTGGGCCGTCAAAAAAGGGAATCAAAGTTTATTGAATATGCTGAACAGCTTCTTAAGAAGTTTGCGTGAAAAAGGTGAGCTGCACCAACTGCAAAAAAAGTGGCTCAAGATTAGCTTTGAACACCTACCGACGCAACCACTATTACCAGGAAATCGCCCCATTCTGTAGACGTTAAGAAGTGCATCTATAAATTTCAATTACCACTTTTTTATAATTCAGCACTTTTGATAAGGAGATTGTGATGCAACTTGTTAAGGTCTTCTCCCAATTAGAACGTAATGTACTCCTACGACTCCTACTTGGTGCCACGACGTTGCTCGTCAGCTTAGGAGCATACTACAGTTATCAAGCTGCTCGCAATGTGATGCTGGAGAGCCTTAAACAAAATGCTCTTTTGGAAGTGCAGCAAGGCGGAAATGACCTCGATCGCTGGTTAGCCAATCTGAAAGTTCATATTGAAACACTTGCGAATACCACTGTAGTCAAATCGATGTATTGGTCAAGGGCTGAACCCTACCTAAAAGCGGAGATTTTACGCTTTAACGATACTTATGCACTTGCGAGCGCTGCGCCGAATGGTTGGTGTAATATAACAGGTTCTCAGCCTGCAAATATCAGCAATTTTGATTTCTTCCAGAAGGCGATGACAGGGAAAACGAATGTCAGCGATCCATTTATCAGTCACACTACCAAGATTCCCATTATTGCAGTCGCAACCCCGATCCGGCAGGCGTTTGATATTCGTACTACTCCCAGTGGTGAAATTCACAGTTTGGTCAGGCTCGATCGCATCGTGCAAGTTGTCGATCACATCAAGTACGGTGATAATAGTTATGCGTTGGCGCTCGACTCGAAAGGAAAAGCGATCGCCGATCCCAATTTAGCCATTGACTCGACTACCGAAAAACTAACTTCTAACCTTAGTCAGCCAGTTGATAAGAAGTTGTTAGCAATCGTGCAGCGAATTAGAAATCGACAACAAGGTATAGAATTAATTTCGGTCGATGCAACTCAGAAGTATCTGGCTTTTTTTCCCCTTAAAGAAGTCAATTGGTCAATTCTACTGGTAATTCCTGTCGAAAATATTGAATCACAACTGCGAGCTCTTGACATAATTGCTCTGGTTGTTGCTGGATTAGCCGTCACGATGATCCTGGTACTGTGGCGCGTACAAAGATTTGAAAAACAACAGCTTAAAAAAGCCAATGAATTGCTAGAATATCGCGTTCAAGAACGAACCGCTGCTCTATCAGCCACCTTAGAACAGCTACAAAAATCGCAACTTCAACTGATTCAAAGTGAAAAAATGTCGGCTTTAGGTAGTTTAGTAGCTGGGGTTGCTCATGAAATCAATAATCCTGTCAATTTTATCTATGGCAATATCACCCATGCTAACGAATATGTTGACGGCTTATTGAAACTCATCCAACTTTATCAAAAACATAGTTCTCATCCTCACCCAGAAGTAGAAAATTATGCTCAAGCGATTGATGTTGAATTTCTAGCTGAAGACTTGCTTAAAATCTTAGGTTCCATACGGATGGGAGCCGATCGCATTCGTAAAATCGTGCTATCGCTCCGTAATTTTTCGCATCTCGAACGCTCCGAGTTTCAACAAGTTGATATTCATGAGGGGATCGACAGTACATTATTGATTTTGCAACATCGTCTCAAAGGAAGTGACCATTGTTCGGGGGTACAAGTGATTAAAGAATATGGCGCTCTCCCCTTGGTGGAATGCTATGTGGGACAACTTAATCAAGTATTTATGAACATTTTGAGCAATGCTCTTGATGCTTTGGAAGATCGGGAAAAACAGTGCAATCAATTAACTTTACAACAGTCACCCAGCCAAATTATCATTACAACTCAGTTGCAGAGTAAAGACCGCATTCGGATTTCCGTCACCGATAATGGTCTTGGCATCCCGAAAGAGATACAGCAACGCATTTTTGACCCATTTTTTACAACAAAACCTGTTGGGAAAGGTACAGGGATGGGGATGTCAATTAGCTACCAAATTATAACTGAGAGACATCAAGGGTTAATCTGGTGTGAATCAATGCCAACAAAGGGAACGAAATTTTGCATTGAGATTCCCATCAAGCAAGCAACTCAATAAGATGAGCGGCCTATTGATTGTCAGCACTTCGGTGTGAGGAGAGCGGGAGTTTCTGCTGCAATTTCCTTTCATCTTCTCAGAGAAAGTGCCTAAGCGGCTGAACAGCAGAAAAACCTAACCTACAGCCGTATCCAGCAGCCGAGAGAGCAAGAATTTAAGTGTCGTCATTGATTTTCCAAGTTGCTATTTCTAAAGCGTGAATTAAATCACTGCGAGCCGCTTCCAATTCTCCTGCCACTGTTTCTAGTTCTTGTAACTTCGCTTGCACTGTTTCCTGTCGCACCTGCAATTCACCAATCCACTTGTCCAGCTCCCCTTTATTTTCCCCTTTGATAGTTTGATATTTCCCTTGCAATTGCTCTATTTTTTCTTGCCACTCGCTCAACTCTGTTTCTGTGTTAGCCAAATAGGTTTTATAGCCAGATAAACGCTCATCACCGCTTACTTCAGGAGGAGCTAAGACTATCAAGCCACCAGGAATACATTCAACTTCTAGGGGAGTGGTGCCAATGATTTCACCATCAACCACGACTTTTTGCGGGGGATTGGTGACGACTTTTATGCGCTTGGTTCGCAGATAAATAATATCGTTGCGATTGGTAGCTCTCTTGACTAAAGCCGACCTCAACAATTCGGACATGGCATCAATGGCTTGTAGCCAATTGTTGGGGGTGGCGATGGTGATGTCTAAGAGGCCATCATCGGCAATGACTTTCCCAGCACCTTGAGCGAGAATTGAGGTAGGCGGTGCAGCATTGGCGATCGTAACAGCTCCTGCTTGCAAGGTACCGCTGACACCTTCAATATCAATTTGGGTTTCAAATAAATCTTGCTCTCGCAATTGCATAAACCCTGCCAGAATATAAGCTAAGTTTCCGATGCGGTTTTTAGCAACGCGATCGGCTTTTTCAACTACTTCGGCTTCAAACCCAATTCCTGCCAATAAAAGTAGGGGGACATCGTTGCAAAAAGCAGCATCTACTTTGCGATTTGCTCCGGCTAAAATTACTTGGCAAGCTCCTGGAATATTGTTAGGAATTCCCAAGGAAACGGCGAAGGCATTAGCGGTTCCTCTGGGAATAATCCCTAACGGGATATCAGTACCGATCGCAGCTTTGGCGACGGCAGAAACAGTACCATCACCACCAGAGGCAAGAAGCATTTCTACGCCCTCTGAAACTGCTTCTGCGGCGAGTTGAGAGGGGTCTGACTCTGGCGTCGTTACGTGAATTTTTAAGTTGATTTCCGGTTCGAGCAGTTGGCGAATGGCAGCTAAATCAGAGTCGGGATTGCCCTGACCTGAAACGGGGTTAAAGATGAGGTAAGCTGAATGAGTCATAGGATGATGAGCGGCTATTGCTGCTGCTAAGTGGGTAAAGGTCTAGGATGGAAATGTCTGAGCCATCGCAATCCTGTGGTTTCTCAATGTATTTTGATTGTTTTCTAACTTAAGATGGAGGTACTACAACTCAAACTTTGCTAGTCCTAAGTAGCGAATTCCTTCCGGGGTAATTTCAAACCGGCAGGGTAACACCTCTACCCCCTCTTGGACTGCCTGCCTCAATAACTGCCCATAAACGCGATCGGCACTATCCCCAGGCGCAAAGTGAGTGCAGTCACTCCGATTAATAAAATATAACATTACTGCCCGCGCTCCCTGCTTAACAACTTCAATTAATTCTTTTAAATGCTTCTGTCCTCGTTCGGTAACGGTATCAGGAAACAAAGCTAAATGCTTTTGGGTCCAGGTTGTATTTTTTACTTCCAGATAAATGGGAACTTCACCCCCCGTCAGGCAAAAATCCACGCGACTTTTTTGATCTTGACCATAGCTGACTTCTGGTTGAATCAAACTGTAATTCCCCAACTGGGGAAAGAGCTGCGACTCTAAAGCTAATTTAATCACTCGATTTGGTAATGCTGTATTCACTCCGACCCAAATTGGTTGAGGGTCTGAAATCTGAATTAATTCCCAAGTATAAGGTAATTTGCGCTTGAGGTTATTACTGTAAGATACACAGACAGGATTGCCAGGAAGATAAACACCTGTCATTGGACCAGTATTAGGGCAGTGGGCTGTAATAATTTCTCCAGAAGCAAGCTCGATCTCTGCAAAAAATCGCTTGTAACGCTTGATTAAAATACCAGGGTAGAGAGGGGGATATTGATAGAGGTAAGCAGTCATTCGGAATGGGGAATTGGATAATGGGGAATGGGTACGAGCGATCGTTCTGAGTGAAGGTGTACTTGGGTTCCATCTACATTTTCACCCTCGATAGCGCCCGTTTATGTTATCATTCTCCCGATTCGCTCTTAAACTCAGCGAAGTATTTTATCAGCGTTTGTAACCGTTCGTGCCTGAATCACTTAAGAAATCTTCTCGTTCCCTACCTGGGATTGCTGCAATTGTGGCTGTTGCCACCCTGATCAGTAAAGTCTTTGGGTTGGTTCGCCAACAAGCGATCGCAGCCGCCTTTGGAGTGGGTGCCGCCGTCGATGCCTATAACTACGCTTATGTCATCCCTGGATTTTTATTGATTTTACTCGGTGGCATTAATGGGCCCTTCCACAGCGCCATTGTTAGCGTTTTAGCCAAGCGCGACAAATCAGAAGCGGCTCCTTTAGTAGAGACAATCACCACTTTAATCGGTGGTGTACTGTTATTGGTAACAGTTGGTTTGATCTTGTTTGCCGATCCGATGATCGATCTGGTAGCCCCTGGATTAATGCGGACACCGGAGGGATTACAGATTCGCGCGATCGCCATCCAGCAATTTCGGATTATGGCACCGATGGCCTTACTGGCTGGATTAATTGGCATTGGTTTTGGCACACTAAATGCCGCTGATATGTATTGGCTACCTTCCATTAGTCCCTTATTTTCTAGTATCACAGTCATTGGCGGTTTAATCTTTCTCGCGTTGCAACTGGGCAATAAAATTATTCAGCCAGAATTTGCTTTATTAGGGGGCTTAGTATTAGCTTGGGGAACTTTAGCAGGAGCAATTTTACAGTGGGTGGTGCAACTGGTCGCTCAATGGCGAGCTGGTTTAGGAAAATTGCGCTTGCGATTTGACTTTCGACAAGCTGGTGTGCAAGAAGTCATGAAAGTCATGTTGCCTGCGACTTTATCATCAGGAATGCTGCAAATTAATGTCTACACAGACTTATTTTTTGCTTCTTATATTCCTCAAGCTGCTGCTGCGATGGGTTATGCAGGGTTGTTAGTGCAGACACCTTTGGGAATTATTTCCAATGTCATTTTAGTTCCGTTTTTGCCGATTTTTTCCCGATTAGCTGAACCTCAGAATTGGGGAGAGTTAAAAGACCGAATTCGTCAGGCTTTAATTCTCACGGGTCTGACTATGTTACCCTTTAGTGCTCTGATGATTACACTGGCCGTACCTATTGTTAGGGTCGTGTATGAGCGCTATGCTTTTAATCAATCAGCGTCGCAATTCGTCGCCCCAGTGTTAATCGCTTATAGCGTTGGGATGTTTGCTTATTTAGGTCGCGATGTGTTAGTCAGGGTATTTTATGCCTTGGGAGATGGGGAAACGCCTTTTCGGGTTAGTATTTTTAATATCTTTCTAAATGCACTGCTGGATTATTTATTAGTGCAATCCTTCGGCGCACCAGGACTCGTTTTAGCGACGGTGGGAGTCAATGTTGTTTCATTGGTTTGGCTGTTAATCCTCTTGGACCGGAAACTGAACGGGTTGCCTTGGCAACAGTGGAGTTGGCCTTTCTTCGGGTTAACAGTTGGTAGTATTTTTACTGGGTTTGCAGCTTGGGGAGCGCTGGTAATTAGTCAAAAAGTGTTGGGGACTGAGGGGTTGTTAATTCAGTTGGGGCAGTTGCTTGTAGCAAGTTTAGTTGGGTTAGGAGTTTTTGCTGTTTTTGCAGCACAAATGAAGTTGCCGGAAGTGGATATGTTTGTTGAGCGGTTGCGACTGCGTTTTCTCAGGAGATAGAGATTAAGTTTATGCCAGTTTGACTGAAACGATGGTTGACGATTAACTGGCATCTCCTTTAAACAGTCTTAATTCTTGCTCATCTAGGAAAGGGGGAATGGGGGCTTTAGTCCTCAACTGAGTGGTGAGAACTAAAGCCGGGTTTTTAGAGATTCCGTTGAAATTCTTCGACAATATCCGCAAGTTGGCGTTGACCTTGGGCTGGCACTAAATCTGATAGAGGCAATTCCCGTTTTCCGCCTCCTAATTGAACAGAGATGCCTTGCAGAACTTGCCCAATGCTATCTGCATTGAAATTTCCCTTCACCAGCATGGGGTAGATTTGTTCAGCAACTACTGTGTGGAGGTGAGCCTCTCTGAGATAGAGATGCCACTTGGCAACATCAATATAGATGTTTTCGCCAATTTCAGCGGCTAGGGATTCGATGGATTGGGTCGTATTAGTATTAGCCATATTCCCCTCATAAAAAACAACTTCTCAGCAAGAATGAAGGAGCTAGAAGGAGATGGTAGGACACCATTTCGAGAAACTCAAAATTCAAACTGCCACCTGTTCGTACTTCCTTGTGCATTAAGAAAGCCTGGAGATTATTCTGCTTTTTGGCTAGGAAGCGAATAATCTGCGATCGCAAACACATAAACCCCATGCGCGAATAATGCAAGTGTCCATACACCCGTGACCCAAATTGCCCAAGGCCAAGTCGCATGCTGTAGGTTGTGGAAAAACCATAGACCAGAATTGCAGGCAGCAAACAGGGCGACATGGAAGGCAAAATTCATCCGGTCATCTAAACGGCGGTAACTGGGATCGTTGCGATCGGGTTGACGAGGCCAACGAGGAGGCATAACTTTTGATTCCTGAGCAGCTTTAAATCCTGAATAACTGAACATCTTGCTCCTTACTCCATCACCGTTTCAACAGACAGGCTTTTCAGCCTACGCCCCTTTCTAATCAGTGATGAGTAGAACTGGGCTTTTTCCTGTTCTCAATCGAGGTGCAAGATCTGAGTATTCAGGAATTTCCTACTTCTCTATTTTAATCTAGGTCAACCTTTTTGGATAATGCCTCTCTCCCAGGGTAGGAGTATTTAAGAATAGAGCGCACTCCGTTGGAGAGGTTACAACCACAGGAAGGGTTTCAGCATCTAACCAATTCTTCTACACTACTTTTCTCCTTTGTCGCGTCTCTCCTAACCCTCAGCCTGTTTCGTTGAGATGGCGAATCCCCCATTCGTGCATAGCCTCTAAGATGGGTTTAAGACTCACTCCTAAAGGCGTCAGAGAATATTCGACTTTCGGTGGAACCTGCAAATAAATTTCTCGATGTATGATGCCATCTGATTCCATCTCCCGCAATTGTTGCGTCAGCATTTTTTGGGTAATACCGCTGACAGCTCGCTGCAATTCATTAAAGCGCTTCACTCCTTGAAATAATTCTCGGAGAATTAAGACTTTCCAACGGCCACCAATTACCTCTAGAGTTCTTTCCACTGGACAACTGGCTTTTTCTAAATCTGTTTTGACTTCTTGCATAGTATATTTTTGGTAACTACCTTACTCTAAAGTGCATACTTCCCATCATAGCTTTACTTAGTCTAAAGTAGAAATATCCAAAAAACACCCTATCTCTCACCAAACTTAGTGATAATCCTAGAAGGAGAACCTCATGAGTAAGCCTGTGATTGCCGATCGTAAACCCGTTGTTCTAGAACTGGATGCTGGTCAATACTATTGGTGTAAGTGCGGTCAATCAAAAAACCAGCCTTTTTGTGATGGAGGTCATCAAGGCACTGAATTTGCACCACTGGCTTTTGAACTCACTGAAAAAAAGAGGGTTGCTCTTTGCAACTGCAAACAGACTGCTAACTCTCCTTATTGTGACGGCGCTCACAGTCAACTCTAAATCAACCAGTCAGGGTGAGAGATTAGCAATGGTTGAGAGCAACCCTTGAATGAGTGATGCGTTTTTTGTGCATTCTCCCTCTCTTTATTTCCTTCCCCTTGCTCATCCAAAATAGAGGAATTAGAAAATGATTGCAATCCGTAGAAGTGAAGAACGAGGACACGCTAATCATGGTTGGTTAGATACTTACCACTCATTTTCCTTTGCCAGCTATTACGATCCTAAGCAGATGGGTTTTCGCGCCCTCCGGGTCATTAATGAGGATAAGGTTAGTCCAGGGGCAGGCTTTGGTACTCACGGTCATCAGGATATGGAAATCATTACCTATGTTTTGGAAGGAGCGTTAGAGCATAAGGATAGTATCGGTAATGGTGCCACTATTAAACCGGGTGAAGTCCAACGGATGAGTGCAGGAACTGGGATCACTCATAGCGAGTACAATCACTCAAAAACTGAACCAGTTCATCTCCTCCAAATTTGGCTCTTACCGGATACAAAGGGGTTACAGCCAAGTTATGAACAACGCGACTTTGAAGTGTCAAAAACTTCCGGAAAACTGCAATTAGTTGCAGCTAAAGATGGGAGAGAGGGTGCTGTTAAAGTGCATCAAGATGTGAATCTGTATGCAGCTGCTCTGGCAAAAGATGAGCAAGTTTCCCATGTTTTGCCGCCAAATCGCCATGCGTGGGTGCAAGTAGCTCGTGGTGCAATTACTCTCAACAGTTTACCCTTAAATCAAGGTGACGGTGCAGCAGTTAGCGGTGAATCTGAACTCACCCTTGCAGCAACAGAAGACGCTGAAATTCTCTTGTTTGATTTAGCCTGAGAAAAGAAATGCGATTCTAACTGAATGCTTTGACAGACGGAGATAGGTAGCAATCAGCTTCTTGATTGCGCCTACTTCCTAACCCTCTATAAAGATACAAGTCAATTTGGCAATGATTACTGTTACTCGTTTGAATCATGCTGTACTTTATGTACGGGAATTAGAACGCTCAGTTGAGTTTTATCAATCTATTTTGGGCATGGTTGAAGTGGCGCGTATGGGTAGGAAAATGGCATTTTTGCGAACAGCAAATTCTCCCAACCACCACGATCTTGGTTTAGCTGCGTTGGGATCAAATGCACCACTGTCACCGCCGGGAACAGTGGGGCTTTATCACTTAGCTTGGGAAGTTGAAACGATAGAAGAGTTGGCAACGGCTGCTCAAATTCTTAAGGAAAAAGGTTATTGGCAAGGAGCTAGCGATCATGGTGCTAGTAAGTCAGTTTATGGCATAGATCCGGACGGGAATCAATTTGAAATTACCTGGATGGTTCCCCGCGAAGCGTGGGGTGAATTTGAAAATGAAGCAATTGTTGCTCCCTTAAATTTGCAACTGGAACTAGAACGCTATGGCAGGTAATCTCAGAGATTATATTTATTTTGGTTGCACTGGAGTGAGGAGGAAAGGGGAAGAGGGGAAATGATGATTCACTCAATTGAGGGGCAAAATTTTGCTCAGAGCTTTCCTTTCCTAAATCATTTCGATGCAACCGAATGTGGGAGCAATTGTTTAGATGCTTAAATCGGCTCCGAAATCCGCTTATTAAGCTATTTAAGAGCGAAATTTAAAGAGTTTTTGCTCGAAAGCTCAAAGTACCATTGTATCAGAGGGTTTGGAGCAGACGAAAGCCTAAAATCCTGATCCTCGTCGGGTTAGTGCTCCCCCACATCAAAAGAAAACCCTAGCTAGAGTTTATACCAACCGTGCCTTAGGGTAAACTGAGCCTAAACTCAAGCCATTAAATAGAAAAACCTTTAATAAAGAGGAGAACGCTGGATGCCAGCACGATTAAGAATCAGCTTGACGGCATAAAAATGGCAAAAGCTGTGGGAGTTAAGCCAAAATTCCTAAGTCCCA
>JBLNEP010000058.1:0-35922 GCA_050262755.1 Actinomycetota bacterium | reverse complement strand
AGATGTTTATCGAACAAAACCGGAGTTAGCTCAAGCAATCTTAAAAGAGCTCAAAGAGTTTGGATTTGCCATCAAGCTGGTATTAGCTGATAGTTTGTATGGCGAGAGTGGGGACATAATCACACTTTTAGAAAGGCTTAATATCGATTTTATTGTCGCCATTCGTAGCAACCATGGAGTGTTAATGCTACCCGGGCAAAAAGTGCGTTATCATCGCTGGAAGGCTTACCAGCAGCACTTATCTCACCGGCAATCTGAAACCCGATTTGTGCGAGAAATTATTTTTGGGAAGCGCCATCGGTTACGTTACTACCAAATCACAAAGGGAGATACCCCGGATGAAAGTGGTAATAACAGTTGGTATATTATGACGAATCTACCGGGAAAGATTGAACGAGAGGTGGCGCAGCTCTACAGTCTACGGAATTGGATTGAGTATGGATTTAAACAAGTCAAGAATGAATTAGGATGGAGCGATTACCGTCTCACCGATTATCACAGTATTGAACGGTGGTGGGAATTAGTATATAGTGTTTATCTACTGGTTAGCCTTCAATCCCATAATTTCCAAATATCTGGTGCATGAGAGTGAGCCATCTCCACCCGCAGATCCCACGGAGCCAGGTCGATTAAATTTTCCCTTTCAACAACATCCTTGGTGGGAAAAAGGAATGACCTGAAAAAGCTCTCTGAATAATTTAAGACTCTTGGTTCAACCCTACATCTTTTACAACTTAATTTCTCCTTGGCTCGATGTGTTTAAGATTCCTGGCTTCCGTCGAAAATTCTGTGAATTAATTGAATTCATGAATACTTTTCCCAGTCGAGTGCTTCCTTTTTCTATTAAGATTTCACTAGTTGCTTAAACTTTTACTCTCCCCGTAGTGACAAAAGAGGGATTACTCGTCTAATCTTGGTAGCGGAGGAAAGCCTCTTCACCTTGTGCCAGTTGCGTAAGCCCTGTATCAAAGATTTCTTAATAAAAATTAGGGGAGTAAGTTGTACTCATAAACCAACAATTACGCCCCTTAGCTTTTGCTTTATACAGTGCTCGATCGGCTGCTTCAATCAAAGCAAGAGGTGTTGTCTCCGTCCTGGGAATCACGGTTGCAATTCCGATGCTCAGGGTGATAGAACATTCCTTCGCGTAGAAAAAGTGAGAAGGCTGGAGTTCTTGAATAGCAATTTGGATTTTTTGAGCCACAGAAATGGCGCCAGCCCGATCGGTCTTTGGCAGAATTACTACAAATTCCTCTCCACCGTAGCGAGCCACTAAATCAGTTGAGCGTTGCACAGTTTGTCTCAGAGCCTGAGCCACTAATGTTAAACAAATATCTCCGGCTGCATGACCATAGGTATCGTTATACTGTTTAAAATAATCAATATCACAGAGAAGTAATGAGAGGGGTTGCTGTTCTCGTAAAAGATAACGCCATGTTTGATGAAAGTGTTCGTCGAAATAGCGACGATTGGCGAGCTGAGTTAATGGATCGATCATCGCTAGATTTCTAAGCTGCTGATTCGCAAATTGCAATTGCTGATGCAGTTCTGATTGTTGAATCGCGATCGCAACCTGCATCGCCAGTTGTTTAAGCAGTTCAATCTCTAAAGAATGCCAATCGCGGGGAGCACTGCAATGATGAGCCACTAACAACCCCCAAAGGCGATTCTCTGGTTCAGATGTGATTTCTGACGATGTGTTTTTCTTCACACTCACGCTTTGTAAAATTGGAACCACCAGCTTGGCTCTGACTTGCAGTCGCTCCAATAACTGTATATGACAAGGGGAAAAACCGGCGGTATAAATATCTGATGTAGCTTTGACGGTATTCTGTTGATAAGGCTGTCCCTGGCTCTCGACAAAGTAAGTATCTGTGATTTCCATATTTAAAATTGACAGCCAACCTCCTACCACAGACTCTTTAACAACGACACCGCTCCAATCCAGGTTAAAACGATAAATAATCACTCGATCCGTTTGCAAAAACTGTTGTACCTCCGCAACCGTTGTATTTAAAATTTCATCTAACTCTAAGGACTGACGGATGCGTTGAGCGATCGCATAAATCATCTGTTCCCGTTCTGTTTGCTGTCGCAGCGCTTGTTCTGCAAGCTTGGAAGCCGTGATCTCGGTAAAGGATGTAACCACTGCATAGGGTTGAGATTGAGCGAGGTGAAACAGCGGTTGAGAATTAATGCTAATCCAGATGAGGCTCCCATCAGGTTTATGCACTCCCATCACCACATTAAATTGCGGTTCTCCCGTTCGTAGCGTCACCATTGCGGGATGATCTTCCCCTTGAAACGGTGAACCATCTTCATGAATGGCTCTCCATCGCAGATCCTGGGAAGTCCGCTCCATCAGTTGCTCACTAGTCAGTCCTAAAATTCTTTTTGCACTTTCGTTAAACGTGGTGATTCGGCCATCCGTTGAACGTTGTAATACTACCCCTTCTGCCATCGCTGCAATCACAGAACGATAATGTTCTTCACTTTCTCGCAGCGCTTCTTCTGCTTGTTTCCGGTCGGTAATATCTTCAAAAATATATAACCGTCCAAAATACCAATCAGCCCGGTCTCGAATCTGGCTAGAAAAGCGGCGAATCGTCCGACCGTCCACAAAAGCAATTTCGTCCTCAAGGGTGCAACGATTTTCTTCACTCTGTAACGGTTTACAGGATTCGGCAAAAGCAGGAACATCTAGGATCAAACTGATACAGTCAGGAATGATGTCATTATTTTTCAGCTTCCCCTGTCGCATCTGTTCTTCCAGATGTTCAATGCCCCAGATTTCACAGAAGCGATGATTAAAGTAGAGAATTGTATCTGTGCGGTTGTCAACGACATAAAATGCTAGCGGAGAACTATCCGTCATGGATTGCAACAGAGTTTCTTTCCAGCACAACTCTTGCTCAACCTGCTGGCATTGTTGTAGAACGCTTTGACCTTCAGGAATCTCCACGCTTCTACCCTGCTGAAGCGCGATGTCCATTGCCATGAAATCTTGAGGCCGCTGGTACAGAATTTCTGCTGTTGACTTTAACTCCTGAGTTCTTTGTTGTGCTTGCCTTTCCAAATTTTGAGTCAGTTGTCGTACTTGCTGGCACAGTTCCACTCGCTCCAGGGCGATTCCCAGTTGAATCACCATCAGTTGTAGGATTTTGATTTCTAAGGGTTCCCACTGACGAGGACCGCTGCACTGGTGAACAATGAGGAGACCCCAGAGGTGAGGCGAGGTTGTGGTTGCCGTCTGGGATTGCTGATTTCTGGTGAGAATGGGGACTACAACGTTGGCTTGCACCTGCAAACGAATTAGGAGTTCTTTGTAACAGGGTTCGAGGGGTTTGGCGTCAATATCTTCGAGGATACTGATTCGTCCTTGTTGATATTGCTCTGCCCAGTAGGCGTTGAAGCAAGGATCGTAAATCAGTTGTCCCTGAATCGGCGTCCATTCGGGACTGACCGATTCTTGGAGGACCACACCATCGCCGTCGGGTAGGAAGCAGTAGATGAGGGCGCGATCGCTCCTCAGTATTTCCCTGATCTCCCTGAGCACTGTGTCTAAAATGTTACCTAAATCCAGGGAATGGTGAATTTGTTGAGCGATCGCTAGGATCTGGTCCATCGCTCGTTCTAAGATTGAGTGAGAGCTTAGTAAGTGACAAGGGAGCATGACTACAATCAGGTGAGATCGTTGTATGATTCACTACATCTCATCCTTTAGAGTTACTATTATAGAGAATTGGAAAGGGAATTTTCGTCTTTCAAGAAAGCTTTACAAAGCTTTCAGAGAAAAATTGTAACTCTAACCTGAACATTTGGATTGATGACAATCCGCAAGAGCATAGCCAATTGAGAGAGATTTGAAATCGCCTCTAAAATTCTGACGTTTGATTGCTATTTTTTCAACCTCTTAGTTCCCTAGAGAAAACTGCTACTCTCAGACAGAGACTTAAGTCCCTGACTGGCGACTGGAATCAGCTTGGTAAAAGCAGTCCTAACTCATTAAAATTTAAGTCTACAAAAACATTGTGAAATTCTTGTGAGTAAAAAAAGATGAAGAATTTATTCATGCCAATTGAGTAGCGATCGGATCTCTTGCACAAGTTCCGCAGCTTTGAACGGTTTCATAATCACGCCAGCAATCCTCACCGAGGCAAATTGTTCTTGTTCACCGATCTGGCTTTTAGCTGTAAACAGAATAATTGGAATCGACAGCAGAGCTGCGTTTGCTTGTATTTTCTGCACGGTTGTGATACCATCCATTCCTGGCATCATTAAATCGACAAGAATTGCATCTGGCTGTTCTGCCTCTGCGACCGCGATTCCTTCCTGACCCGATGCAGCGAGCAAGACTCCCCATCCAGCGATCGCTTTAATTGCAATTTCCACAATCATGCGGATCGCGGGTTCATCATCAATAATTAACACTCGTTTCGTCACAGTTTCTCCCCTCCTGATATTGGCAGCCTAAAATAAAAGGTACTGCCTTGTCCCACAATACTTTGGGCCCAGATTGTTCCGCCATGCTGCTCAACAATATTACGACAGATCGTTAGTCCAAGTCCAGTCCCATTTTTCTCACGAGAATCAGAAGCATCGACCTGCTGGAATCGTTCAAAAATCCGCTCTAAACTATCAGCAGGAATGCCTCGACCCTGGTCTTTTACACTAAAAACTAAGAAGGGTTGAAGCTGATTTTCTCCTGAAACTTCAAAGCTCTGCTCTTCAACCGAGATCCAGATTGTTGAGCCACTGGCAGAAAATTTAATGGCATTACTTAACAGATTAGTTAGCACTTGTAAGAGGCGATCGGGGTCAGCATCAATGGAGAAGGATGCAGAATTTGTATTGAGAATAACATTAGTCTGATTGGCCATTTCTTGCATTTGAGCGATCGCAGTTGCCACTAAATCCCCCGTAGGACAAGGGCGTTTTTCGATATGAATTTTGCCAGATTCCAGACGTTCGAGATCGAGAATATCATTGACGAGTCGTACCAAGCGATCGACTCCTTCGGCTGCGATCTGAATCGTCAATTCTCCCTCCGCAGAAGTAGGGTCGATAATTTTCTCATGCAGCAAACTCAGAGCTGCTTGCATCGAAGTTAAGGGCGTTCGCAATTCATGGCTAACAACCGAGACAAATTCAGCTTTCATCCGCTCTAAATGCTGGCGTTCTGTGATATCCTCCCCAATGCTAAGCGTGCCAGTAATCTCACCCGAAGTATCTCGCAGGATGGTATTATTCCAAGCGATTAAGCGTTCTTCCCCGGATTTAGTTAAAATAGGATTTTGGTAATAAATTGGCATTAAACTACCTTGGCTGAAAATCTGCTGAAAGCTACTTAAAATCAATGAGCTACAATGACTCGGCAGAAAGTTCAAAAACCAATTCTTACCAAGGACTTCTTCCGGGGTAAACTGAGTGAGCGTCTGGAAAAACGGGTTGATATAATCGACGTTACCTTGACGATCCAAACCCACGACAATGAGCTGGACATTATCCAGAAGCGATCGCCAGCGACGATTAAATTCTTCTAAGCTCGCTTCCGCTTGTTGGCGTTCCGTAATATCCTGAACGGTTCCATAGAGGCGAACTAATTTTCCTTCGCGATTGAACCCAGCACGTCCGATCGCTTCTATATAAGAAATAGAACCATCTGTTTGAGGCACTCGCAGCGTCAATTTATAAGGTTCACCCGTGGTAATAGTACGTTGAGTTGCTCGCAGCAATTTCTCTCGGTCCTCTGGATGGTATAACAAACTCTCTTGTTCCTGATTCGGTTCTCCGAGAGCCGGATCGTAGTTCAAAATATGGAATAACTCTGGCGTCCAAGTAATTTTTTGAGTGGCGAGGTGATAGTTCCAATTCCCAATCCGAGCAACTTGTTGAGCCTCTGCGAGGAGTGCTTGATGATGGCGGAGCTGGTCCTCTGTCTGCTTGAGGTCAGTAATATCGAGGTAAATGCCATCCCAAACGGTACATCCATTTTCTAAACGGCGAGGAGTGGAACACAGACGCACCCAGCGAATGTCACCGCACTGCGATCGCATCCGTAGCTGTACATCGAAGATAGACAGATTTTGGAACGACTCTGCAACCTTCTGCTCTTGCTCTCGGCAGTCTGCTTCCAGAATCAAGCCATCGAATAAACTTTTATCAAGTAAAAGCTCCTCAACCTTGACTCCAGTTTCTCGTTCTACCCCTGCACTGAGATAGGAGAAGCGATCGCTCCCATCTAAACCTCGGACAATCTGATAGAGAAAACCCTTGGGTAAATTATCACCAATTGCCCGTAAAAATGCTTCTCGCTCTTGCAATGCTTGTTCTGCACGTTTGCGACTGCTAATTTCCATCACAATCGCACCCACAGCCACCACCTGACCCGTTTCTCCCAGAATCGGGAAATAGGAGAGCAGCCAGTGTCGCAGCACTCCTGGCTGACTAGGAAGAATTGCAGACACTTCGTAGTTAGAAATCGTTTCTCCGGTGTCGATGACCCTTTGCAAAAGCGGTTCGATCAGATCGGCGATATCTGGAAGCACAGCGGGTACACGCTGACCCAAATGAGCTGCGATGGAATGGCCGTTTGTGTCTGCCAAGGCTTGATTAATCTTGAGATAGCGCAGCTCTCGATCCACAATACACAAACCAACCTGAGCGTTGCTAGCGGCATTAAAAAAGCCATCCAGCAATTTTTCTCGTTCGCTCAATTCTCGCTCCAGCGTCTCTCGTCGCAGCAGTTCTTGTTGTAGGTGTTCGTTGGTTTGAGCGAGTTCTCTCGTCCGCTTAGCAATTCGTTGTTCGAGTTCTGCATTGAGTTGTTGCAGCTTTTGTTCGGCTTGTTTGCGCTCCGTAATATCAGAAGCTAAACTAGCCACGCGATAGGGTTCTCCCGCTTCGTTATACACCGAGAAAGTGCGGACATAGAGCCAGCGGATGGAGCCATCGCGACGGATCAAGCGATACTCTTCCCGAAAATCTTGCTCACCCTCAAGGAGATGTCTAAAGGCGGTGAAAATGCGATCGCGGTCCTCAGGGTGAACTCGACCCAGAAAGGCAATTGGATGGTGAGAGAGGTCGGTAATGGATTGTTGCCAAATCGTTTCATAGGCCGGATTGGCATAGAGAAGTTCGCCGTAGCCTGCGCTGTGTAGAAAGAAAACTTCTTGAATATTCTCTGCCAGTTGACGGAATTTTTCTTCACTTTCCTGCAAGGCAATTTGTGCTTGCTGTCGCTCTGCCAGTTCAGTTTGGAGTTTTTCCACCAACGCACCTTGCTGAATTGCAATGGCTGCTTGAGTCGCTAATTGACTCATTAATTCAACTTCTGCCGATGTCCAATGACGGGGAGCGGTGCAGTGATGAGCAATTAGCAAACCCCAGAGATCTTCTCCCTCAATAATAGGAACCACGAGATTTGCTCGGACCTGAAACTGAGCTAAAAATTCCCGATAACACTCTTGTAAATTCAGAGCTGTTTCAATATCAGCAATGATACTAATTCGTCCCTGGCGGTAGGGTTCGATATACTTCTCTCCAAAGCAGTTATCGCGAATCGTCCATCCTAGAATTGAAAAAGCCGGATCGGCAATGGATTCTGTTACTACTAAACCCTCGCGATTCGGTAAAGAAAATTGGTAGATGATGACGCGGTCGCACTTGAGGAGTTGTCTAACTTCTGTGACAGTGCTATTGAGAATCTCCTCTAGCTTCAGGGACTGGCGAATCGAGAGAGCCGTTCTCGCGACCAGTTGCTGCCGCTCTTGATGCCATTGTTGTTGTTGTCTAAGTTGATGTTGCTGAAGTACATGGGTAATGGCTCGATGCAATTTTTCGGGAGTGAGGTTGTTTTTGTCTAAATAATCTTGAACCCCATTTTTGAGCAAATCAACGGCAATTTCCGTATTACCCAGACCGGTAATCACAATGATAGGAAGCGCAGCATGGCCGGTCTGCTGTCGGAGTTGCTGCACAAATTCTAACCCATTCATATCGGGTAAAAAGTAGTCAATTAAAAAGATATCTGGCACGATCTCCTGACACCAAGCCAGCGCTTCGCCACCACTGTCAAATTCTACGATCTGGCAAGTTGGGTAAGAGCCACGGGTCAAAAATCGTCGGTACATCATGCGATCGGGTTCGGAATCATCCAGGACCAGAATGGTGCATTGCCTGGTTGCTTTGGAACTATCAGCTAAATGCAGGAACGGGTGAACGGGTGAGGTCGTGGTTCCTGCCAAGGAGGTTGAAGCAAGCAAGAGTTCTCTTTGTTTGAGAGCCACTACTTCTGCTCGCAAAGCTTGCAATTCTGCAATCAGTTGTGCTTTGGTTTTGTCCCGATCGTCCATGCTGCCTCCTCACTTCTCTAGAAGATAGATGTGGCTGGAAGGATACAGTTTCGTCCTTGGATTTTGGCAGAATATAAAGCTGTATCCGCAGCACAGTATAACGTTTGTATCTCTTCACCATCACCGGGAAATTGAGCAATGCCAGCACTGAAGGTCACCTGGAATGATTGACCCTTGTTGCTGATAAATCGGTGCTGACTGAAGAGATGAAGCAAGGCGGCGATTCGCTGAATTCCATCTTGCACCAGTGCTCCATACATCCCAATGACAAATTTGCCGCCCCCCCATCGTCCAACTACATCTTCTTGTCTAAAGGATTCGTTGAGAAGTTTTCCCAAGGTCCTGAGGACGCGATCGCCGGTTTCATCGCCATAGCGCTCATTCACAGATTGCAACAGATCCACATCGAGGATCACCAAACTCAGAGGTTGCTGCTGTCGTTGTGCTAAATGCAGTAACCCCCTCAAGTTTGGCAACACTTGTCGCCACCCACTCAACCCAGTCAGTACATCGGTGTCCCTGTCTCTCCACAGTCTTCGCTGTTCTAACCGAGCCCGCACACGGGTTAGCAATTCCGTCACGACAATCGGTTTGCTCAAAAAATCATCGGCACCGGCGACAAAAGAACGCTGAACGATCGCTGGTTCCCGATGGGCCGATAACAACAGAATTGGCAATCGATACCAGTTCGGATCGCTACGAATCACCTGGCACAAATCTAGCCCACTCGCAGGTGCTAGTTTCATTTTCCCAGTTGTTTCCAGGCAGGGAATCCCTTGACAAAATTCCAGATCCAGAATCAACAGATCGGGTTGAGTTGTTTGGAGGGTCTCCCAAAAGTG
Source organism: Actinomycetota bacterium (assembly GCA_050262755.1). Classification (GTDB taxonomy): domain Bacteria; phylum Cyanobacteriota; class Cyanobacteriia; order Cyanobacteriales; family Microcoleaceae; genus JBLNEP01. Next base: position 26,726 of record JBLNEP010000058.1, on the reverse strand, counting down.
TTGGGGTTGATTTAACAAAATCAGACGATAGCCATAGGGTGCCAACAAAGTATCCAGAAGCTGCAATAACTCTCGATCGGCATCGACCACTAATAACCGAGCAGCTCGTGGGTTCGCTAATTCCAGCACTTGTTTGGCGGCTGCTAGTACCTGTTCAGGAGCGATCGGCTTCTGCAAAAAGCATTGACTCCCTAAGCGTACCGCTTCGATGCGTTGAGTCAAGGATGCTTCTGCACTGAGCATCACGACAGAAATGCTGGGGTATTTGTTGTGTACTGTGGCTAGGAACTCTAATCCAGTGGTGTCTGTACCTGGAAAGTTGACATTCAACACCATCACCTGAGGACGAGTTTCGACTAAGAATCGTCGTGCTTGCTCTAAGTTGGTGGCAATGGCGGCCTGAAATCCCCAGGTAATGGCTTCTGTGGCGATCGACGTTGCCAGGAAGAAGTCATCATCTACGATCAATAGCGAAGCAGAGAGGGGAGAGCCGCACTCAGGGGAAGAGGGAGGTGTGGAGATTGCTGAGGGATTGGCGAGATCTGCCTCCTCTAGGCTGTGTTTCAAGCTGAGTAATAGTTGCTTGAGTTGTTGAGCGTCAGCAAGCTTGAGGGGTTCCTGCTGCTTGAGCAGTTGCTGAACCTGGCGTGAGAGGCGAGAAGCTGTTTCTAAGCCGAAACTGCCTAAGGAACCAATCAGGGTATGAGCTTCTCGTGCAGCTTCCTGCTGTTTTTGGGGGGTGAGGGTATTGGTTTGTAAGGCGATGAGGACTTGTTGAAGGACTGAGAGGCGATCGCGGTAGGACTGCCGATATTGTTGCCACACTCCCCATAACTCTGGCAAGATGCGATCGTCGCTGGAGGCAGAAGGGGGTGAGGAAATCTTTTCTGCGGGTAACTGATTTTCCTGAGTTTGGTCTTTGTCGGTTGTGATTTGTGGTTTCAGTCGATACCCCAGTTTATAGACAGTTTCTAAGATATCCGCTGCTCCAACTTGTCTCAGCTTGTGCCGTAAATCTTTGATATGAGTTCGGACGGTGCCTTCGCTAGGATTTTCGTCGCAGGTCCAGAGGCGATCTATTAAGCGGCTGGGACTAAAAATTTGCTGGGGATTTCGTAGAAATAGCTCCAGCATTGCATATTCTTTGGACGTGAGAACAACGGGCTGCTGTTGGTAAGTGACTTGACAATTGTTTGGGTTGAGGCACAAGGCGCCCCAAGTCAGGAGCGGCGATCGCATTCCTGGGTTGCGTCGCAGGAGAGCCCGAATTCGTGCTAATAACTCTTCTAAGTCAAAGGGCTTGACGACGTAATCATCGGCACCAGCATCAAGACCCATGACTTTGTTGGTGACTGTATCCAGTGCTGTCATCAGTAGCACTGGGGTATCTCGGTTGAGGAGTCGCGGAGAAGTTTGACTCGCCCGCAGTTGTTGACAAAAACTAATACCATCCAGATCGGGCAGAATTAAATCTAGCAAAATCAAATCATAGGCATAGCTTTCAACATAGTTCCACCCGGCTTGCCCATTCGTTGCTAGCTCAACTTGATAGTGCTGCTTGACCAGTATGGTTTCAAGCAGCTTTGCAAAACTCTGATCGTCGTCGATACAAAGAATCTTCACGTAACCGACAGGGATGATTTAACTTGTAGAATCACTGAAAGAAATTACAGGATTACTTTCTATTATCCTCCGAAAGGATAGCAGCCACTCTCACTTCTGATTCTACAGGTTAAAATTAGAAAGTTCCCTCAGAGGAGAGATGACTTGATCCTCCTCTAGGAAACTTAAACTAAAGCCAAGGCACGATTGAATTTAGCAATGACAGTCCTTTGGCATGGGGCAAAAAGCAAGTGAGAGTCTTCCAGCGTTAACAACGGCATTTCCTGCCAACAATTTCGACAAAACCAGTGAATCTGGTGTTGCCGGATATGGCGAAGCATGGGGTGAGAGCAACAAGGGCAGTTCGTCATAAAATCCTAGAAAATTTTTTTCTAAATTTGTTTTAAGTGTGGAGACAGCTTGCTAAACTGCTTTCACATCGCTTTACGCTAGATTAAATTTGTAAGGATTCTGTGAAGATGGAGTTTAAATTCATTAAACTTAACAATTCTATACATATTGAAAACAAAATAAAACATCGGGGCAAGGCTGGTTGATTTCTCCTGAACTCAAAAACAGGCTTTTCGGTCGGTTCCCCAAGAGCTGAGGTGCTTGCGGAGAGGGTCGAAAAGCCTGCCACAGAAGAGATTGATTAAGAAGGGTAAAAGAATCCCGATTACTTGAGAATTCCTGCAACAGAAGCTGCTTGAGATTCAGCGATTTTAGGAACTAAGAACCCTTTAGCATAAATTTGTGGATGCTCTTGGGCAATTTGGATATACGATTGACGGACTTCAGTATTGACTGCAACAGTTTTGACATCGTACATCTGGGTGGCAAGTTTGGGATACAGCCCAATGCCAATAATCGGTAATAAGAAACAAGCTGCAATCAAGACTTCGCGGGGTTTAGCATCACTAAAGACCGCATTCGCAGGCAGAACACAGTTGGTCCCGAAACAAACAGCTTCTTCAGTAAGCTGATTGTTCAACCCTACCTGATTCAAATCGCAGGTGAGTGCGGTCCGAGAACCGTAAAATAGCTGTCGCAGCATCGACAGTAGATAGATCGGAGTGAGGATGAGTCCGACTGCGGCCAAGAAAATCGTAACGGCGCGGAAGGTGGTGCTATAAATATCACTGGTCGCTACACCCACGAAGACGGAGAGCTCGCTCGCAAAGCCACTCATACCGGGGAGAGCGAGGGATGCCATCACACTCGCAGTAAACAGAGCAAAGACTTTAGGCATCACTTTGCCAATATCACCCATTTCATCCAAGGCCATCGTATGGGTGCGGTCGTAGGTAACGCCTGCCAAGAAGAACAGCACGGAGGCGATCAAACCGTGGGAGATCATTTGCAACAAAGCCCCATTAATGCCGAGATCCGTGAAGGAGGCAATGCCGAGGAGTACAAATCCCATGTGGGAAACTGACGAGTAGGCGAGGCGGCGCTTCATGTTGGTCTGGGCAAAGGAGTTTAACGCGCCGTAGATAATATTGATCACGCCGAGGATGGCGAGAATGGGTGCGAAGTAAATGTGGGCCTGGGGAAGAAGCTCTAGATTCACCCGGATCAACCCATAGGCGCCCATCTTCAGCAGTACACCGGCTAGGATCATGGACACGGGAGCGGAGGCTTCACCGTGGGCATCGGGTAGCCAGGTGTGCATGGGGAAAACAGCTAACTTGACGCCGAAGGCTATTAGCAATCCTGCATACAGCAGCAGTTCTAGACCGAGAGGATAATTTTTGAGGCCAAGTTCAACAACATCGAAGCTGACAGAACCATTGCCGTAGAAGGCCATTGCCAGAGCCGCAATCAGGATGAAGATCGAAGCGGCGGCAGTGTAGAGCAGAAATTTGGTCGCTGCGTAGCGACGCTTTTGTCCGCCCCAAATTGAGATCAAGAGGTAGACGGGAATGAGTTCTAGTTCCCAGATAATGAATAGCAATAGTAAGTCTTGGGCAACGAATACGCCGATCTGGGCTGAGTAGAGTACCAGTAATAGGAAATAGAACAGGCGCGGTTTGCGATCGACTTGCCAGGCAGCCAGAATTGAGAGGGTCGTTACCAGTCCGGCCAAGAGTACCAGGGGGACTGAGAGCCCATCCACGGAAACTGCCCAGTTAAGGCCTAACTGAGGAATCCAGGGATATGTTTCGACAAGCTGAAAAGTATCGAGGCGAGGGTTGTAGTGCTGCCAAAAGGCGTAGCACATCAAGACTAGGTCTGCAAGTCCGACACCGAAGGCGTACCATCGCACACGCTTACCCTCTGGATCGGGTAGTACGGGAATGAGTAAGGCAGCGACAAGGGGTAGTAGGACGATTGCGGTCAGCCAGGGAAATTGATCCGCTGTCATAAATCTCAAAAAATATTTACTAAAATCAAATTTTACTAAACTTCGTAAAGTTTTATGTATAAATTATCAAAATAAGTTTTGTATCACCCTTGTTGTCTGTAGGTAGGGCTTGCTGAAAAAAGCTAAAATCTGCATTCATCAAGGGTCCTTACGGCCTGAAAAGTCCTGTCAAGCGCTCCCAAATCTGGTGCTTGACCTCAAAACGTTTGCCCTTTTTGTCCCGACTCTCCTTTCCCCCTTTTACCCCTTTCCCCCCTTTCCCCCTTTTCCCCTTTCCCCCCTTCTAACGACTCTTGACCAATTCCCTGCCTACAACCCACCGCAGACTCGATCGTTCCATCCAAAAACTACGAGGTCGATCTCTCGCTTTTTGGACTTCCCATCGTCTTGATTCATTTTATGACTTCGCCAGTTGCCTCAGTCTCGATCTGCGGAATTGAGCTGACCTGACCTTCACTGAGCGATCGCTCGATTTTAATCACAAGCAACTTGCCCAGTCTTAATCTACTGCACCTAACAACTTGAGCGTTTCTAGCTGAGCTTCCGTTAAGCGCGTCGCCCCAGCCAAACACATTCCTTCATAGAGCCTTTTACTTCTCAATGTCTCTAAGCACTCACCCGTCCTCACTTTCCATAACTTAATGGTTTCATCTTGACCGGCACTCACTAAAACTTCACTGTCTGGACTAAAGGCAATGGACCAAACCCAGTTGGCATGTGCAGGGATCGTTTGCCAGCATTTACCAGTATCGAGATGCCAAAGCTTGACGGTCTGGTCACAACTGCCACTGGCTAACAGTTTGCCATTCGGACTAAACGCCACGGTTTGCACCCAACTGTCGTGGTCCCAAAATGTTTGTAAGCACTTACCCGTACCCATTTCCCACAGTTTGACGGTTTGATCGCAACTGCCACTGGCTAACAGTTTGCCATCCAAGCTAAATGCAACTGCTTGTACCCAACTGCTATGTCCCTCCAATGTTTTGAGACATTCACCCGTGCGGACAGACCACAATTTTACAGTTTTATCTTCGCTGGCACTGGCAACGATCGCGCCATCGGGACTAAAGGCAACGGACCAAAGCCAACCCGCGTGCGATCGCAAGGTGGCAAAGCACTTTCCAGAAGCAACCTCCCATAACTTGACCACATTGTCACCGCCACCACTGGCGAGAATTTTGCCATTGGGGCTAAACGCCACAGAACGAATCCAGCGAGCGTGCCCTAGTAAGGTTTTCAGACAAACACCTGAACGAGTATCCCATAATTTAATCGTATAGTCGCTGCTGGCACTGGCGAGAAGCGTACCGTCAGGACTGAAGGCAACGGAACAAACCCAACCGGTATGACCTTCGAGGGTGATGGTCTGGCTGTGGCGAGAGGCGATCGCTTGAGTTGATACATCGCGGTTTGTTTGCCAAAGCTTGACCGTTCCGTCCTCGCCACCACTCGCTAAGGTTGTGCCGTCGGGACTAAACGCCACAGCTTGAACCCAACTGGCGTAACCTTGCCAAGTGCTGATGCAGTTTCCTGTTTTCACTTCCCAAAGCCTGACGGTGCGGTCTTCGCCACCACTGGCGAGAATGCTGCTATCGGGACTGAAGGCAACGGAAGATAAGCGACTGCTATGTCCGTGTAGGGTTTTGAGGCACTGTCCAGTTGCTACATTCCAAAGTTTGATGGTATGGTCACCACCGCCACTGGCGAGAATGCTACCATCGGGAGTGAAGGCAACGGAACGCAAGCGTTCTGTATGACCCAGCAGGGTATCGAGTAGGGTTCCCGTGCGAACATCCCACAGCTTCACAGTGCGATCGCCGCTGCCACTGGCTAACAGTTTCCCGTCAGGACTAAAGGCAAGGGTGCGAACCCAACTGGTATGGCCCGTTAAGGTTTGCAAGCAAACACCGGTGCGAATGTCCCAAAGTTTGATGGTTCGGTCTTCGCTGGCACTCGCTAGCTGGGTGCCATCAGGACTAAAGCTGACTGACCAAACATATTCATTATGACCTGAGAAGATTTGTTCTGAGTAGTCGTTCTCAACCTCCCAAAGTCGCACGGTGCGATCGCTACTGCCACTGGCGATTCTTTGACCGTCGGGGCTAAATGCGACCGATCGAACCCGCTGGTGGTGTGTTGACAAGGTTTTTAGACAGTTTCCTGTTGCGACTTGCCAAATTTTGACGGTGCAATCACTACTGCCACTGCACAGCAAATTGCCATTTGGACTAAAGGTTACTGAATAAACCCAGCCTGCGTGTCCTTTGTAAATTTTCAACAGTGTACTGTCGGCTACTAACCATAAGCGCACCTCACCATTGGTATCGCCTGTTGCTAAAAATTTACCATCGGGGCTGAAGGCAACTGATAAAATATTCGTGAGTTGTTTGGCAAAAATTGATTTTGCTAAATCCGCACTTTTAAATTTAACAGAGTGGAGGTTGGCTTTTTGGAGGTCGGCTTGCCAAACGGTTAAATTAGAAAAGTCGTAGCCACTTAAATCAACTTGGAGGTGGCACAGGAGATTGAGGATATTACCAGCCGCATAGCCAGGAACTTGCTGGGGTTGAGATTGCAGTTGGGTAATAAGCTGTCTTAACTGCTTTTCTATCTCTTCTTTGGTTTTGAATAATGTGAATAATCTGCCGACGATCGGATTGACAATAAACTGGATTTGTGTTTTTCTGATATACTCTTTTGCCGTAGCCTTCAGTAAGGGATGACTGTTCAAAATGGTTAAATTTCCCGTTTGAATTTCTTCGGTCACTTGTTTGACTAAAGAGCCAATGGCATATTCCATCACAACTGGCTGCAAGGAAAACAAGCTGTCCTGCTTCTCAATCAGCGATCGCTGCACCAAAGACTTTAAAGTTTCAATTAAGTCAGGTTTAGAAACTTGAGGATAGATATCAGCGTACAATTGATCGGCTGAAATTGGCTTGAGATTAATGGCTAACCAAAAAAGAATTTTTTTGCCTAAATGAGTTAAACGATTAAAATGCTCATCTAGAATCGTGCGGACTTCATCAAAAACCAACGAATTATGTTGCATGAATTCGGAAAGATTTCCATCAAATAATTCTCGGATCGTCGCCGCCACAATTTTTAAGACGAGGGGATTACCTGCATATTGTTCAATGAGGGAAATCCCTTCACCCTCTGACTGCCAACAACAACCTTTGAGGCGTAAAATTTGCAGGCCGCCTGCGGTAGATAAACCGCGAAGTTGCAAGCAGCGAACTGGTAAAGTTTCTCCCTGCATGATGGCAATTTCTTTCGGTTTTTCACGAGTCGTGAGGAGCAAGCAACTATTGTGGCGACACTCTCCTAAGCGCTTAAAAAATTCGCTATACTCTTCGTAACCTTCTTTGTAATAACCGGTGGCAGCGCCACTTTGAAGCACTGTCTCTAGGTTATCTAAGATTAGCAAGCAGCGATGCTTGCGTAAAGACTCGATCAGGCGAGAAATTTTTTCATCGACTGTTGTCGCGAGTTCGGTGGCTTGGCTGTTCGCGATCGCTTGCAGGAAGCTGGTTAAGATTTGTGGTAAAGTCGGGGCATTTCGTAGCGATCGCCAAATTACATACTCAAACTCATCTTGAATTTGTTCAGCGGTCTTAACGCTGAGGTAGGTTTTGCCAATTCCTCCCATACCTGCGATCGTCACTAAACGGCAGCGGTCACAAACAATCCACTGTTTTAGCGTCGCCACTTCACTATCACGGTTGTAAAACGTGGAAACATCCGGCGCATCTCCCCAGTCTTGGCAACTCAGACAAGTGGCGGGTGACTGAGTCATTACAGGAGGAGAATGAATCACCTCGGTTGTTACGGTTGTGCTTGCTTTTTTTGAAGGAGACTCGCCTTTCTGGTTCTCAGGCAAGTTTGGGTGGGTCGCTTCTCCCCCCATCATCAATTTCCGCTTGAGTGCTGTGCGGAAATTTGCTTTGCTTACTTTTTCGCCACAAGCGTCCGAAAGCAACTGCCACAGCTTCGGTCCCACATCTTGCTTCAGGTAGCTGACTGAGTAGCCGTAGGCTTTGGCAACTTCCTCATAGCGCAAATTTTGTCCTGACCAAAATGCCTCTAGTAACGCTCTTTGCAGGTCACTTAAGTGTTTGCCATTTTTAGCAAAAATTAACTGATCTACTAATTCTAATGCTTTATTAATCTCCATCGCCCCACTCTAAGCCTCTTCCTTAGTAAAAGCCAATCTAACCTGGATTTATCTGAATATTCCTGAATAAACCTTAAATTTTCCTAAAATCTATAATTTTTAACTCCTGAATGTTACCGAGTTTTCCTATATTGACGATACCTGGTAGGGGTCTGTTATTCTCAGTACAGATTCGGAAAGAATCAAAAAACCAGCTGCGACAACCGCACAAAAAACCATCGAACCGTTAAATTAAAAGAGGAAAAAAGCATGGCAACTCGCAACGAAGTCGAACAAAAGCTCGTCAAGAAAGCCCTCCAAGATCCCAACTATCGCCAACAAATTAAAGCCAATCCTAAATCTGTTTTGTCTCAAGAATTAGGAGTTGAAATTCCTGGCAACATCACCATTGAAGTTGTGGAAGAAACGCCAACCAAGCTATATATCGTATTGCCTGCCGAACCAGTTGAAGAAGAACTGTCGGAAGAGCAATTAGAAGCTGTAGCAGGTGGTGGTTGCTGGATTGCTGGCAGCCGAGGCTGTGGTTTCGTTACTAGCAGTTGATGTGAAATAGCAGTTTCTGGCGCTAGTCTAGAAAGAGGAAGCTCAGCAGTGGAAACAGCTTCAGCTTCCTCCTTCTTAGAGGAGGAGTAACTCTGAGATGAGTGATGATGCTTGGCTACTTAGATAAAATACTGAATTTAATTAAGTTTGATTCTAAGTAGCCCTCTATCAGAAAAAAGATTGAGTTCATTTTATCAAAAACCACGCTTGCCCACAAGCTTTTTTGGCGAAGGGTCGCCGTTAAATCTTTTTCTATTTTTACTGTCAATCATCGCAGCAAGGAGCCATCATCGATGCAAATTTGTCAAGAAGATTTAATCAAAATTATTGAAAAAGCGAGTACCATTTCTGAACGCCTCAGCTCTAGCTTTGCCTATAATCCAGCTAGCGAACCCCCAGAAATCATTGATACGAGAATCGAGCGTTGGTGTCAAGTTGCGGCTGAAGGAGATTGGGAAAAATTCCAGCAGCAGCTTAGCCAGATGGGTTTAGATTTAAACTCAGCTCGTCATGTTGTTGGCGATGTTCGCTTTCAGGGGGATCGCTTACCTGCCTGGGCAGAAACATTACAAGAAAGCTTGCGAGCTACACCTGCGATTACTAAAGGTAGCTTATCATTTCTCAGCCCCCTACACCCTTTACCCTTTGAAGAAATCTGGCTGGCTTTAGTTTGCACCGCCAGAGAAAAATTAATTGCCCAAACTGGTAGTAGCTATGGACTGCTAACCGCAGCCGCGCACGCCAACTTAGAGCGCAGCCTTCTCGAAGAACTGGCAAATTTGGGAGCAAGGATATTATTCCAGCAATTTAAAATCTTTCAACAGCAGAAACAGCCGGCCTTAGTCCGCACCTGGCAATTGAGTGCTAGCTCTAGCAATGAGCAGTACAAACAGTTTATCAGAGACTTGCTCAACGGGGAATTATTAGCCATCTTCCAAGAATATTCCGTATTGGCGAGGTTAGCCGGGACACTCACCAACTTCTGGGTAGAAGCCACAGCAGAATTTCTGCAAAGATTAGCTTCAGATTGGGGTGAAATTCAGCAAACTTTCCAACCGGAAACAGAACTCGGTTCCGTGATCGCCATTCAGCCCCGCCTTTCCGATCGCCACCGCCAAGGACGCTGTGCGATCGCACTCCTCTTTAGCTCTGGCTTGAAACTCATTTACAAACCCAAAAGCCTGGGTACAGAAAAAGCTTATAGCCAGTTACTCATTTGGTTAAATAATCAAGGCTGCCCCTTACCCTTTAAACCCCTGAAAATTAGCGATCGCTCAACCTATGGATGGGCAGAATTTATCGAACACCTTCCTTGCCAAAACCAAACCCAAGCCAGCCACTACTATCAGCGCATGGGAATGTTTCTCTGCCTTGCCTACACCTTAAAAGGGACAGACTTTCTCGACGAAAATATTATTGCTTGTGGTGAATATCCCGTCCCTATCGATTTAGAAATGCTCTTAAACCATCGTGTTTGCGGGGAAGCCAATGTCACTGCTCAAGATGCGTATTCCCTTGCTTACAACCAAATGTATCGCTCTGTATTGGATACGGGATTGCTTCCGAGATGGCTATTTGCCGCCACCGGGCAAAGCGTTGACGTTTCAGGTTTGGGAAGTGGATGCCAGCAAGAAACCTTATTTAAGGTGATGAAATGGCAGAATGTCAATACCGATGACATGGCTCTGTATTCGGAATACGAAGCAAAACTACCGGGTAAAAATATCCCGTATCTTAAGGGTGCTGCACTTTCACCCAGCGAGTATTTAGAAGAACTCGTTACTGGTTTTCGGGAAATGTATCAGTTCCTTCGGGAACAGCGAGACGCACTTCTGGCAGAAAATAGTCCGTTAAGGCATCTGGGCAAACAGCAAGTGCGCTTTGTCTTCCGCGCTACAAAAATTTATTGCACTTTTCTCCAATTTTCGCTAAAATTAGACGTGCTTAAAGAGGGTGTCACTCGCAGCATTGAGTTGGATTTTCTCAGCAGAGAGCGATTTTGGAACGACAAATTTCACAATTTACTTCGCAATAGTGACCGCGCAGTTTGGCAACTGATAGCAGCAGAGAGAAAAGCCCTTGAAGATATGGATATTCCCTTATTCACAGGGTGGGCAAATCGCAAGGATCTACCGATTTCTGCGAATGAAATTCTCGAAAATTGCTTTGCCGAACCTAGTATTGACTTGGCGATCGCGCGGCTCCAGCAACTGAGTGAAGATGACTTAGAGTGGCAAGTGGGATTGATTCGCGGTTCGCTCTACGCGCACATAGCCCAACAGCGTGAGGCTGTGAGCTTGAGCCAAAAATTACCAGTCAAGTATGATTTAGTTCCGCTTTTGAGTCCAACGGAGTTAGTTCGAGAAGCGGAAGCGATCGCAGATCGCCTCCAGAAAAGCGCTATTCGTTCTCCCAATGGCAGTGCCAGTTGGATTGCGTTAGTTTACTTACTGGAGATCCAGCGCTTTCAACTGGAGCCTGTCAGCAACAGGCTGTATGATGGCAGTTGTGGCATTGCCTTATTCCTCGCAGCGTTAGGCAAACTGCAAGGAAATCCAGAGCTTCAACAACTTGCTCTAGCAGCCGTCAAATCCTTACGCCAGCATTTGCACAATCCTCAAGCCAGTCGCACCCTGCTGCGACAAATGGGAATAGGTGGTGCTGTGGGGTGCGGTTCTCTCGTCTATGCTTTAACCAAGCTTGGTCAGTTCCTAGAAAAGGGTGATTTAATGGAGGATGCTGCCAAAGCAGCGGCCCTGCTCACCCCAGAACAATTTGCAGGCGATCGCAAATTTGACATTATTTTCGGGACGGCTGGCGCAATTTTAGGGCTGTTAGCGCTCTACAAGGCAACGAAAGAACCAACGATTTTAGCACAAGCGATCGCCGGCGGACAGCATTTACTGGCATCCCGCACCGCTAGCCAATCCGGCTTCAGAGCTTGGCAAACGGTTGATGGAAAATTACTAACAGGATTTTCCCACGGCGCGGCAGGAATTGCTTATGCTTTATTGCGCTTGTATCAAGCCAGCAGCGAGGTCGCGTTTCTGGAAGCCGCGCGAGAAGCGATCGCCTACGAACGCAGTGTCTTTTCACCAAAAGCAGCCAACTGGCCGGACTTTAGAAACTCCGTCAGCCGTAAGGGTGAACCTGGTTTTACCACCGCTTGGTGTCACGGCGCGCCTGGAATCGGTTTAGCGAGGCTGGGAAGTTTGGAAATCCTTGATGCGGCTGACATTCAACAAGATATCGAAACTGCGATCGCAGCCTCGCAACAAGCCAAGGGACAAGAAATCGACAATTATTGCTGCGGCAATTTCGGGCAGATCGAACTCTTGCTAGAAGCAGGAAAACGCTTACAACGGTGGGAATTAATCACAATTGCCCAACAGCAAGCTGCTTGGTCAGTCAATCGCGCCAAACAGAATGGATATTTTCAAGTCTTTGCGAATGTCACAGGTGACGCTTACAGCCCTGGACTGTTTACAGGAACAGCGGGCATTGGCTACCAACTACTACGCTTAGCTTATCCTGAGGTCTTGCCCTCCCTGTTGCTGTGGGAGTGAAGCCAAAAAGTTTCGACTTTAAGACTATTGATCGGAGAGGATTTGCAAGATGACTGCTAACACCACAAAGCTCGCTCCCAATGCGCTTCAACCAGATAGCGGAGAGCAAGAAATGCTCACTCGATGGATGGCTTTAACAGGAGAAGAATTAACAAATATCAGCCAGATCAAGCGCTTTACTGAATATTACGAAGCCGATCCAGAATTTAGAAATAATGTAGCGATTTCGCCCGAACAAACCCTCACTCGGTATGGCTTGAAAATCCCCTTTACAGAAATTCGCTGGCTGTGGGATACGGAATTTTTCAAAAGCCAACAAGCGCAAGACATCCCAATTCCGGCACCGCTGCAACATTACATTGACTACGAAAAAGCACGCGAACGATATTTCTACCGCTGGCGTACCAATATGCCAGAGAGCGATCCGAGACTTCAGGCATGGCGCGCGAGGCAAATTGCGCGTGCAGATAGCGAAATTCGTAAATCTCACAACGCTCAAATTCTCCATGCGCCTGTTTGTTTTGAATTGAGTAAGGGATGTTCTGTCGGCTGTTGGTTTTGTGGCATTTCAGCACCGCGTTTTAGCGATATTTTTACTTACAGTGCTGAAAATGCTCAACTCTGGCGAGAAGTCTTGGAAGTTATCAAAGAAATTTGTGGTCCTGCCGCCAGTACGGGTTTTTGTTACTGGGCAACTGACCCATTCGACAATCCAGATTATGAAAAATTTGCCAGCGATTTTCACGCAATTTTAGGCGCTATTCCCCAAACAACGACTGCCCAACCGATGAAAGATCCGGCACGGGTACGAGCATTTTTAAAATACTGCGATACTAAAGGATTTTCTTTCCATCGCTTCTCCATCTTGTCGCTCAAAATTCTAGAACGTGTGTTTGCAGAATTTTCAGCAGAGGAATTAATCCGCGTCGGGCTAGTGATGCAAAATCAAGAATCACTGATGAATAAAGCAGTAGCTGGACGCTCCTTAGCCAAGCAGAAAAAAGCAGGAGAAGCTGTTGATGAATTATCGCAGTCAACTATTGCTTGTGTGACCGGATTTTTATTCAACATGGTTGAGCGCAGCGTTAAACTCATTAGCCCTTGTAAAGCTGACGAACGCTGGCCCAATGGCTATCGCATTTACGCTGAGGGTAAGTTTGAAACTGCCAGCGGTCTGAAAGTGCTCTTAGAAGAGATGATGTCTCAGCAGATGCCGTTAGGAATTCGGGAGAGCGATCGCGTGCAATTCCGTCGCGGTCTTAAGCACGAAAATCTTGAGGATGGGTTTAAGCTTTCCACTCGATTTTTAACCCTTAAGTTCCGCCACCGACCTTTGATTCAAGAACTGGGAGAAGCCATTCTCAGAGGCGATCGGACAGCCGCAGAAATTGCCACAGAATTTGAACAGTTAGGAGTTTCCCAAGCAGAAACTTATGCCTCGCTCAATTTACTGTTTAATCGTGGGGTGATTGATGATGAACCTCAGCCACAGGTTGTTTTAGCTTAAGTTTGCTCCGCAGAACTTCAGGCCCGCTAGCTGCTAACTTCTCCTTGGTAAGGTGAGGTTAGCAGGGGCAAAATTTTAGGGCAAAATTGAGAAAAATGTGTTAATAGCTGGCGATTAAAATTACAAATCTAAGGGCAGTAATATGACAAAAACTCCAGTTTTTTTAATGGAAGAACATCATGAAGCATTTTTGATTTGGCACTATGCCATCAGCCAGAATATTATCCCTAAATCTGGTAATACATTGCTCCATATTGACGAACACGCTGATATGGCCGCTCCCAGGTTTAACCGTTCTCTTAACACTCTGAATGGCAACCTGCAAGATATCTATAATTTTACTTATAGCGAACTTAGTATTGCTAGTTTTATTGTACCAGCCATTTACCAGCAATTATTTAATCAAGTATTCTGGATTTGGCAAAAACAAAAAGGTTATTTATCTGAATATATCTGTGTTTCTGCCTGCGACCGCGAAGGGCAAATCTTACTCAAAAATCAGACCCAAAACATTAGCCAATTAATTTTTAATCCCAACTATAAACTTGCCAAATACAGTTGCCAGACCCTTCAAGATGAGTTTTCTGAAAATCAAGCTGTTGTTTTAGATATTGATTTAGATTATTTTTCTTGCAACCACCAATATTTGAATTTGCAAGGAAAAATTGAAGTCACTCAGGAGCAATATCAAGATTTAAACCGAGACCGCTATCACTTTTTGCGAACATTTTTTGGAAGTGCTGTTAGGACAGAAGTTGAAGCTGGAAAATATTACCTACTCTTTAATAACTATGCAAATCCAGAAGCTTTTCCGAATCCTCTCAAAGTTTCTGAAGAGGAAATCCTAAATAGAATTGACCGAGTGATTAACTTTTTAGTTCAGAAAAGAGTTCAGGTTAAAATGATTGATATTTGTCGCTCAAGAATCAGTGGCTATACTCCCGCCGATCAATGCCAGTTTATCGAAGATAATTTACTAAAAAAGTTAGGAGAACTGTATGAACTCAAGCACATTGCGATTGAGGAAGTTTATCAACGAGAAAAAATTGCTGTTTAGTTCATAATTGCTCTTGGTCGATCGTTCAACAAATTTTCATAACCCAACTAGAAATCTAAGGTTTTTGTAAAATGTGTGGATTTGCCGGATTTATCGATTTTCAAAATCAATCCCCTGAAAAAGAAGCACAGCACTTAGCCATCCTCACCCAGATAGGAGAACAATTATCTCGGAGGGGGCCTGATGATGAGCAATACTATCATACTGCACCTCTATCCTTTGTCTTCAAACGTTTATCTATTGTTGATTTAGCAGCTGGGAGGCAGCCAATTTGGAATGAAGACCGCACGATTTTTGTCGCCATTAACGGGGAAATTTACAATCATTTGGAATTGCGGTCTAAATTGCGGGATTCCCATCAATTTAGAACAAATTCTGATGCAGAAATAGTCTTGCATTTATATGAAGAAATTGGCATCAGGTTCCTGGATTATCTAAACGGAATGTTTGCGATCGCTTTATGGGACCTACGGAAACAGCGTTTATTTTTAGTGCGCGATCGCCTGGGAATTAAACCTTTATACTATACCCAAGTAGGCTCTCAACTCATTTTTGGCTCTACTTTAATGTCCGTGCTAACCCATCCGCAAGCGCCAAGACAGCCTCAGTTCCAAGATTTAACCAATTTAAGCGTTACGACCGCTTATGTAAAGGGAATCAATAGATTACCGGGCGGTCATTATTTAGTTTACGATGCTAATACCGCAACTTTAGAGCCTCAGTGCTACTGGAATTTAGAAAATTATTTAGCACACTCTGCTAGTCCTGATTCACGTCAGCCACAAGATTATATTCGGGAATATCGGGAGCTTTTTGTCGATAGTGTCAAGAAGCGTTTAATGAGCGATGTACCAGTCGGAGCATTTTTGAGTGGAGGGCTAGACTCTGGTGCAATTGTAGCCGCTGCTAACCAGTTTCACAAACAATTACACTGTTTTAGTATTTTTGCTGATTACACGCTCGAAAATGGAGATATTAAAGTGGCATATCAATTTTGCCAAAGCTTAAATATCCCTTTTCACCCAGTTTTTTTTGATACCAAACACTGGTTGGATGACATAAATTTTTCTCTCTCAACGCTGGAGTATTTTATCTGGCTAATGGATGCGCCTAAGTTTGATTTAGAATGGTTGTTGAAACATGAGCTTCATCGGTATGCCAAGACAACAGTTCCTGACTTAAAAGTGATTCTTTTAGGCCAAGGTTCTGATGAATTTGCTGGCGGTTATTCTAATACTGGTTATTCTAATACAAACGAAGTTCCTCATAGTGACTGGGAAGGATATATTGGCAATTTAACAGCAGTACAGCAGCGAATGAGCCAAACTCAGCAGCTCGCTCAACTCAAGGATGGTTCTTCTTTCTTCGATTTAAACCTTAAATCTTATCCGGCGGGTTGTACGGCATTTCAAAAAGAAATGCTGTACAGAATTTATACTCTCCAAGACCATAATCTTTGGCATGAAGATAGAACTTCTATGAGTCAAAGCATAGAAGCTCGCGTACCATTTTTAGACCATCGTTTGGTGGAATATCTAGCGGCTGTTCCTCCCCAGCATCACTCCTCTCTGTTTTGGGATAAAACCATCATTCGAGAAATGACTGGAGAATGGCTACCCCATGATTTCAGATATCGGAAAAAATCTTATGCGGGGGTTCCCCAGCAATTTAATTTACTGAATTATCAAATTGTCCAAAGAGTTTTTCCTGCTTTTCTAGATAAGTATTTAGCGAATTCTAACCCTCTATTTTCACGGGAAAAGCTCAATAATTGGTTTAAACAAGCCGATGCCTGCACTGCTAGCGGGATTAGCTTAACCTCTAAATTATTGAATGCAATGGCGATGGCGATTTTTAAAGATCTTTGCCAAAATCAGCACATTCCCCTTGGCAATTACAGCAAAAATTTATATGGACAATCGCCTTATAAAACTAACATCGCTGCACTTGGTTAATTGCCAGCAGCCAGCGACGATCGGACAGCCTATTGTGAGAAAGATGGTAGGAAAGATAGGGGGAAGATGGGAAGGAAAATATTCCGTTCTCTCTTCCCCCTTCCCCTTCACGCTATCACTTTTTCAGCAACCCCAGCCATCTCCCGACTAATCGGATGATCGGGATATTTCAAGCAGAAAATACCACTGCTCGCTAATCGCATCATCTCATCAGACTGTGGCAGAACTCCGGCAACAGGCACATCATAAGTTGCCTCAACTTGTTGTCGCAGTTGCTTGAAGTCATACTCTACCAAAGCTTTGTTAACTAACAGTAACAACTTCGGCACTCGCAACCGCTTCGCCACATCAACTGTGACAGCCGTTCCCTGAAAATCTTGCTGGTCGGGTCTGAGTACCAAGACAACAATATCAGAAACAGTCAGCGACAGCAGCGTTTCTTCATTTAAGCCTGGGTGGGTATCAATAAACAGGTAATCAAGCTTCAGGCTTTTAATTAAATCTTGGAAGCCTTCCTGTAGCTTCTCCACATCAAACCCTTCTCGCAACACGCGAGAAATATCGTTGATTTTCACGCTAGAAGGAACCAAAAAGATGCCACTGCTAGGCTTGGCTTTATTTCCTAAAACAGAAGTCACCTCATAAGCAGCATCAGCAATCGCACAGCGCCCCCAGAGAAAATCATTGAGGGTGCGTTTAATTTTCTCGTCGTCAAAGCCAAACAAAACATGAATCCCAGGGGATTGAATATCCGTATCCACAATCCCGACACGATAGCCTGCTTCAGCCACAGCGGCTGCAATATTAGCGGTTGAATTGGATTTGCCAGTTCCACCCCGATAGGAGTGAATAGAAACGATTTTAGGCATGGGCGTATGGTTTAATCCTTAACTTCACTGAGAGTCGATACCAAGGGTCGAAAACTAAAACAATTCTCAAAATTGAGCTGGCTCTAATTTAACCTGAAGTTTGGTCTGTGCCACGCAACTTTTGGGCTCGTTTAATCAGGCGATCGAACATATCTGAGCCAGTAATTTCCTCCACCTGTTGTTTGCGCTTCTCTTGGTCAATTTTAATTTGAAGTTGGACTACTTCTTGGCGCAAGCTTTCTTCCCGTGCCTGCACCGCCTTAACCATCTGTCCAATCGAATCAGCCACCGCGATCAAAGCGCGATCGCCCTTAGCATCAACCTCCCTGAGCAGTTGTAAGACGCGGTCGTAGTTGCCATCTACAATCAAGCGAACCCAAGAACCCAATAGCTCAATATACTCAGTCGTGTAACGCACCCGGCTGCTCAAAAGTTTAATCGTGCATTGATTTAAGGCAACGTTGTGATAAACCTGTGACAAGAAATCTTCCCGTTTGAGAGACAGCAACGTACAATCGCCAGCAGCACTAGCACTTGCTGAACGAGGTCGAGCATCGATCAGCGCTAGTTCTCCCAGCGTTTCCCCCACAGACAAACAGTTGAGAGTCATCTGCTTTCCTTCAGAATCGACGGTAAAGATCCGAATCTTTCCTGCCTCGATTAAATAAAAAGCCTCGCCTGGATCGCCCTGATTGAAGAGAATCTCTCCATCTGATAGATGCACTGTCTGCATCGCGGTTTCTCGTAATTCTTGGTCTTCTAGCAAAAGTTGCCGAAGCTCTGTGAGAGGATCTGTCATTGTCCCTCAGAATTTAAACCTTGCAGTTCTATCGATTTCCCTACATTTTATTGCAATCAGTCCTGAGCTCACCCTTTTTTATTAAAACTTTTCACGATACCAGAAAAACAAAAATTATGGATTCGCGCTCAATTCTCGTGCGATCAGTCGAGCTGTCGCGCTGCTAGCCTCGCAAATAGCCCCTCTTGTTTGAGCAGTTCGTCAAAAGTCCCCATCTGTACAACGCGGCCCGACTCTACCACATAAATCCGGTCGGCATTGCGAATCGTACTCAAGCGGTGAGCAATGACAATCCGAGTTGCATTCATCCGGTCTAAACTCTCAGTAACGATCGCCTGAGTGCGGTTATCAAGCGCGCTCGTTGCCTCATCCATCAAAATAATTTTAGGTTTTGATACCAGAGCGCGAGCAATTAAAAGTCGCTGTCGCTGCCCCCCAGAAAGATTGGTGCCGCCCTCACTCAGCACCGTGTGCATCCCCATCGGCATCTGCTCAATATCCTGAGCAAACCCCGCCATCCGTGCTGCTTCCCAGGCTTCATCCAGCGAGATTAACGCTCCAGAAGTGATACTTTCATAAATGGGAGCCGAAGAAATGCGGACATT
This sequence comes from Actinomycetota bacterium, assembly GCA_050262755.1. GTDB lineage: Bacteria > Cyanobacteriota > Cyanobacteriia > Cyanobacteriales > Microcoleaceae > JBLNEP01. The sequence goes on along the minus strand of JBLNEP010000058.1, from coordinate 7,681 downwards.
TTGCAGCACCACGCCTAACTGTCGCCGTACTGCTTGAACGTCCAACCCGGCCAAATCTTGACCATCCAAATAAACAGTCCCGCTCAGGGGCGTTTCAAAACCCAACAATAATCGAAATACAGTGGACTTACCACTCCCCGAAGGCCCCACTAAAGCGACAAACTCCCCGGGTTCTGCATGAATGCTCACATCATCCAGAATTAAAGGCCCATCTTCCCGATAGCGAAACGTCACGTGATCCAACGCAATTCGCCCTGTTAAACGTCCGGGATCTGCCTTCGAGGGGTCTGATTCAGTTTCTCCCTGCACGATCGCCTGAGCCCGTTCCCAGAGGGGAACCACCTCCAAAATCTCTGTCAGGGTGTTGCTAATATTCGTGACCCCCAAAAGAAACGCTGTAAAGGCACTGTTAAACGCCAGAAAAGTCCCCACTGACAGTCCGCCTGGCAGTCCTTGCCCTTGGTCTTGCTGGATAAACCAAATCGCAAACCAAAAAATCAGCATCGAGGACACCAGCGGCACCGCTTCATTAAACACCGAAAGGTTGTCAGTAATTCTTTGAATTCCAGAAGTGAGGGTCGTACGCTGGCTGTACTTTTTCGCCCAAGCCGCAAATGCCCTTTCTTCTGCCGCGGCCACCCGCAGCTTCGCAACGCCATTAATCAACTCCACCATCAACCCCGTCAGCAGTCCATCCAGTGCTTCTTGCTGCCGCTGTTGGCGAACTAACAGCACCGAAGCCGTTGAGGTCACAACCGCCACCAACAGCGAGATTCCCAACCCAATCAGCCCTAACTTCACGCTGTAAACAAACATTAACCCCACATTGAGCAAAGAAAACACCCCGCTTAACAAAGAGCGTTGCGCTGCCCCACTCAACTTGGTGCGAATCTGACCAACGGCCAGCAAACGATTGAGCAAATCCCCCGAAGGATATTTGCGGAAAAACGTTGGTTTGAGATTAATCAACCGGTCCCAAACCGCCGGCTGCATCGTGCCATCGGCTGCACTTTCAACTCTGAGGGTCAAAATTCCTTGGGCTAATTGAAACCCCGCTTGCCCAAAAGCTGCCCCAAACAAAGCCAGACCCAATTGCCACAAAAGCATCGAATCGCTATCAGGAATCGCATCATTAATTAAAATCGCCGTCGCTTGGGGCGTCAGCATTCCCAATAGCGTGCCTAAAATCCCACAAATCACAATCGCAATCAGGTCTTTCTCATACCCCTGAATCCCAAATAAAAACACTTGCAGCGCACTGTCCACAAATTTCGGCAGGGGCCGATAAAACATATAAGCCACAGGCGACAGCGTTTGCGCCACGGCTTCCGTGACAGGGGTGCGGGTTCGTGCTTCCGGGTCAAACAGCAGGTAGCGATATTGACCCTGGGTTGGCAGCAGCGCCATCGGGCGACTGTCCTCCTCTAAGGTGTAAGCCAGGAGGGGGCCATTCTCTTGTCGCCACCAGTTGCCCACCAGCAAGACGCGCCGGGTGCGAAACTGAGAAGCACGAGCGATCGCATCTAACGGATCTTTCACTCGGCTCAAATCTTCCGACCGACCCGGAGGACGAACCGTAATTCCCACGGCTCGACCGACGGCACCCGCTGCCACCAATAACGGCGTTCCCTCTTGAAAAAATCCCTGCTGCTGCGGGGACAGCACTGCGGTCAATTCTCCCAGGGCCGTTTGAGCTAACTGGCGGTTCAGGCGTTCTCGTTCCTGAAATCGACGATATTGGGCCTCTCTAGCTTCCTGTTCTCCTAAATTAAGACAGTGAAACCAGTAAGCCAGGTACTGAGCTAAACCCTCCCCTAACTGAGAGGCACTCTCTAACTCTGCGGTTGGAAAAACTCTGACCTCAACGGGTTTTTCGGCTGCTAGCCACATCTGAGCAGCAAGGGGGATCAGGGGCGATCGCGCTTCTAGCTTCAAATCCTCTAACCCCATCCAACACAGACTGCCTTGGCGCACTTCCACCCAACTCACCTGACCCTGGGCCGCTTGCAAACTTTGCTGTGGTTGTAACGACAAGAAGTGGGACCCCGACGCCAGCACCCCATTGGTTGGCAGTGTTGCTGAAAATTGACTCAGTGCCACCCCTAACTGATAGATCCAACGGTCAAGACTGGCCGCTGCATGGGTCTGTAACAAGGTTAACTTCGAGCCAGACTCAGACCCCACCCCCTGCGTCGCCCAATCTGCAAAGGCCACCAGTTGCAATTCTGTTTCTTCAATTGCGACTGCCAGAAAACCGCGCTGCTTTCCCACGGTTAAACTGGGTGCGAGAGCGCTGCCAAACAAGGTATCGCCAGCAGTCGCGCTAAATAAATAGCGGCGATCGCCCTGGGGTTCTCCCGCTTCCACGGAAGTGGCAAAGACAGCAAGCACTCCTGACTGAACCACCCATACCTTCTCAGGGTCATCTAGCAGCAAGGGTTGATTGCCCTTAATTCGGTTGACTTCGCGAAATTTTGGGTTAAGCATAACGTGCTGCCTCCACTGAAAAGGGAATGGGGAAACGCGAAACAGTCATCTCTGATGATTTAAGCATTCGCTGGCGACTCTTGGATGCCTAGCAACTGGACGTAGGCTCCCCCAAGCTGTCGCAATTCCTCATGAGTACCCCGCTGCACCACTTTGCCACGTTCTAGCACGATAATTTCATCGCAATCTCGAATCGTACTCAGGCGGTGAGCGACAACGATGCAAGAGCAACCCCGCCGTCGCAAATTGCGGTCAATGAGCAACTCGGTTTCCGCATCTAAAGCACTCGTTGCCTCATCCAACACCAGCACCGAGGGATTTCTGACCAAAGCGCGGGCAATTTCTAAGCGCTGGCGCTGTCCGCCACTCAGGTTCATCCCCCCTTCACTGAGTTGAGCATCGTATCCGCCTGATAAGTTGAGAACCAGTTCATGAATCTCCGCATCTTTACAAGCTTGAATCAAGTCTGCTTCCGGCACCGTGGAGTCCCAGAGTGTGAGATTCTCGCGCACCGTCCCCGCAAATAGGAAGATTTCTTGCTCCACCATTGCCAGAGAGTTGGACAGGACTGAACGAGGCATGCGGTCGCGCGCAGTCCCATCTAAGAGAATTTCACCTTCCCAAGGCAGATACAACCCTGTCACCAATTTGGCGACGGTGGACTTGCCAGAACCGCTGCCCCCGACTAGCGCGACTCGTTGCCCTGGTTTAACGATTAAGTTTAAGTTCTCAATTAACGGGGGATCAAGGCGACTGTAGCCAAAGGTCAGATTGCGGAGTTCCACATATCCCTGAAGTTGGAAGGACTCAAGAGTCGGAGTCCCAAGGGGTGACCAGTGAGAGCGGTCTTGTTTCTGACTGTTGACGTTCCGATCCTCTATCCTGACTTCTGTGCGGTTGGCTTCCGGGTCGATCGGGTTTTCCAACACATCGTCAAGGCGGTTTAAGTCTGACTCTAATTCTTGCAGCGTACTGCCAAAATTGACTAAATTATTGACGGGCAACAGAAATTGCAAGGTGAGCGCTTGGTAAGCAATCAGCATCCCAATACTGAGGGTACCGTTCATGACACGCAAACCACCCACGACTAACACCGAGGCTGTTGCCAGTGCAGTGAGTACGGTGGGCAGCAGGGTCAGCACCTGAGTTGGCAACCCTAGTTCTTGCTGAGCGTTAATTGTTTTGGCGTAATAGCCCGCAAATTTTGCAAATAAGTCGGATTCCACTCCGGAAGCTTTGACGGTTTCTATCCCTTGAATGCCACTAATCGCAACGCCTGAAACTTTACCTAACTCTTGGCCAAGGCGAATGTTAGCATCAACACGACGACGGGAGAGGGATTGCAGGGCGACGAAATTTAAAGTGGCAAAGGCGATCGCAATCAGTGTCAGCAGCCAGTCGTAGAGGAACATGATCGCAGCATAAAAAACCATCATCACTGTATCGATCGCAGTGGTGGCCAATCGCCCTGAAAGGATCTGGGCAACTTTATTATTAAGCTGGGCTCTGCTGCTAATTTCGCCAGCGAAGCGTTGAGCATAGAAGCCGATCGGCAGGCGCAGGGTATGCCAGAGAAACTGGCCTGACATACTAACTGATAGCTTGATCAGCAGCCGTCGCAGGTAGGACAGTCGCACCTGGGCTAGCAGTCCTTGCAAGACAGCCGCGATCAACATTCCTAATAACAAAGGGCGCACCCAATCTTGCCGTTCTTGAATCAGAATTTCATCGACAAAAACTTGGCTAAAGGCTGGAACAGCTAAGCGAGGCAGTGTCAGCAGCAATCCAGCGAGTAAGCTAAACGCGATCGCTCCCCGCGAGGAGGCGAGGCGAGTTCCCAGCGCTTCAACAATTCCCTTTTTTCTACCACCTTTTTTAAAGCCTTCCCCAGGCTCCATCACCAAGACAACACCCGTATAAGCTTGGTTAAATTCATCTGGGGTTACAGTTCGCGGTCCTGTTCCTGGGTCATTGAGATAAACGCAGTCTTTGCCAAAGCCTTCAACGACTAAAAAATGGTTAAAATTCCAAAAGACAATAAAAGGAGGCTTGATTTCTTGGAGACTTTCAATTGTTTTTTTAAAGCCTTTAGCATTTAATCCATACTGTCTGGCTGCCTTCAAAACGTTGGAGGCTTTGCTGCCATCCCGCGAGACTCCACACTCGCGTCGCAGTTCCGCTAACGGCACGATGCACTTGTAGTAACCCAGCATAATTCCTAAAGAAGCTGCACCACATTCTACTGCTTCCATTTGCAGCAGGGTGGGTGTGCGAACTCGTGGGGGTTTGCGGGACGGCAGAAATTTTTTTAAGAAGGCAAGACGCATCATCGACGTAAGCGCTGAGGGCAAGGGTAAATGAGCAAATGAAAGCGAAACCGGAAGATTGCTCCTGAGAACAGAGAAAAACAGGATTGCCTGTTCTCGGTTTTTTTTATTAGTAAACGCCTGTAAAAGAGCGCAGGATGGGTACTACATAAGAGACCGGTGCAACTTCACCAATTTTGACTCGCACTTGTGCAGTTGTGCCAGATGAAAGCTTAATGGGTGGCCCTTCTGAGGAAGACCATTGATAGCCGCTAATGGTGCGAGGATTGGGTTCTAGCTTAACAATCACTTGTAAAGGAGCATCGCCACCGCTATGAGTAATATTGGTAACGATACTCTCCGCCAAATTTTCATTGCCGATGATTGTTGCCATATTTTGTTGGGTGACGGGGAAGGGCGAAACGCTGGTTACTTGACCGACAATGCCACCATAACGCTCGCGCTTGATGATACTGGGTGTGATCTGAACTTTCATGCCCGGTTCAATTTTCTTACCATCTTTATTTGCAAAGTAAGCAAGGCTGACCAGTTGATTGCCTTCTGCATTGGTGATGTCTGTTTCGATCGCGCTGAGGCGCGTGCTGGGGTTCACTAATTGACCGGGGACTGCTGCGACTTCTAAGAGGCGACCGGTATAAGGGCTGATCACTTTGCTTTTCTCGACTAAATCTTGTTCGAGTTGAGCAATTCTTCGTTTAACTTCTTGAATGCGATTGGTTCGATCTTGACTGGATTCTAAGGTTTGTTGTTTTAATTTCGCTTCTTGGCTTTTGAGCGCCTCAAGTTTTGCTCGGAGGTCATCCACTTGATTGAGGCTTTGCAGGTATTGATGCTGTAGTTCAGATTTTTGTGCGTTTATTTGTTGGAGCTGAACGTTTAAATTGTCAATTTCATTGAGGTTTTGCTGGTATTGTCGCTGACTCTCTACTTCTTGAACATCTAATTGTTTGAGTTGTGCTTCTGATTCTGAAACTTGAGCCACGCTGTTAAAATATTCTTGTTGAGCATTCAGCATCACATCTTGAGCAATGACGCCTTCTTCCAACAGGCGACGGTGGCTCTCGACACGCTGTTTTAAACTGGGCAGCATTGCCTTAATTTGGTTGAGTCGCTCCTGGAGGCTTTTGCGGTTTTCGGCGATCGCCTTGACTGTCTTTGCCTGTAAGCTGGGCAGAGTTTTTTTCAAGCTATCCCGTCTATCGATCAAATTGTCGCGATTTTGCTCAAGTAACTTCAAATTTTGTTGTCGCAATTCTGGCACAATTGCTTCTCGTCGCAGGTTTTCTTCGAGATTCCCTCGCTGCTGCTGAATATTGTCTAATTCGAGTTCGGCCGTTCGTTTTTGAGCCGTTGCACTTCTTTGATTTTGCTCTAGCAACTCAGTCAGTTTATCTTTTTCTTGCTGAAGTTGTTTTTCCAGGGTTGACTGGCTGATAATGGCAATTACATCTCCCTGCTTGACCTGGTCTCCTGGCTGGACATTGAGCTTAAGAATGCGCCCTTCGGTGGAAGCTTGCAGTTGGACGACGCGACGAGGTACAACTAAAACTCCCTGACCGCTGACATTTAAGGGAATGCGTCCGACAACGCTCCAAACACCGCCTGCTACTGTCAAAACTCCGAGAATTGCGAGTGGCAGCCAATCTCTCGGATTAATTACTTTAATGAGTTGATCGAGTCGTTCTGGGGAAGAGAGGCGATCGAGCGCTTCTTGGCGAAAAAGTTTATTAGTTTGTTCTGCCATTAAATGATTCTCCTTGCTTTCAGGCGTCTGAGCATCCAATCAAACCTAGCACCACCGAGAGTAATGTTATCCATGACATCCAAATTAATTTCATCTTCATACTCGCTATCGAGAGAGAGTTTTTGTCCCTGTTGATAGGAGCTTTTTCCATATCCTAGGCGACTGATCAGTCCTTGCAATCGTTCTGCCACTAGCATCCCAATTACCCGGTAGAAGCGAGCACTCATGCCAGGATCTTGTTGCAGTTTAATTAATAGTTTTTGCCGGGGAATTGCTAGCACGAGGGAATCTTCGATCGCCTTAAAGGTAAAGCTGGACAGGCGAGAGTCAAGCAAAGCGGTTTGACCGAGCATTTCTCCTCGGGATGAGCGAGCGAATTCTCGTTCGGGAATTTCTTCGCTTGGCGTGTTTTGGTCACTCGTTTCTAACAAAGCAAAAACGCGGGTGAGAGTATTGCGTTTATCTTCACTAATGGCAACCGATAAACTGCCTTCAAGGAGCACGTACAGGTTTTCTGCGGGCCTTCCTCCTCGAATCAAGATGGTATCGGCGGGAACTTTTTCCACCAGACCGTTTTCGCTCAGCCAGTCTACGTCGCTATCACTCAATTCACCAAAGGTTAAAGGACCGTCGTGCAAGGGTTGAATTTGCAGGTTTTTGCGGCGAGAATATTGTTTAATGAGTTTCTCAAAGCGGTCTAACATCAAAATTGCAATTGCTCGGTAAAATCGAGCAGCAAAGCCGATATCTTGCTTGATTTTAGCTAGCAATTTTTCATGGGGAACGGCTAGGACAACGGTTCTTTCGGCTGCTTCGACTCGGGTGACAGAAGGTCCCGTTTTGAGAAAGGCGATTTCGCCTAATACCTCACCCGTTGTATAGCGGTCGATTTCTTGTTCTAGTTCTTGATCCCCTTCTAGTTCAGCAAAAGCTCGTCCTAAGGCACTTTTCTTACTGCTAGCAATCGCAGCCGCTAGTGTCCCGCTTAAAATGACATACAAAGCGTCGATCTCGCTTTGCTCCTGAAATAAAATATCTCCGGATGCTAATTGCTGTTTCTGGCCGATTTCCAGCATCCAGTTAATGTCGCCGTCATTCAACTCTTTGACTAAAACTTCTGTTG
>JBLNEP010000057.1:0-20198 GCA_050262755.1 Actinomycetota bacterium | reverse complement strand
CGGCTTTCTCGTACAGCAGATGTTGGAAGCGATGAGCGAAGAATTTGAAAGTAGTGTTTTCATTTCTCCTGAACAAAAGCGGGCGATGATTAAAAGCATTTTTACCAATTATTATCAGTCCCATTCCGAGCGAGAAATTATCTTTGATACCAGTCGGCGTTGGTGCTGCAAGCTGTCGATTATTGAAGGGCTGTTCCCCTCAGCAAAAGTTATTTGTTGTGTCAGAAATATTGCTTGGATTATGGACAGTATTGAGCGATTGACCCGCAACAATGCCTTTGACATTTCCCGGCTATTTTTTAGCTCAGCAGAACGTAACACTGTCTACAGTAGAACTGAAGCTTTAAGTCAGAGCGATCGCTTGGTCGGCTTTGCCTATAACGCTTTTAAAGAAGCTTTTTATAGTGAAGATAGCGATAAATTACTCATTGTAGATTATGAAGTGTTAACAGAAAATCCAGCCGAAACCATGAAAATTATTTATCAGTTTATCGGAGAAGAATACTTTGAACATGACTTTAATAACGTACAGTATGAAGAACCAGAATTTGACCGGAGACTGAACACCAAGGGTCTGCATAAAGTCCGTTCTAAAGTCGAGTATCAACCGCGAGACACCATTTTACCGCCTGACTTATTTGAACAGTTCAGTCGTTGGTCATTTTGGACAGAAGCAGGGAAAAGCAAAGCCACTATCATCGCGACTAAGCCTAAAGAAACAAGCTTGCTAAAAATCTTGGATGCGAACACCAGCTCCTAAAGCAAGCAAAGTACAATACCCGATAGCTGCCAGTGCTACAGGATAGATTTTTTGGGAACGGGGAATCGGGAATCGGAGGAGAAAGGGTCAAGGATTCAGGAAAATCTATCCCTTTTTCGTTTTTTTTCTGAACCCCTTTTCCCCTAAAAAATCAGTTTTTAAAAAGAATATTTTTATTTAAATATATAATTCTTAACTAAGTTTAACAATGATTCATAAAAAACAATAAAACCGACTTTATTAAGAAATCATTTAAACTGCTCAAATAAATCTGGCAGACCAGCAGAATAAGTATCTAGATTCGATAGAGTTACATAAAAACCCACCGCTCCTAAGAATACGTAAAATCTGCGATCGCGAGGTCTAGTGCCAGAAATCAGTCAGGGAAGCAAACTATGCTCGACGACCTGGATAAAACCTTAGAAGAACTCCTGAAGCAAGAACTCCCACCTGCCCTAGCAGAACGGGTAACGATTAGTTTTGCCACTCCCGACAGCGAGTTTGCAACCAAGGTACAACTGCCAGCGATTGATTTCTTCCTGTACGAAGTGCGGGAAAACATGGAATTGCGGAGCAGTGAATGGTCAGTAGAGCGCTACAGCAACGGAACAGCGGCCAAAAAGCGCCCCCCCGTGCGAGTAGACTGCTCTTACTTAATTTCAGCTTGGCCAGTCGAGCGTACTGATGCCCCCACAGAACACCGCCTACTTGGCGAAGTGATGAGAGTGTTAGTGCGCTACCCCAAAATTCCCAAAGAGGCACTCCAGGGAAATCTCAGAGGACAAGAACCTCCCCTGCGAACCAACAGCCTGCGTCCCTCGGAGTTGCAAACTTTAGGAGAATTCTGGCAGGCAATGGGAGGGCAGCCTAAGACAGTTCTCAACTACACCGTCACGATCTCGGTAGAGGTTCAAGAAACCTCAGAGACTGTGTCGTTGGTAGTGGACAAGCAAATTTAATCAAGAAAAAGAGGACAGGAAAAAACCATTTTTGACCCTTAGTCTTGACCTTAAACTTTTCCCCTGACTGAGAGGAGGTGCGAGGATTGTCAACATGGATTGAGTTGCAACGCACACGCCATCAAGTGGCAATTTTTGGACAAGTCAGCAATGCCCAAAGTGGAGTTGTAATTCAAGGTGTCTTAGTGCAAATAGTGCAAATGCCAGAAGCTTTTAAACAGTGGCTGGCGCTGCATTCAAAACAATATTATCCCGATTGGGAGACAATAAAACATCGACCCGATCGAGTTTTAACCGCTGTTGATGGATATTTTTACTTTCTGGATTTACCTGCTGGTGAATATACCTTAGTCGCATCGCTAGTGAGTGCTGGCACGCGCTACGGCACAGCCCAAGTTACAGCAACTGTCACCTACGATTCCCTGGGGAATTGTGCGAGAAATGCTGTTAACATAGCCCTACCATCCACAGGTGTTAAAGGTCAGATTGTAGATGCAGATCGAGCTCCGATCGGGATGGCTAAAATCCAAATTGACGGCAGTCTAGATTACACTTTTACAGATAGCAAGGGGAATTATTATTTGGGCGAGTTAGAAACCTCAAAACCACCCTTAAAGCGGTCTGTAACGCTAAAAATTTCTGCGCGAGGCTTTCAACCAGCTTCTCAAAGTGCCGAACTCAGTCAAGGTGAAGTGCAAACTTTAAATTTATCCCTGGCAAAAACTTAAAGCACTTCCGCAAGTGCTTGATTACCGGGGTGACACTTCTTGAAATCGAGGCTCTGTCACTCTCAGACAAGGGGTAGAGAGTCAAACAAAGTACGAATATGTGTCAATATTTCTCCTATTCATAAAAGTTGCAGGAGTAGAGCGAAAATTTTCAGTTTCCACTGTTTAGTTAAGGAGTCAAGGCGATGGCAACAACCTATTTATCTCCGGGCGTCTACGTTGAGGAAGTTCCCTCAGGAACAGCGCCAATTGTAGGAGTTGGAACAAGTATAGCAGGGTTCATTGGGGTGATTCCTCAAAGCATAACGACTACTTCTGAAACTACCTCTGCCACGACTTCTTCACCCAGTACAAGCACCCCCTCAACTCCTTCAGATTTCGCAGCTAAAGGTGAAGTTAAACTCTGTACAAACTTCAGCGAATTTAAGAAGTTTTTTGGCGACTTTTCCCCGAACAGCGTCCAGCAAAATATCTTGGCTCATGCAGTGTACGGCTTTCTGAGAAATGGGGGCGTGCGCTGCTATATTGTTACGGTTAATAGCGAGAGCGAAATCAGCTCAGCTCTAGAAAGTTTCGAGGGAATTGATGAAATTGCACTGGTTGCTGCTCCTGGTGTTACCAGTCTAGCGGCTCTCACTGCAATTCGCGATCACTGTCAGAAATTAGGCGATCGTTTTGCTATTCTTGACAGCCCAGAAACGGTAGATTTGAGCAGCCCTTCTTTAGTGAATACCCTCAAACCTTTTAACTCCGATTATGCGGCTTTATATTTCCCTTGGATTCAAGTATTTGACCCAGCAAGCAACGCTCAAATTTATGTGCCACCGAGCGGTCACGTAGCGGGAGTTTATGCGCGAGTTGATACGCAAAGGGGAGTTTACAAAGCGCCTGCAAATGAAACAATCCTTGGTGCCATTGGACTCAAATATAATATTAGTAAAGCCAAACAGGATGGACTTAACCCTCACGGGATTAACTGCATCCGAAATCTCAATGGCAATATCCGGATTTGGGGCGCTCGTACCCTTGGCGGTGATGCGAATGGAGAGTTTAAATACATCAATGTCCGTCGCTTATTCAACTACTTGCGCGAGTCGATTGATGAAGGGACACAATGGACAGTTTTTGAACCCAATGCACCGGATTTGTGGGCGCGAATTCGTCGCAACGTCAATGCTTTTTTGCTGACTGTTTGGCGCAGTGGCGCTTTATTCGGCACTACTCCGGAACAAGCTTTTTTTGTCAAGTGTGATGAAGAAACAAACCCTCCTGAATTGCGCGATATCGGTCAAGTCGTTACAGTGATTGGCGTTGCTGTCACCAAACCCGCCGAATTTGTAATCTTCCGCATTAGCCAATGGGGAGGGCCAGAGGCGAGTTAAAAAAGGGGGAAAAGGGGAAAGGCAAAAACGGAAAAAAGGGGTTTTACTGGCTTTTTTCATGCTCTTAAGTGCTTCTGTTAGTAGCAGAAATCGCGACAAAAGAAAAGCCCTCCTTTCTTTCTACTAATTTCGCCCCATTTTCCCCTTTCGCCCCTTTCGCCCTTTTTCTCCCCCTTTCGCCCTTTTTCTCCCCCTTCCCTATGTTATTCCCAGGCGTTTACAAAGAGGAAATATTCCCGGCTCCCCCTCCTGAATTAATTACAGGGGTGGCTGCATTCCTCGGCTTTGCAGAAAAAGGGCCTGTTAATGAGCCGCAGCGGCTGACTTTGTGGCCGCAGTTTGTGGAAACGTTTGGGGGAAGAGTGTTAGGAGGATATTTGTATCATGCTGTAGAAGGTTTCTTCAGCAATGGCGGGAATTTATGTTATGTAGTCCGGTTAGAAGGGGAGAAAGTTTTACTTAAAGAGGCGCTATTAAAAGCGCTGAAAGAGTTGGAATCTATTGATGCGGTTGACTTAATTTGTGCGCCCGATATTCTGAGTGGCAGGGTCACAAAAGAGCAGGTGCAGGAAATGCAAAAAGCGCTTTTGGAACACTGCGATCGCATGGGTGAGCGCTTCGCCATCCTCGATGCTCCCAGCTTCCCCGCGGGGTCGCGTCTTGCGGACATCCTGCAACACCGACAAGCTTTGCAGAGTGACAGCGGTGCTCTGTACTTTCCCTGGATCGCGATCGAAAGCGGTGGTTACATTCCCCCCTGCGGCCACGTTGCGGGGATTTATGCGAAGTGCGATCGCGATGTAGGCGTTCACAGACCCCCCGCTAACTACCTCATGGAAGGCGTGCTAGACGTGCAAATTGACCTGTCTGAGGTTGAGTTTGCCACCCTCAACCCTGAGAGCGAAGTGGCAAAAATTAACTGCCTGCGGGCCTTGAAAGGACGTGGAATTCGCATCTGGGGAGCGCGAACTTTGAGTTCTGACCCCACTTGGAGCTATGTCAACGTGCGACGCTTATTCTTAACCGTTGGACGTTGGTGCGATCGCAATCTCGCTGATGTTGCTTTCGAGCCAAATGATTATAAGTTATGGGTTCGCATTGAACGCGAATTAATCACCTACTTACAATCTTTGTTTGAGGCAGGAGCGCTGAAAGGCAATAGCCCCCAAGAAGGATTTTATGTCAAGTGCGACAGCGAAACCAACCCGCCAGAAATTCGTGATGCGGGGACAGTGGTGACAGAAATTGGATTAGCACCCGCTATTCCTAACGAATTTATCGTTGTCCGCCTCATTCACGGTAATGCTGGCGTTACTCTTAGCCAACCAATTTAAAGGGGGGGAAAAGGGTAAAAGGGGGAAAGGGGTAAAAGGAAAAAGTGACAGATTTTTGTTGGTTCGATCATTTAGTTTGAGTTAAAGGAACAGTATGCCAGATATTAAACCTCCTCACAGACCAGATCCATATTTTTCGCATAATTTCTATGTGGAATGGAACGGCATCATCCATGCTGGTTTCCGGGAATGTTCGGGACTGAGCGTGAACCAAGCCCCGGTTGTTTATCGAGAAGGCACAGATCCGCCCAACGTTCGTAAAATCCCTGGCATCAATAGTTATGAAAATATCTCTTTAAGGCGAGGGACTACCAACAACGATGAACTTTGGCAGTGGAAAGCCAAAATTATGAAAGGTGAGGTGGAACGGCGGGAAATTTCCATTGTCTTGCTAGATGAAACAGGCAAAGAAAAAATTCGCTGGAACTTGACAAACTGCTGGCCTGTTAGTTGGTCTATCTCAGAGTTAGATGCTGGCAATAATTCGCTTTCTGTAGAACGATTAGAACTTGCTTATGAAGGGATTACTGTTGATAAATGGTCGTAAGTTCAGATTAACTGTTAACAGTAGGAGTGGCTAAAGTAGGTTGGGTGAAGCGTAGCGGAGCCCAACAAGAGCGTCGGGTTCCGCTGTGCTCCACCAATCTCCAATCCTGTATTCCTGATTTCTGCCTCCTTCCTTTTTCTTCCTCTATATGCAGCCGATAGAATTTCCTTTTTTTCTCCCGCAAGGTTATGTCGATCCAGAGGGAAATATTCACCGAGAAGGGTCGATGCGACTCGCGACTGCTTACGACGAGATTGCACCCATCCAAGACCCTCGCGTACAAGCAAATCCGGCGTACCTTGCCATTATTCTTCTATCGCGAGTCATCACTCGCCTGGGGACGGTAACTCACATTAATCCCAAATTAATTGAGAATTTGTTCTCAGCCGATCTCGTTTACTTGCAAGATTTTTACCAGCGGATTAACCAAAATGGTCACAGCCGTCTTTTAGTCACTTGTCCCCACTGCCAAGGCGAGTTTCAGGTAGAAACTGTGCCGGTGGGGGAGTAGTTTGCTACCCTTCAGAACGGCTGTTTGAAGAGGTAGCATATATTGCTTATCATTTCCATTGGTCTTACGAGCAAATCGCGAATTTTGCCCACCGGGAAAGGCAGCAGTGGGTTGCGGAAATTGCCCGCATGAATCAGAGGATGAACGAACAGTTAGGTTCTAGTTATTAGAGGCAATAAGGAGGACAGTTTGGTTTACAAAATCGGGGGAAAGGGAGCCTCTGGGATTGGACCGAAGAGCATCCGCTCTGACCCGTACATGAGCTGTAATTTCTTTATTGAAATTGGGGGCTTAGTGGCGGGAGGATTTACGGAGGTTGGCGGGTTAGAAAGTGAAATGGAGCTGGAGTCTTATGCAGAAGGGGGCGTGAATGGATATATCCATTATTTCCCGAAACAAGCTCGATATCCGAATTTAGTCTTGAGTCGAGGCTTGACAGATGTCGATCTCCTCTGGCTCTGGTATCAAACGACTGTATCAGGTAAGGTTCAGCGGAAGAATGGTACGATTATTTTGCTGAATCAAAAGCGGTTACCGGTGATGTGGTGGAACTTCAAAAATGCTTATCCGGTGAAGTGGGTGGGGCCTCAATTAAATGCGAATAATACGAGTAGCGTCGCCATTGAAAGGATGGAATTGGTTCACGAAGGTATTGATAAACCTTTCTTGAGTTTGGGGTTGGTTTATGGCTGAAATGGAACCACCTGCGAGCGGCGGGAATTGGCAAGAAGCGATCGATCGCTCGTTTCAAGAGCGCTTGTTGCGCCCTGCGGTGCAACCGGGAGTCATCGATCGCAACCAGCTTGCTGGGAATATCTTGGCGCGATCGCAGCAATTTGCCAACCGTGTCTCTCTGCCGCCACAGTTGGAGCGTCACTTATCGGGCGTGAGAAATTTATCAGCGACTCAGACGCCGATCGTATACGCGCAACCCGTTAAAAGTGAGGCGACTGGAGCGAGTGGGGGCGTGCGATCGCCTGCCAATCCGCCTATTGCTCAGCGGGTTCCTGTTCCCACCGTACAAGCAAAATTCATTCAGACAGCCGATTTTGCTGGGGTCTCAAGGATACCAGCAGCGAACAGCGAGGCGGAATCGCTGCCAGTCGTGAGGAGTCAGGACAGCTCACAAACGCAAGCACAGCCACAGCAGCAGCTACCTCATCTATCAACCTCTGAAAAGGCTAGTGAGAGCAACACTGAATTGCCCAGCTCGTCCCTGCCAGTGGTGAAGAGTCAAGACAGGCCACAAACGCAGGCACAGCTACAGCAGCTACCTCATCTATTAACCTCACAAAGTGCTAATCAAAACCCGGCTGTAACGCCCAGCTCGCCCTTGCCAGTGGTGAAGAGTCAAGACAGCTCACAAACGCAGGCACAGCTACAGCAGCTACCTCATCTATTGACCTCACAAAGTGACCAAAACCCAGCTACAACGCCCAGCTCGCCCCTGGCAGTGAAGAGTCAAGACAGCTCACAAACGCAATCACAGCCACAGCAGCAGCTACCCAATCTTTCAATCTCACAAAATGTTAACCAAAACCTGGCTGTAACGCCCACCTCGCCCTTGCCAACCCCAGGCAGTACCCAAGCGCGAGTGCAAAGGCAACTAGAGCCAACCGCGCTGTCAACCTCCGATCGCGCTAGTGAGAGCCCGGCTGAACTACCAAGCTCGCCCCTGCCACTAGTGAGAAGTCAAGAGAACTTGCAAATGCAGGCACCACCACAGCAGCCAACTACACTCTCAACCTCCCAAAATGCCAGTCAAAATGCTGCTGCAATACCCAGCTTAACGCTGCCAACATTGCCAACTCCAGGCACTTCCCAGGCGATCGTGCAGCGAAAAATG
The DNA here is from genome assembly GCA_050262755.1 of Actinomycetota bacterium. GTDB lineage: Bacteria > Cyanobacteriota > Cyanobacteriia > Cyanobacteriales > Microcoleaceae > JBLNEP01. Next base: position 12,131 of record JBLNEP010000057.1, on the reverse strand, counting down.
GGACCCAATCAGGCAGGGCAATTACCGATCGCCCGCGCTAGACCCTTGACGGGTGAAAGTAATGCAGGCGATCGTGCTAGCGTTGCGGAGCCATCTCGCCTCACGCCTGCTAACTCCCAGCCGTCCCAAACTCTGGTTCCTCCATTGCCTACAGTGCGGGCAAGATATGGCGATCGCAGCATCATTGCTCCGAAAACGCCAAATTTAGCAGTTGATCCTAGCTCAACTTCGGGCGATCGCACCCCGAAAGTGCAGCCTCTACCTCCCACTATTTCAGAAGCAACAGGGAATCAACCGCCAGCAACCAGCGGTGCAGAGTCGCCCTTACCCGTCGTGCAGGTGGCCAATAGCCCTCGCTCTTGGTTGCAGTCGCAGCCGCACCCGCTGCTGCCAAATCAGGATGCTGGTGGGGTGTTTGCACCAGCATTGCCGAGCAAGACGAGTCCGCCTGAGTTAGGCACGCCATTAATCCTATCAGTTCCACCCTCATTCGCAGGGCAAAAACAAGCAAATAACCCTCAAAATAACCCTCAAAATTTAACTTCTCAGCAGTACAGTTCAGCAATCGGGCAAGCAAACTATAACCCAGCCAGCCCAGGGGAAACATCGGTTTCACAATACAGCGCCGCCAGTGCCAGATATCCCTTAGCAAATGCAGGCAACGCTGAGGGAAATAGTATGCCAGAAACTAACAAGCAACCAAAAATAGATGTAGAAGCTTTAACAGACAAAATTGAACGCAAACTAATCCGGCGATTAGCCATAGAAAATGAGCGGAGGGGGCAAGGGCGATGGCGTTAGAAAAATTACAAATAGCGATTGAAGAAAACTACCCGACCTTTGGTCCGCCTGTTCCAGTGCTGTACAATCCCCAACAAATTCAAATTTCTAGAATTGGGGGCAACATTCTCGAAGGCCAACTCGTTGGCGGAGATATGCCAGCGACTTTAGTCGTCGAGCTATTCTTCGATACAACCTTGGGTAGATTTGGACCAGAAGATGTACAGAAATACACTAAAAACATTTACAACCTCACCCGCAAAAAAGGTAATTTAGACAGACCACCCTTGTGTCGCCTGAATTGGGGGAAAGGTTACGCTTGGTTTTTAGAAGGATTTTTAAAGCAAGTTACGAAAACGCTCACTCATTTTCTCGAAGATGGTACCCCTGTCCGCGCTCGATTGAATTGCACCTTTGAAGAGTGGGTGCCACTGGAATACCTGAAGAAAAATCAAAACCCAATTGATGACCCTATCCGCATTGTGCGACGCGGAGAAACATTGAGCAGCATTGCTGCTGAAGAATATAACGATCCTACTCTCTGGCGGCTGATTGCAGAAGTTAATAAGATTAACAATCCGCGTGCGATTTTTCCGGGTCAAGTGTTAACCGTTCCCCCTCTCCGCTTTGGCAGCACGATGTAAGGGGGGAAAATGGGAAAAGGGGGAAAGGGGGAAAGACAAAAAGATAGCAAGGAACAGATATGGAAAAGAAAAAAATTGAAACATTTGAGAGTTTAATTGTATGGCAGAAAGGAATAGACTTGGTTAAAGAAATATATTTATTGACGAAAGAGGGGGAATTGAGTAAAGACTTTGGTTTAAGAGATCAGTTAAGGCGTGCAGCCGTATCAGTCCCTACCAATATTGCTGAAGGGTTTGAAAGGAGTTCTCGTAAAGAATATCTGCATTTTCTAAGTATTGCGAAGGGGTCGGCTGGAGAAATTCGCAGTTTAATAAGGGTAGCCTTAGAAATTAACGATCTTGGTCGAGAGGCTTACACAAAAATGTATAATCAAGCTAGAGAACTAAGTGGATTAATAGCTAATCAAATCAAAGCTCTAAATCAACGACCGAATTATTAAATCTTTATCTTTTTCCCCCCTTTCCCCCTTTTTCCCCCTTTTTTCCCCTTTCCCCCTTTTTTCCCCTTCCCCTTCCCGCCTATGCCTACTCTCAAAGATGCTGAGTTACTTAACCTTAAAATCCAGATACTGATTAATGGTACTCGCCTGCCGATCAAAGCAGAAGCTGAGATCCAATCAATCACAGTCTCTGAAGATGTGGATGCGCCCGGAATGTTTGCTTTGCAACTCCTGAACTGGGACCCGATTAAGAGTCAGGTAACTTGGGTTGATGACAGCTTATTTGATATCGGAAATCAGCTAGAAATTCAAATGGGATATCAAAATAATTTAATTAGTTTGATTGGGGGAGAAATTACAGGCTTGGAACCAGAATTTCAACTGGATATATTAGCGCCCAGTTTAACCGTGCGCGGTCATGACTTGCGCCACCGACTTTTAAGAGGTGCAAAAACTCGCTCGTTTACGAAAATGAAAGATAGTGAAATTGCTAGCCAAATTGCAGCAGAACGTGGCTTGCAGGCGCAAGTTAAAGATACTAATATTAAACTAGATTATGTCCTGCAAGCCAACCAAACTGACTTTGATTTTTTACTAGAAAGGGCGAGGCGAATCGGCTATGAAGTCGTCGTTGAAAATAAAACCTTGTATTTCCGTCCTCACCAGAATGATACTCAAAAAATAGTAACTTTGAAGCGGGAAGAAGACTTACTAGAATTTTCTCCGCGTCTGAGTTCGATGAACCAAGTTGGGCAGGTGGAAGTACATAGCTGGAACTTAAAGGAGAAAAAAGCATTTACTGGCAAAGCGAGTGCTGGTAATGAGACGACAACGATGAAAGGTTCGACCACTGGGCCGCAAAATGTGAATAAAGCTTTTGGGCAAACGAGTCATATCATTGTTAATGAACCCGTCTCGACTCAAGCGGAAGCTGACCAGATAGCAATGGGGCAGTTTAATGACATGGCACTCGCTTATATTACGGGTGAAGGAGTTTGTTTAGGCTATCCTGAAATACACGCTGGTAGCGTCGTTGAAATGACTGGATTAGGTCGGCGGTTTAGCGGATTTTACTACGTCATTTCTGCAATTCACAGTTATGTGAAAGAGCGGGGCTATCTCACCAAATTTTCTGTTAGGAGGAATGCAGCATGATGGGAATTAATATGCTCTCGGATATTTTATCGGTACCCGAACGGCAGGGGCGTTTTTATGGGCTGACAGTGGGCATTGTTACCAATAACCAAGACGATGATGGTTTGGGGCGAGTTAAGGTTAAATTTCCCCTACTTTCTGACGAGGATGAAAGTTATTGGGCGAGGGTTTTAACGCCAATGGCGGGAAAAGAGCGGGGAATTTATTTTTTGCCGGAAGTTGAAGACGAGGTATTGGTAGCATTTGCTCACGGAGATATTGAATCTCCCTATATTTTAGGGTCTGTTTGGAATGGCAAAGATAAGCCACCGGAAAAAAATAGCGATGGCAAGAATAACCTGCGCGTGATTAAGTCTCGCAGCGGGCATCAGATTATTTTGGACGATACGAAAGATGAAGAAAAGATTATCATTCGCGACCGCACAGACAAAAATGAAATCGTGATTGATTCTAAAAAGAAGACTCTTAATATTAAAATTGAAGAAGATATCACCATTGAAGCAAAAGGAAAAATTACCATTAAGAGCAGCGACGGTGATGTTGCCATTGAAGGGAAAAATTTGATTTTCAAAGCTGAGCAAGATTGCCAAATTAAAGCCGATGGTAATTTAAAAATGCAATCGCAGCAAGGTTGTGAAATTAAAGCAAATACCACTTGTAGCGTTCAAGCGAATGGCGGCCTGGCGCTGAAATCTGCGGCGGGAGTTAACGTTAATGATGGTGCTTTGGAGGTGATTTAATGCCAGGATATCTCTTACATTTGGGTGCAACTGTAATCTGCGCTCACGGCGGGCAAGCGCAGCCAACTGTACCCAACCAGCGGGTAAAAGTGATGGGCCAACCTGTTGCTACCCAATCAGTCCCCCACATAGTTGCAGGTTGCTCTAATCCGATACCGCCGGTCAATGTTGGGCCCTGCATTATCGCTCAGTGGGTGAGCGCTTCAACGAGGGTTAAAGTCATGGGACAGCCAGTGCTTTTGCAAGATAGTATAGCTGTCTCAATTCCCACAGGAACGCCTTTGAATATTTTAGTAACTCAAACTCGCGTAAAAGCCATGTAATTCAAGTAAACTTGTTTCTCAAACAAGAAACCAACCCCCTCTTTCCTCTTTCCCCTTTCCCCCCTTTTTCCTTTTCCCCCCTTTCCCCCTTTCCCCCTTTTCCCCTTTCTTCCCCCCTATTCCCCCCTTTTCCCCTTTCTTCCCCCTTATTTATGAACGCTGACTTCTTAGGAGTGGGATGGACATCCCCAGTACAGTTAAATGCAACCGGTCAAGTAGAAATGGCGCGATATGATGAGTGCGTCCGCCAGTCAATTTGGACGATTCTTAGCACTGCTTATGGGGAACGCTTGATGCGCCCAGATTTCGGCTGTGGCATTCACAATCTCGTCTTTGCTAACAATAGCGCTGGGACAATGGGACAGGCGATCGCCTCCGTTGAGCGCTCATTAATTGAGTGGGAACCGCGCATTGACTTGCTCGATATCGATGCCTATTCCGACCCAGAACAACCCAATAAACTGCTGATTCAAATTAATTACCGAGTTCGCACTACTAACAACCGCTTCAACTTGGTTTATCCCTTCTATCTAGAGTAATTGCCATGTCGGAACAGCCTCCCAAAATAGATAAGCGCACCTACCCAGAAATTGTTGCTCAGACGGAACAATTAGCCCAGGAATTTACACCTTGGCGGCCGCTTCCGAATGGCAAACCAGATGCAGGTCGGGCGCTGATTCGCATTTTTGGGCGGATGGCGGCAATGGTGAGCGATCGCCTCAATCAAGTTCCTGAGAAAAATTTTCTCGCCTTTCTCGACGCTATTGGCACGCAAATGCTGCCCCCGCAGCCAGCGCGAGTTCCGATTACTTTTAAGTTAGTTCCTGGTAGTCCTCCTGATGCTCTCGTCCCGGCTGGCACTCAAATTGCAGCCCCGCCCGCCGCAGAAGGAGAAGAAGAAGTCATTTTTGAAACAGAGCGCGATTTAGCACTCGTAAACGCACAATTACAAGCCGTATTTAGCCGCGACCCAGGAGCCGATCAATATAGCGATCGCACTCCCCAAGCTACAGGTCAGTTAGATGCAGCCTTCAAAATTTTTGAGGGCGTTTCGCCCATAGAGCATTACGTTTATCTCGCTCGCGATGACATTTTTGCCCTACCGGAAAACAAAACGGTCATCATCATTGTTTACTCAACTCAAGCTGCTGAACTTGCCCAGCTTCCCCTCACTTGGTCGTACTGGGATGGCATCACTTGGGTACTCTTACAGCCAACAATTTTTGTTCAAGATAAGAATAGATTAGAAGCTGTCATTACTAACTTCACAGCACCTGCACGGACAACAATTAACGGGGTAGAAGCAGCATGGGTGCGGATTGGTTTAAATGGTCCTGCACCTAAAACCTTGCCCTTCATTGATGCGATTTTGACTGGCATGGAAATTAGGCGCAATACTCTCATGCCGTTAGATTCCTGTTACTTCAATTCTGCCCTCCTCGATTTGAGCCGAGATTTCTATCCCTTTGGTCAACAGCCACGCTTCAATGATACCTTCTATCTGGCCAGTAAAGAAGCTTTTGCTAAACCGAGAGCTACTGTTACTCTCGATGTTAAACTTAGTGGCTTGCCTGTTAACAAAAATGGTGGCGCAGAAATTGCCTGGGAAGCTTATAACGGTTCAACTTGGGAAAGACTCGGCCAATCGAGCGTGACGAATCCTAGAATTAGCGGTGTCTTTGATTTTAACGATGCCACTCTAGCCTTGACTCAAGAGGGTCTAATTACATTGACCCTGCCTTCGCAAATACAGCCAGCTACGGTAAACGGCGTGACAACTTACTGGGTGCGAGCCAGATTAGTGAGAGGTAATTATGGAGTAGAAGCAACTTTCAACCAAACAACCAACGCGAGCAATCAGATAGTAATTCAGCCGGTGCCAGCTTCATTTGCAGCGCCATCTTTGCAATCCATTCGGATGAGATATAGCTATCAATCGCGCGACATTACTCTATCCGCTTGCCAGACTTACAACGATTTTATTTATAGCGATCGCACCTATGAACTCTTAAACGACGGCTCTAACTTCCAACCCTTCACCCGCAGCACCGATACCCGCCCCACGCTGTATTTAGGGTTCGATCGCCCGTTCCCCAATCGCACGATTAGCCTCTACCTCCAAGTCGAGCCTCCCCTCCCCGGTGAAATCGCCAGCGGCAATTCTGTTACCCAATCCGCACAGATTATCTACGAATATAGCGCCCCTGGCGGGTGGGTACCGCTGGCCGTTAAAGATGAAACGGACGCCTTTAGCGATCGCGGTCTTATCCGGTTTATTGCACCGCTAGATGCTGCCCCTAGGAGCGAATTCGGCCAATCCCTGTACTGGCTGAGAGTGAGATGGGAAAGCGGCGAATTCCACGTCCCTCCCCGCTGGCGACGGCTGCTAACGAATACAGTTTGGGCGTCTCAGGCGATGGCGATCGCCGTTGAAGGGCTCGGTTCGAGCGACGGCAAACCCGCTCAAATCTACCGCACCGCCCAAGTGCCTGTATTGCTCGGTCAGCGCCTAGAAGTGTTTGAAATCGGGGAACTCCCGCTGGTGGAAAAGGCAGCAGTGGAAAGACTAGAGGGGAAGCGGGCGATATCTGCCACGCGCGATCGCCAAGGGCAAATCGAGGGCTACTGGGTTACGTGGCATGAAGTCCCCGACTTCTACGGGTCAGGCCAGCGCGATCGCCACTACGTCATCGATCGCGTCAAGGGCGAAATTTACTTTGGCGACGGACTGCGCGGCATGATCCCGCCTCCCGGCTTCAATAATATCCGCCTCGCTCCCTACCGCACCGGCGGTGGCAATCGCGGCAACTGCCCTGCCTTGACAATTACCGAACTCAAAACCACTGTCCCCTACGTGGAAAGCGCTGCCAACTTAGAACCCGCTACTGGGGGCGCTGACCAAGAATCGACCGATCGCATCAAAGAGCGCGGGCCAAAAGCATTGCGCCACCGAGGCCGCGCCGTTACCGTTGAAGACATCGAAGATTTAGCAATAGAAGCGTCAACAGAAGTTGCTCGCGCCCTGGCGATCGCGCCTAATTTTGACCCGATTGACGGCTTGGACTGGCTGCCCATTTACCGCATCAATCTCAACGGACCTGGGAACATTCAAGTAGAGTTGAACAATTTTCCAGAGGGCTTGATATTGCAAGCAAAAATCAGCGGGCCGGGGCAATCAAATCCCTACCTTTCTCAACAGTTAACTCAAAGCAATCCTACTGCGACTTATACCGTGACTGCGGCACAATTTGCGGCGGGTCAAGAATGGAATATCACCTTTACCAATTCAGGAGAACCGAGCAACAACGTTAGAGTTAAAATTACTTACCCGACTGGGTCTTTAGATACAGAATTTCCCGCTCCTTCTGCGCTGTCTGAACGCTCCAGCAACCCCTATCGCGGCGTAGGAGATGCTGGTAAAGTTCTCTTAGTCATCGTACCGAACAGCCCCAATCGGCAGCCGACACCCAGCCTCGGTTTAATGGAGCGAGTGGAGAATTACCTGCGCGAGCGCTGCCCTCCTGCCATGAATTTACAAATCACAGAACCTGACTGGGTGGAAGTCACCGTTAACGTTAATTTGGTTCCCCTTTCCCTCGATCAAGCGGATGAAATCAAGCAAGCAGCAACGAATGCTTTAGTCAAATTTCTGCACCCGCTGACGGGGGGAGCCAAGGGCCAAGGCTGGGATTTTGGCCGTCAGCCGCACTTGTCAGATTTGTATGGGATTTTAGAAAAAGTGGAGGGAGTTGATTATGTTGAATCTCTAACCGTTGATAGCCCGTCTTTAGATCGATTGGCTCCTGAAAGGAGGGATAGGTTCTTAATTTATTCGGGCGCGCACCAAGTCAACTTAATTTTGCCCGTCAGAGGAGGTTAAAATGCCAGTCCCTTTACCAAATTTAGACGACCGCTATTATGCGGACTTGGTGGACGAAGCCACGGCCCTCATCCCCATTGAGTATCCAGAATGGACGGATCATAACCCTTCCGATACTGGGATCGTTTTAATTGAGCTGCTGGCATGGCTGACAGAAATGGTTCTTTATCGGGTCGATCGCGTTCCCGATAAAAATATGGAGGCTTTCCTCAAGCTGCTCAATGGGCCGGAATGGAAATTACAAGGCGATATCTCGGTTGCCCTCCGCGAAACAGTTCTCGATTTACGAAAGCGATATCGGGCGGTAACGGCAGAAGATTATGAGTGTCTGGCAACTCAAGATTGGAACGAGACAGCGCCAGCGCAAGTGTTAGGAAAAATTCGGAGATGCCGCTGCATTCCCGAACGGAATTTAGCGTTGAGAAACCCAGCGACGCGAGCAGCGCAGGCTCCCGGACATATCAGTTTAGCGGTGGTGACAGACGCTCCTGAAGGGCAATTTCCGCCTCCACCTTCACCGGCTTTGCTAACAGCTTTGTGGAGCTTTCTCGACGAGCGACGACTGCTGACAACCAAGCATCACGTTGTTGCCGCTGAATATGTACCCCTGAAGATGGAGGTGCAATTGGTTCTCGAACGAGGGGCAAAGCTAACAGACGTGCGATCGCGCGTTGAATCCAGCATTTATAACTTCTTTCACCCCCTCACTGGCGGTGCTGACGGTAGCGGCTGGCCTTTTGGCCGCAGCGTTTATATTTCAGAAGTGAACGAATTGCTCGATGATGTCCCAGGCGTGGACTACGTGGAATCATTAAACCTCAATGTGATCTATCCGACAATGCAGCTTGGCAGCGACGGCGGCCGCACTCAGCCCAATCGCTTAATTCTCGGCGTAAATAGTACCCTCGGCAGGGGAACCCTTGACACAGATATGAGCAAGCAAGTTCTCCTCAAAGATAACGAATTAGTCGCAGTGGAAATTACTCAATTAACCCTGAAGGAGGCTTGGCAAGTTCGTGGCTAATAACCCACCTAAGCGAATAAGTAGCTATCTGCAATACCTCCCTGCCCTGCAACAAGGAGATGAATTTTTAGGGCGCTTTCTGCTGGCAATCGAACGGATTTTAAGCGGGCTAACACCCAGAGAACCGAACGATCCCATCTCCGACCAGCCAGGATTAGAGGAGTATATCGATAGCATCCACACTTACTTCAATCCCGGCCTCTCTCAAGAAGAAACGGGAACTGCTCCCAGCGATTTTTTAGCCTGGCTTGCGACTTGGGTTGCTGCTAGCTTGCAGGAGGAGTGGGACGAAGATTTTAAACGCAAATTTATCAGCAATATTATACCGATCTACCGCTTGCGGGGAACGAAAGCTGGTGTTAAGAAATTGCTTGAAATTTATACAGGAGAAGAAGTTAATATTTATGAATTTGACCAACCAGCCCACTACTTTCAAGTAGAAATGACGTTGAGCGAAACGGCAGAAAACTTGCGACGCAAGCAGCAGATTGCCAAAACGATTTTAGATTTACAAAAGCCCGCTCACACGTTCTATTCCTTCCAGGTATTAGTGCCAAGTATGCAAATTAAAAATGCAGGATTGCCAACTAGAACTGGAATTATTATCGGGGAGACAACCATCCTTGGTACGATGAATCAACGCTAGATTGCACAAACAATATTGGGACCGAGACAATGGCAGCGAATTATGAACAACCCACTTATTTAGATAAGAGACTGCGATACTTTGACGGCCAGTTTCTCAAAGACCAAGACTTTATTGACGAGCAGAAATATCACGTCGATCGCCTGCGTCGCCTCAGCCGCATCCTGCAAGTGTCAGGGATTAGCGAAGGCCTGACGGTTGCCGTCGCGGGAATCGATCGCGCCAGCGTCAGCCCCGGCACAGCCGTTGACCCTAGAGGGCGGCTCATCGTTCTAGCAACGCAGGAGGAAATTTCCGTTGCCAACTATAGGAGTAAGCCGATTTCCCTGGTGATTTCCTATCAAGAAATCGAAACCGATCGCGCCCAAGAAGGAAGCGCAGGCAACCGCCGCTGGCACGAAAAGCCTCTCATTCAAGCGGTTGCAGACGGGGAAACAGTGCCTCCTGACGCGATCGTGCTGGCAAGGCTAAACATCAATCGAGATGGCATCATTACCGTTGACACCACTGTGCGACAGTATTCGGGCGTTAGCCTGCCAGCAGCAGGCGGCAGAGGCCCAACCCTGCGATCGGCTGGTGATAGCGCTAGTAATAAAGCCATTTTCACGGGCGATCTCAGCGTCACGGGCAGCCTGGATGTCAATCGGCTTTCGATTGGTTCCGGCGGCATCACCGCAGCCAACGCCACGATTAATGGCAACCTCACTGTCAGCGGCAGCATCACAGGTGGCAGCCTCTCCCTTGGCAACGGCAACTTCACAGCAGGTAGCGCCACGATTAATGGCAATCTCACAGTGAGTGGTAGCATTACTGGCAGCAGTCTCTCCCTTGGTAGTGGTAGCATTACCGCCGGCGATATTGTTGGGGGCAAAATTACGTCTGACAATTTCCGAACTCAAATCATCGCAAACGATCCTGTCTCGACAGTATCCTGGGGATGGGAAGACATTCCTAAAATGACACTAACTATAACAGCTAATGGCAAGAATTTTGTATTAGTTTTGTTTAATATGGGAGGGATCCAAGGAGTAGAAAAAGCCTTAGTCAGAGCCAGATTTCAAATTATTGTTGATAACGTACAAAAGGCTTTTAGCTGGCACGAATATCACAATAATGGTTGGGAACTGGGCGATGCCACTATGTTCGCGCTCGACAAACTCGATGCGGGCCCTCATACCATTAAAGTTCAATGGTGTACAGAACCTCAATTTCCCGGAAGAGTAGGGGGAAGCGCTTATAACTCTACTAGAAGCCTCATGGTTATAGAGTTGTGAGCTTTAGATTTCCAAGCTGATTTTTTTCTCCTTGACCTCTTTTCGTCCCATAAATCTTAGCCAGAATAACAACAATGGCAGCTAATTACGAACAAACCGATTATGTAGATAAGAGACTCCGCTACTATGACGGCCAGTTTCTTAAGGACCAGGATATGATCGATGAGCAAAAATATCACATCGATCGCCTACGCCGCCTCAGTCGCATTTTGCAAGTCTCAGGGATTAGTGAAGGTCTGGCAGTGACAGGTGCAGGAACCGATCGCGTCAGCGTTAGCCCCGGCACAGCCGTTGATATAAAGGGGCGGCTCATCGTTCTATCGACTGCTCAAATCGTTTCAGTTGCCAGTTTCAGAAGTCGCTCTGTTTCCCTGTCGATCTCCTACCAAAAAATCGAATCCGATCTGGCGACAGACGGCACAGAAGATAATCGACGCTGGCAAGAAAAACCTCAAATTCAAGCTGTCTTGGCAGGATCGACACTGCCTCCTGAAGCAGTTGTGCTAGCAAACTTGACCATCACTCCCGATGGGATTGTTGCGGTTGATAACTCCGCGCGGCAATATTCGGGATTGTCTTTACCTACTGTCGGGGGAAAAGGACCCAGTTTGCGCTCGGCTGGCGATAGTGCTAGCAGTAGAGCGATTCTCACCGGCGATCTGAGTGTCACTGGCCGCCTGGAAGTTAACAGCCTTTCGATTGGTTCCAGTAGCAGCCCAGGTAACGCCACGATCGCGGGTAGCCTCAGTTTCAGTCAAAATATCGGGCAAGCGATCAATTTATCGCAGCCATCTTCTGGCATCGGCGTGCAAACAGACACGCAGTATTTCCGTACTCCTAGAAACTTTGCTTGGTATCAAGGAGGCGCTCATAATAGTGCTGCCTTAGATCCGGGCGGTGGTATCGTTCAGATGGCCATTAATAATGGCGATGTGGGAATCGGCACAGCTTCTCCGCAGGCCAAGCTTGACATTGCAGGAGTCATCAAAGCTGCTGCCTATAGAGTCACTTCATACGCAGTTGGAGGGGTGAATTCGCCATCGCAAGCAATTCCTATTTCTGCCCCTTGGGTAGATTTTCCTGGTCTGTCACAAACCTTTAATCTGTCTGTAACAACTTCCGTCCTGGCTTATTATCAAATATCAATGGACTTAGCGAATGGTTTTTTCGCGACGCGGCTACTTGTTGATACCAATCTTGTTTCCAAAACGATCGTTGGAAATAC
>JBLNEP010000056.1:0-16065 GCA_050262755.1 Actinomycetota bacterium | reverse complement strand
CACCAGAAATTTGATGCAGTGGGTGCTTTAGCAATCGCAGCTTTTCTGGGTATCGCTTGCTTTGAAATTCTCAGCAGTGCCGTTCAAAGAATTTTAAAAGGTGGTCATCCTCCCAACATTACTCAAGGAGAACTGTGGATACTGTTACTGGTACTAGGCATTAATATTTTTGTCACTTACTACGAACGGGGTGTTGGTAAACGCATTGGCAGCGCTATTTTAGTGGCGGATGCTCAACATACAATGAGCGATGTTTGGGTGACAATTATGGTAATTGGAGGCTTAATAGGTGTCTGGCAGGGTCAGGTTTGGAATCTGCCTCAACTCCAATTATTGGATGTCGTTTTATCATTTCCAGTGGCTCTATTGGTTTTTCACAGTGGCTGGAAGGTGTTAATCGAAAATCTCCCTTGGTTGGTGGATCAAATGGCGGTCGCACCGGAAACCATTTATGACATCGTCATGGCAGTCCCAGGAGTCCTCAACTGCCACTCGATCGCTTCTCGCGGTGTCGTGGGACGACAAGTATTTATTGAAATGCACCTGATTGTTGCAGCCGAAGATGTGGAAACAGCCCATCAAATTACAGAAGAAGTAGAAGCTCACTTAGAAGAGCGCTTTAGTCCTGTGCGAATTTTAATTCACGTCGAGCCACCAACTTATCACTCTGACGAAATTACTTACCATCCTTCCGGGGAACAGGAAACCAGTAGTCAAAAGGCACAAAGATAAAGAATCTAGAGGAGCGAGAGCGACAACTTCCGAGCATTCCTTCTAGAGGATTCCCACCAGCAGATTCAGTCAAGACTCCTTAAAACTGAAACATCTACCGGATGACAGATTAATGGAGCGACGTGACAGCCGAGCTTCCCCTCAACTGTTTGCATCCTGCTTCATTGATTGGATTGCTAAATTTGGGTAATTTCTCAGTCGTCGCTCTGGATTTAACAGATAGTTTTCCACAGGAAAAGGGGGTTTTTCCACAGAATATCAGTAGTTTTCCACACCCACAGGGCAAAGGGAAGGAGATAGCGATCGAGTTTCTCCTCAAGTGAACAGCACGATCGTTTCACCCTTCACCTTTTCCCTTTCACGCCTCAGCTTAAACGAATTACTCCCATTCAATGGTTCCAGGTGGCTTCGAGGTAATGTCGTAAACGACCCGGTTAACACCCCGAACTTCATTGACAATGCGGTTGGAAATGGTTTCCAACAAATCATAGGGGACACGAGCCCAATCTGCTGTCATGCCATCTTCGCTTTTCACAAAGCGCAAGACTACTGGATAAGCATAGGTACGCTGATCGCCCATGACGCCGACGCTGCGGATTGGTAGCAAAACTGCAAAGGCTTGCCAAAGTTCGCTATACATTCCTTGGCGGTTAATCTCTTGGCGAACGATTAAATCAGCATCCCGCAAAATATTTAACCGTTCTGCGGTTACTTCACCTAAAATCCGAATTGCCAGTCCTGGGCCAGGGAAAGGATGACGTTGGACAATTTCGTCAGGTAAGCCGATCGCGCGAGCGACTTTTCGCACTTCATCCTTAAACAGTTTTCGCAGGGGTTCGATCAGTTTAAACCGCAAATCTTTGGGTAAGCCGCCGACGTTGTGATGGCTCTTAATTTTTACCGCCACCCGTTCGCCTGTTTTCGGATCGACATTGGTATCGGCAGATTCGATCACATCGGGGTAGAGAGTACCTTGAGCTAGGTAATCAAAGGGACCCAGGCGCTTCGATTCTTCTTCAAAAACCCGGATGAATTCATGGCCGATCCGCTTCCGCTTTTCTTCGGGATCGGTGATGCCTTCCAGTTGACGGAGGAAGCGATCGCGAGCATTAACATACTCAACTGGGATATGGAATTGTTCGCCAAACACCTTCAACAGTCGCTCTGGTTCATATTTCCGCATGAACCCCTGATCGATAAACATACAGGTGAGCTGATCGCCAATTGCCTTATATAGCAAAAACGCCAAAGTAGAAGAATCCACACCGCCAGAAAGTGCCAGCAAGACTCGCTTATCTCCTACTTTTGCCCGAATTTCGCGAATGGATTCCTCAACAAACGTAGCTGTTGTCCAAGTTGGTTCGCACTCGCAAATGTGGTACACAAAATTGCGAATTAAAGCCAAACCGCCAATCGAATGCACCACTTCTGGGTGAAACTGAACGCCATAGAGCTTTTTCTCATGGTGAGCGATCGCAGCACAGGGGGTATTCTCCGTGTGAGCGAGGACCTCAAACCCTGCTGGCAACTGCACGCAAGCATCCCCGTGACTCATCCACATGGTCGAGCCATCTTCTACATTGGTCAGTAAGTCTGTGGGATCATCAATTAACAGTGAAGCCTTACCATACTCAGCTCGTTTCGCCCGCTCGACTTCACCACCGAGTTGTTTGACCATGAGCTGCATCCCGTAGCAGACTCCCAAAATTGGGATGCCTAAATTCCAAATTTCTGGGTCACAATGGGGAGCGCCTTCATCGTACACAGAACTGGGACCCCCCGAGAGGATGATCCCCTTCGGATTCAGAGTCGCTAATTGTTCAGCAGTGGTACGGTACGGAATCACTTCTGAATAAACTTGAGTTTCGCGGATGCGGCGAGCAATCAGCTCTGAATACTGGGAACCAAAGTCCAGAATCACGAGCATCTGACGGTTGATTTGCCCGATCTCAGAGCTGTCAATAGAGGATTGAGTTTCTATTTGGGTAGTCACGGCTAGTTCGTAATTGGTAACTGGTATCGCGCAGAATCCAGGAAAGCAAGCTCTTAGCACTGAGGGTTTCTTCTGGTTCTGCCTTTAGTCATTCAGTAATGGGTCGCGGACAAATGAAACAAGAGAATAGGATATTAGTCGTTAGCCACTAGTAGGAAACCTTGGGAGCAAGGTTGAGGGAGTCAGGTTGATTTGCTCAGTACCTTTTAGCCCTGAGCTGTTGGTCTAAATTCAATTTAGGGATATTCACAATAGATTAACAAACTTGAGGGAAAAGTGTATCGGCCATTTCACTTTTGGCGATCAGGGTGCGATCGCGTGCAAATAGAATCGAACCAATGGCGGGGCGACGTTGGCTGTGAGTAAAGATGTAGTCAGAGGAGCGCTGGTCAATTTGAGTGGCGATCGCACGGTAAACCTGTTCAACCCAATGACTACCCGTCTCAGCATCCAAAATCCGTAGCCGTTGCAGGCCATCTTCTGCGGTTGGGCAGGCAAAAATTTCCGCACAAACTGAACCAGGTACCCCAACACGAGTACAGTAAGCAGTCAGTATTTCCCGTCGTCCATCTGCGAGGTAGTGGTGAGTGTGAAAAATTCCCCCTGCCAATTTCATCAATTTACCGTGATAACCAAAGAGCAAGATTGATTGCACCCCTTGAAATCCAGCTTCTACCAAAAGCGGGCCCAGCCAGTTAGCAGTTTTGACTAAGCGCTCCGGGTGAATGCCCAGTTTTTGAGCCAAGTGCAAGCCATTTTCGCCAATACAGAAGACTAAACAGTCAAAGCAATTTTGTTTGGCGAGCAATTCTTCGCGGAACGCGGCCAATTGACCCGGAGCGCTCAAGGGTTGAGAAATACCAGAAGTCCCTAGTAGAGACAACCCTTCTACGACACCAAACGCTTCATTAGAGGTGCGGGCTGCCAGTTGACGGCCTTCTGGCAGAATTAGGGTGACGGTAATTTTTTCTCCCGGTACCAGTTCGCGACTCAGATTTTGTCGCAATAACTTTTGAGCATAAGCATAAATCGCGGGCGCTCCGTCTGCTTTGTGACGCCCAATACCTTCACCACCACAAATGGTAATTGCTCGATCGGGATTATCAACCGATCCCCCATTGGTTTCGTCCGTGACCTCATCCGTGACCAATTCCACCATCGCCCAGACTGGCGTATGCTGTGTTAGATCCAGATTGTCCCCGGGATCGGAGCGAGCGATCGCTAAAGCAACATTGGTTTTGAGCAAGGCTATTTGTTCAATGGGAATTTCAGCAATTTGGGCAGGTTCAATTAAATCAATCGATACTGTCTGGAAAGGGGGAATATTCGAGCGTAAGTATCGCAGGGCCGCTAGTGCAACTGCACAAGCAAATACAGGTAGGGTGTAACCAGATCGCGGTTCAAGAGCTGTCATGGTGATCGCAGAGGTTGAAGAGAACAGTTGCAGTGATTAAAATCACTCTTACTGGTGATAGTTCTCAGAGCTTTGTGGCTCATTGTAGGCTCTGATAGAAATGGATATCTGTTTATTTTCCTGAATCAAGAGCGTTATTCTTAGACTTGTATTTTAGATTCCCAGCCTACAGGGTGGGACTTAATGGGGAGGTTCCATGCAGACTGCTGAAGACACCTATTACTTAAGAGTAGCGAATACTCATACGATCGTCCTACAACCGCATGGCTCTCTAGCTGGCGTGAGTGCCTTAGATTTCCAAACCCAGATTGAACAAGCTTTAGAAGTTACTGTGTCAGGGGTTATTGTCGATCTGCAAAAAGTTGACTCTGTTGCACCGGAGGGAATTTCGGTACTCATGGCGGGGCTGGAGTTAGCGGCAATCCTGGGCAAAGCACTAGCGTTTCAGTCGGTGGACTTGACAACTCGCTTGGCACTGAGGGCTGAGTGGACGCGATCGCGCCAAATTAGTTTTGGTCCTTGGGGAGATTTCTTTGAACAGGATTTTGAGACGTTTCTGGGCTAGTTTTCCGGTGGCAACTTTAGAGGAAAAGCAGTGATTAATCCTCAGTAATTCTGGAGAAAATTTGCAGTTACAGAATTGATTACCAATTGCCAACCTTGAGTTAAATTTTGTTTAAGAAAGAGTCCATGACTCATTACAGTTCCTTCAATTCATGATGAAAAACTTAGTAATTTTACCGTTATCCACTCTCTCATCTCAGTACCTTCATCGCGATCGAGCCGTAAAATCCCGTACTTAGCTGATTGTTGAGCATTTCCTCTCTCCAGCAAGGTTTTACCCTTTTAGTGATTTAAATCGCCATCATTTGTGATTTAAATCACATTAGGGGGTCGGAATTGTCACAAGGTCTCAAGACTTCTATCACCAGAAACAGCAGAGAGATCCCGCAATATTTACGTATAGAGCACTGTGTGAGGGTGGGGAGATGAAAGTAGGTATTTTGACAACGACAGTCTTACTGATCGGCCTGAGCTTGGCAGGACAGGCAAAAGCAGAAAATCCTGCACACCTCAAACAATTACTAGAAACTAAAAAATGCCCCAGTTGCGACCTCAGCGGTGCTAATTTAAGAGGATTGGATCTCCGAGGCGCCAACCTGAGAGGTGCAAACTTGAATGAAGCCAATTTAAACCAGGCACAGCTTACCCGCGCAAATTTGCGGGGTGCGAGTTTGATTGCAGCTAAACTGCATGGCGCTAACTTAGACCGCGCTGACTTGAGTAGTGCTAACCTCAGCTTAGCTGGTATGGTCATTGCCAGTCTCAAGGAAGCAAACCTGAGCTTTGCCAACTTAGTGGGTGCCAATTTAGAAAGCGCCAGTCTGAAGGGCGCTAACCTCCGCAATGCCCGCCAGTCTGTCAGCAACCTGAGCCAGGTTCCTCTCCGAGGTAGTATTGGGATGGACGTAATGGGTGTTAATCTACGGGATGCTGATTTAAGCAACACCAACTTAAGCGGTGCCAATCTCAATAGTGCTGACTTGACTGATGCCAACCTGACAGGGGCAACCATGACAAATGTGAATTTGAGGAATGCGTTGCTGCAAGATACAACCATGCCGGATGGTAAATTTCGATCGCTAGAATTGGGAACTCAGCAGCAATCTGAAGGGTAAAACTTAAATCCGTCACCAACCAAAAATCAACCTCTCCAAAACGCTTAAAGCTGACCTTGTGCCAGCTTTAAACCTTTCTTAACTTTCTGCAAATCTTTAATCCTCATCCCCATCTTCTGGAAATCGGATAATGTCATCTTCCCCTAAATATTCCCCATTTTGAATTTCAATCATCACCAAGGGGATCACCCCTGGGTTTTCTACGCGATGAGGTGTATTCATGGGAACGTAGGTTGATTGTTTTTGCATTAAGAGTGTTTCCTTGCCATCACAGATCACTTTAGCAGTACCAGAAACCACAACCCAGTGTTCGCTACGGTGATAGTGCTTTTGGGTACTGATATGATGAGCTGGCTTAACTTCAATGCGATTAATGCGGTAGCGTTCACCTTCCTCTAAAAGGGTGACGGTACCCCAGGGACGTATCCGAGTCCCACTATCGGGTAACGGAGGCGAAGAGATTGAGGTATCAGTGTCGTTAGGAGTCATTTTTTATTGACGAATCTTCAAAAGTGAGACAATGGAGACAGGGCGAGCCAGTGGCGCTAGTCGTGAAATCATGTCCGCTGAATGACCCATAAACCCCTGAAGTTGAGTTTTACGGGGGTAGGTGCTATGCACCGGCTCCGTCTACGACCCAACTACATGATTTTATGCAGATTCGATCGTCGGACATCCTGATTCAGGGTCAATCGCTGCTCAATCCTTGACTTATTTTAAAAATAACGGATCGAGGGAATCATGAGCGGTCCCGACACTCGAGTTTTTAAGCGAGTTGCTGTCCTGCATAGCCTACCTGTCGTTGCTGGAGTTAAGAAATGGCTGAAAAACAGACAGTCGTTGAAACGGCTGAGCAAGCCTTTGAGCATTTTACTCATGGCTTAGCGACAGGCGAGTGGGAACCTTTTCTCGAGATGCTAACGACAGACTTTAGTTTTTGGTTTCCCGTCGGTCAGTTCCAGGGTCAAAATGTAGGGAAAGAAAGAGCTGCTGCGTTCTTCCAGTATGTTTCAGCCGCGTTTCAGGAAGGACTGAAGGTGAAGTTAGAGCGAGTGACGAGTCACGACCGCACCGTTGTCTTTGAATTTCAGTCACAGGGACTGTTGCGGGGACAGCCTTACCAAAATCAGGTTGCTGTTTCCTTTGATGTGCAAGGCGACAAGATTTGCGCCTATCGGGAGTATCTGGCCGTTGTCGTGTCACCCACTCCTCACAGTCGCTGAAGTTGAATCTTCCGCGGTCGCACCCCATCCGGTTAAGCGGGTGATTTGATGGCTTGAACCAGTAACTTAGCAATTTCCGACAGTTGCTTTTTATCAAAGCTTTGGATCAGCACTTTCGCGGCTGCCTGAGGTTCCGCTGGAATGACGATCTGTTTAGCAGTTGCAGGTGCAGTTGTCGGCGTCGTTTTTGTTGGCGGCACAGCACCCGCGAGCAGTCGCAAGTTTTTACTCGGAGCGATCGCCGTTGCTTTGCCAGCTTGCAACAGATCCCCTGCATCCTTTAGTTCTTTAATCACTAAGGGAGCCAGAATTTTATAAGAGTTTTTAGGGTTGGTAACGGCAGCTTGGGCCGTTTTAATGAGAGTTTGCCAAGGGGGGACATTGGCAGCCAACTGTAGCAAGCGGTCACATCCGGCTGCTAGCTGCTTGCGAGAAGCTGCCGACTCTGGCTGTTTAAACACCTGCAACATTTGCTTGAGAATTCCCATCACCTGAGTGGCGACAGCCGGTGATGGACTGACAGGTGCTTTAACGGCGGCTCCCGGTGCAGTATCGACCGGTACCTTTCCTTTCGCCAAATCATTGAGGCGATTTTCCAGTTGAGCAAACACAGGCATAATGGTTTGCACCACTTTTTGCCCTTCATCCTCCCTCAAACCAAAGGGAGATTTGAGGCGATCGACTAAATTCTTAAGGGTGTCAACTCCTTTTAAAAACAGATCCTCGGTTTTTTTATCAATTTTGCTGACTGGCTCGTCTCTGAGGATTTTAAAACAGTCTTCCAAGCGGTGAGCCGTCGCCGAAATGCTGTTTAGATTAAGCTGTGCCGCGCTTCCTTTGACCGAATGGGCGGCTCGGAACATCTCTCGCAGATTTTCAGGGTCTTGCATCGTGGCTTGCAAATCCACCAGACCTTGTTCTAGGGTAACGAGGTGCTCTTCAGCCTCCATGATGAATAATTCCGTAATCCGGTCTAAAGCCACGGCTGTCCTCCTAGCAATTCCAGCACCTCTGCTTTTTGAACTTTGAGTCTTAATTTTGACTCATAAAGCAGCAAACCACTGTTCTTATAATTTTATCAGATCCACCGAGAAAGCCCTACCTGCCCTGTCTTGAGAGGGACCCCTTAACGGAGAGGGAACTGGTAGAGTTTTTAGGAGTTGCGGTTGCCAGCGATCGCACAGGAGTGGGAGTGGGAATATCCAGCCTCAACTGTTGTAGAGAGGGCGGTCGCATTGAGTTTTTTTCCCATCATCTTCATTCTGGTTGCAGCGGAATGTAGGGAAAGGGGAGGAAAAGAGGGGAGTGGGGAGTCAGGAATGGAAAAAAAGGAAAAAAAAGTGAATTCGGGAATTAAACTCCGGTCCCAGAGGTATTTAAAATTGCTAGGTCTGATGTTTTAATTCATTAGATTTGTAGCAAAAATCTAACAATTTAAGAGAGTTTAACACCTCTACAAAATCATGGAAAATTATTATTTTTGCAACAGTAATTAATCTGCTAATTCCTGAGCGATTAACCAACAAATTCTTAGAAAAATTCTCGCTGGAAATGGGGGCAGAGAATCAAAAAAAAGACGATCCCCGAAAGAAATAGGGAGTTAAAACTTTTCCTGTTTGCCCACCCTCCACGAAAAATTGAGGATGAAAGTCAGCAGCCTATTGATTATAAATCTGAAGGTGTATCAGGAGCAATTTCAATACCTTGACCTTGCTTCACTAGGTGCTGCGGTGTGATCAGGTCGCTTAATTCCTTAATTTCTACCCCAATCTCTTGGCAAGCTCGCTGAAGTTGCCGCTCAAAAGAATTTAAATCTGAACCATAACCACAGAGTTGAGCAGCAGTCGCCCTTCCCTGCATTGCATTTGCTTTAGCGCAGTCAATTAGCTCGAGACCTTTGAGTGGTTGGGAGGAAGCCATAGCCCTAAATTGCAAGAGATCGCCTCTACTTTACTCACTCACTGAACTGCAATTCATCTATCCAGAGGAAGGGGAATGGAAATGGAAAAATGCCAAGTTTGTACCTTTGACTATCTCTCTCGGCTTTGTCGGAATTCTGGATAAGAAAGTATAACTTTTTACACCAGATGCTCAATTGAATCCTCCTCCTGTTCCTCCTTCCCCATTTCCCCTGGCCCTCACTTCCTCTCTAGGGCTTTTGCCAGTATTTGTAAGCAGAATAAGCCAACGTGACAACGCCTGTAACAATGGCCACTTCATCAACTTCAAATTGAGGGTGGTGCAGAGGGTAATTTGGTTTGTGTTGGTGTCCCACTCCCAGGCGGAACATCATACCTGGGGTATGTTCTAGATACAGGGAAAAATCCTCTGCTCCCAAAGAAGGTTCAGGTAAAACTTGCACCCGCGATCGCCCCCAAGCTTCCACTGCTGACGCCTCTACTAACTGAGTCAAAGCTGGGTCATTTAGTACCCCCGGCACTCCGTGGCGGTATTTTAGCTCATAAGTCGCGCCACAACTCTGACAAACATTCGCGACGATTTGTTCAATCCAACCCGGTAAAGCTTCGCGAGTTTCCGGGTGGAGCGATCGCACCGTTCCTAGTAACTTGACGCGATCGGCAATTACATTGGGAGCTCGACCCCCATTAATCTGTCCAATTGTCAAGACCACTGGCCGCAAGGGATTCTGCGTCCGACTAATGGCCTGCTGCAAAGTTGTAATCACCTGAGACGCAATCCAAATGGCATCGATCGCCTCATGGGGACGAGCTCCGTGACCCGATTCTCCCACAATCACCAGTTCCAAATCATCCGCCGCTGCCGTTAATGCTCCGTGACGAATCCCCACCGATCCAGCGGGAATCGTGGGGAAAACGTGCAGTCCCAGAACTGCCTTGACCTCCTGCAAA
Organism: Actinomycetota bacterium; assembly: GCA_050262755.1. GTDB lineage: Bacteria > Cyanobacteriota > Cyanobacteriia > Cyanobacteriales > Microcoleaceae > JBLNEP01. The sequence continues at coordinate 6,154 of JBLNEP010000056.1, read as the reverse complement.
GCGCCATCTTTAATCATCCAGCTTGCTCCTTGGGCAATTTCCTCCGCCGGCTGAAATAAAAAGCGGATAGGACCCGGTAAAGCTTCCCCTAACTGAGACAACACCATCGCCGTCCCTAACCCCACCGTTGTATGTACATCATGACCACAGGCGTGCATCACCCCTTGGTTTCGGGAAGCAAACTCTAAACCCGTCCGTTCTTCAATGGGTAGAGCATCCATATCCGTGCGAATTGCTAACCATTCCGCATGACGACTCTCACCTTTGAGTTCCCCAACCACACCGGTTTTACCTACTGATTCTTGAACGCGGAGACCGCAGGAAGATAAAACGCCTGCAATATAGGCAGCAGTTTGGTATTCTTGGCCGCTAAGCTCAGGGTGAGAGTGGAGATGACGGCGAATTTCAATCAAGCGAGGTGCAAGGGTTGCAGTTAAATCTTTAATCCGGGTGAGTATCATGGGCAATTGCAATACGTTGGGCCACTACAATCAACTTTTCTAGGATGGTTCTCAGAATCACCCTCTGAAATCTGCCATTTTAGGGGGTTAACTCTGAGTTGGGTACAGGATCTTCTGGAAAAACAGCGTTGTCTAGGAGTTAAGGATGAGTTTCGTCTCTCATGCGACCGCTAAATCTTAGCTAAACCTCCCCTCGGTAACTCGACCGGAGATCGGGTTAATCGGGTCATAGACTCCTCCTAGAGGTTAGCATCTGCCTCCTGACGTAAATTGGGAGTCAGGGTCAAGGGTTGATCGGTGTCTACTGCTGGGAAGGCATCGCGACGCGATCGCTGCTCAATTGCATCGCTTCAACCAGAAAATTGCTGTATCTCGTTTTACGTTTTGACCCCCTGTTCATCCAGAACTCAGCCTTGCTTGGCAATCTCATCAGCCAAGAGTCTTGCTGGTTCCTCAGGGATGTTTTTCTAGTTCTTTCTAGTTCCTAGAATTTTTGGACTTGAGATAAGAGAGAACTAACAACCACAGCAAAGCCGGGATCAAACCAATCAGTAAACTGATACCAATTGAGATAGTGAAAGGATGTAAACCATGAGCGTTGATATCCCAAGGCATCAGCAACGGTTTTTCAGGTTTAATTAACTCATAGCTGCTCGCAACTACACCCGCCCCAGCCATGCCTGTCCCAACAACGGCGATGGTAATATTTAAGTTGCGGCTGCTAATGGCATCTTTTTCACTGTTCTCTTGAAGCTCTCCTTGTAAATCCAGTAAAGCCTCTTGTAAGTTCCGGCTTTCTGTTACTTGTTCAATCAAGTTTTCTTGAATCTCTCTCTCCGCTTCAATTTGCTCAATTTCCAAGTTGCCGCGAATATTGGCAACCAGGTCTTGAAATAAATTCTGACCGGCAATTAGGTAATTTAAATCAACTTCAAGCTGCTTGAGGTATTTATTTTGCGCTAAGTCGAGAAACTTTTTCCAGAGTCCGAAATCATCTGCTTCCAGTTTCAAGGTTTGCAGATCCTTTAAAGCCTCGGTAAAATTCTCAGTATTAATGGCAATGGTGTTGTATTCATCTCGCACCAATCGCAGGCATTTGCTATACTCAACTCCCTGTTTGTGGGTGTCAGCTAATAATTGTTTTAATTTTTGCAGTCTGATTTCTGGTTCGGGTTCTTTTTCAATAAAATTACTGAAGGTGGGAAGCTTTGTTTCTAAGGTACTGGCTTCGCGCTGTCCGGCGGCATACCATTCCCGCCCTTGATAATAAGCATATAACACTTTGTGTCGATATAAAAAGAGATTTTGTATGCGAAAATCAAACTCTTTTTTCTGTTTTTCTAAGCTGTCTGGGTTGCGCGCTAGCCAGACTAAAACATGACATTGAAACTGGGGGTTAAATTCCCCGTTGTCATATTCAAAAACGGGACTCCCTAGCCATTCTCCGGTATTAACTAATCGCAGGCTCGGTTTAATTGTATCATTTATTAGACCTTGAATGCAAGCCTCAGCAAGTTTTTGGTAGTTTTCCTCATCTGCACCCCGATCTCCCTCAAAAATCGGTTCGGCATACAATAAAATAGTTTGTCCGATCGAAGCTTTGAGGTGGTTTTGCAACAGGCAACCATTGGGGTTCAATTGCTGCAAGTCTTGGGGAAGAATCAGGGTATTTTCTTTATAAAATAGAGATAAATCCGCAACATAAGTATCTTGGATTTTTTGGGCGCGGAAGGAACCCCCGCGCAGGGTGGAAGTTGCCGATAAGTTCAGATTAGGACTGTTATTAACTAGCAAGTTTTCCCACCCTGAGTGAATCTCGGTTGGGGGATTATTTGGCTGGTAAATTTTAAGTAAATTTCGCAGGTTTTGCAGTTCAGGAAGGTTTAACTGCACCGCCACTCGATCGGCAAAATTTTCCCACAATTCTTTTTTAATGATTTCATTTTCAGCGGGAGTTTGTAAACCTTCATCAAAATATTCGGCTAGCTGGTAAGCATAGAGGCTGAGTAAGACTTCTTTAAGTTGCATTTCAGACCTCACTTTTTAGGCTCAGTTGGCTTGCTGAGGCGGTTAATATTTTCTAATTTTTGGCAGAGTTCCTGTTTGCGTTCGTCTGAGATTTCGGGTTTAGATTTATCTGCATCGGCTAATCCCATTTCGCAGAGTTGATTTTCGATGTTTTCCTCTAGGTTGGGACGATTTTTGCTCCAGGCTTTGATTTTTGCTGCCATGTCTGCGACACTATCGGTAGCATTGAGACTTAAGCCGGAAATTTGATTGCTTAAAAATGCAGATTCGGAATAGTCGAGTAAGCTGTTAAAGGCTACAAAAATTTGTTCGGGGGTGGCACTTTCGGGAATGGCCATTTTGCGTAAAGCCTCCTCGATGTTTTGGGTGTTTAAAGGGAGAATATCGGTTTCACCAATCAGGGTAAAAGCTGCCCAGGATTTGGGTTGAGGAAAACGCTCTTTTGTGGCTAGCATAGCATAGCGCAGGGCAGCGGCGCGATTTTGACCCTGGCTTAAATTTTGATAGAATTCTGTCATGGCAACTTTGGCGGCTGGTGCGCCAATCTTCCACAGGGATACGATTAAACTGGGAACACCGGCAAGAATGAAACAGCGGGATAAACCGATGATGCCATCGCCGGCGATCGTACCTTGGCCGGTGCTGCACGCGCTAAGGACAACGATTTCGCAATTGAGGTTTAAGGTGAGGATTTCTGCGGCGTTGAGAGCCCCATCTTCTTGCTCATTGGCAGGTGCTAAAACGATGGTACCCGGAATGCGATTATTGAGCCTTTCATCGCTTTGATATTCATCTAAAAGTCCGTGGGCAAAAATATGAGCAATTCGCACTTGTTGCAGGGCGTTAACCACGGCAACTTTAGTGGCGTCGCTGCCGGTAATGGCATTGGTTGCTAAGATTTTGGCGATGCTTTCAGCGGCGACTTTAACGGAGGGGTATTGCTGGAGTTTATAGGGGTTGTTTTTGAATTTTTCGTGCAAGGTTGGTTCTCCCACCACCAGCGCATCTTGTCGTAAATTCCGCAGGCGCTGATGTTGCTGGTGGGTGAGTTGTAAAACTTCGATAGATGGGGCAATCAGGAGGGTATGATCTTCGAGTAAATAGCGTTTTGAGGCGGGATGTTGCAAGGCGGCAAAGGGAACTAGAAATAAAGCGTAGTGGGGGATAAAGATAATGGGTGCTTCGGGCTCAGTAGGGAGGAGGTCGGCAAGGGGTTCGATCAGGATTTGATACAGCAGTTGCAGGAAGGGATAGTTACCTTCCTGGGGTTTACCAATTTCTGTTAGTTGAATTGCGTTGCCTCCGCTGTCTTTTTCGGTTAAATCCAGGGAAACCCGCGCTTGTAGGATGATTGTTTCCAGATCGGTGAGAGATTGATTGAATTGCGTTAGGGGTTCTAAGTTGGCGCGACGGAAAATGATTTCGCCACTGGGGTGAACGATCCAAATATAAATTTCTTCAGTAACAAGGGAATATTCAATCAGGGTGGCGTTTTGCTGGCGGGCAATTTGTTGGATATTAGCAACGGTTAAAAAAGAGCTGGTTGTTTCTGTCTGTGTCGATTCCCCAAGGCGTTGTTTCAGCAGTGCCACAAAAGCACGGGTGCGTCCCCTTTCTGAGATTTCCAATGCTTCGGTTAATTTATGTTGGGCAACGAGCGCTTTTTGCAGTAGCCGATAGGTCGATCGCTGGGTTTCAAAAATTGAGATTTGGTGGGTATCCTCCAAATTAGTTCGCAAGGTTTCCCGAATTTGTATCGCCTGTCGCAGTGCTTTCTCTGCTTCGGTAAATTGTTGGATTTGGAAAAGAGTATTGCCAAGATTGTTGAGGGAATTTGCCTCTCCCTGACGATCCCCGATTTCTCGCTTAATGGCTAAAGAGTGCTGATGGTAGGCGATCGCTTGCTGGTACTGCCCTAAGAAATCGTAGGCAAGGCCGAGATTTCCCAGGGAATTTGCCTCTCCCTGACGATCTCCGATTTTTCGCGCCATAGCTAAATGCTGCTGATGGAAGGCGATCGCTTGCTGGTACTGCCCTAAGGAATCGTAGGCAATGCCGAGATTTCCCAGGGAAATTGCCTCTCCCTGACGAGATTCGATTTCTCGCGCCATAGCTAAATGCTGCTGATGGAAGGCGATCGCTTGCTGGTACTGCCCTAAGGAATGGTAGGCATTACCGAGATTTCCCAGGGCATTTGCCTCTGCCTGACGATGTCCGATTTCTCGCGCAATGGCTAAAGATTGCTGATGGTAGGCGATCGCTTGCTGGTACTGCCCTAAGGAACGGTAGGTATTGCCGAGACTTCCCAGGGCATTTGCCTCTGCCTGACGATGTCCGATTTCTCGCGCAATGATTACAGACTTGTGATGGAAGCCGATCGCTTGCTGGTACTGCCCTAAGGAAAGGTAGGCATTGCCGAGATTGCCCAGGGAATTTGCCTCTCCCTGACGATTGCCATTTTGCTGGTAAATGCTTAATGCCTGTTCCCAAACTGCGATCGCCTCTCGAAATTGGCTTTTCCAAAAATGCTCATTTCCTAAATTCAATAACCTGTCCGCATCGCCTGGATCGCCTACTGCATTCATCGGCTTGTCACCCGTCCCCAGATAGATTCATTATGCCAGCTCCCCAAAAAAACAGCCTGAACTGAGGGGGTTGTCTCAGTCCCGTTGACAATGAACCCTGCCATCAAAAAGCGATCGCCCGTTTGGAGAGCGATCGCTTTTTGAATCTATTTTGCTGAGAAACAGCGAAGCAGTATCCTTTCTTTCTACCCCCAGGAGTTGAGAGTCAGGCAGAAGTTTGCCCTAACTCTCAAATCACCGAACGGTTTAGAAGAAAGTGATGTTGTTGGGTGTGAGACTGACGCTGCCTTGGAAGCTCGCCAAGTCAGAACCACCCAAAGCCGCCGTGCCATTGCTATCAAAAGCCAGCACGCTATTGCCTAAACCATTCTTGTACAAGATGAAGGCTGGGCCAGCCGCACCAGGTTGTACAGCGAACTGATCGATCGCTGCATTCAGAGAGGTGATCGAAGCAATACCCGTGAAGTCCACGAAGTTAGCACCGCCGATATTGAAGCTGGTGCTAGTCACAGCTTGGTAGTTCACAGAGGTGATATTACCGAAGTTAGCAGACTGGAATCGTAAGACATCACCCGTCACAAAGTCAGTAATGGTATCTCCTCCCTCATTCGGGTTGCTGTAGACGAAGAGATCGTTACCAGCGCCGCCAGTGAGTAAGTCAGCACCAGAACCACCGCTGATCCAGTCATTACCTGCGCCACCATTCACCGTGTCTGCACCATCTTGAGCGAAGAGCGTGTCATTGAAACTAGAGCCAATGACATTCTCTGCTGCGGAGCCGCCGACGAAGTTGATCGCCACCTGACTGCCACTGAAGTCATACAAACCAGCACCTGTGGACGAGAAAGTGACGACACTGGGAGCGCTTGGGCTCACGAGAGAACCACCACCGAGGATGCTGATGTCGCTGGTGCCGAGAGAAGTGACGCCTAACAAGGTAATGGTGCCACTATCGCTGGTGACGACTGCTGAGGAACCGGTGTAGCTGATGCTGACTGTACCGGAGGTGGTGAGATTCAGCTTGTCTGTACCCGTGGTGAAATCAGCAATGGTGTCGCTACCGCCTGCGGTTGTGCCACC
>JBLNEP010000055.1:0-123354 GCA_050262755.1 Actinomycetota bacterium | reverse complement strand
CCTTCAACAATAATCCGCATAGCTCCCTCTTAAATTTTTCTTACTGGAGTGTGGAAAGACCTGTTGGTAATTGGATGACTTGTTGATGTTTGAGAATTTGTAGACCGCAGGTAGGCAGAGTCTCTGCATGAGCATTCGCGATCGCTTCTTGATTCTCATATTTTACAATGATTCGATAGTTAATTCTTGGTAAAATCGCTTGCCACTGAATTTTGTGGAGGGTACCCAATAAGAGAACAAAAAGCTCTTCTTTTAATTCAAGTTCTTGCTTTAGGCAAATATTCATCAAGGCATAAGATAAAAATACTTCGGCGGTTTCTTTCTCAATATTACTGGTATCTATCAGGAGACTCAATAAGTTTAAATCAGGGTGTTCGCTCAAGACCATTAAAACTTCTTCTAATTCTGCTAAGACTAATTCTTCAGGGAGTAGCCAGTTGATAAATACAATTAAATTGATCGGTCTCAGTTGATCTAAAATAAAAAAGGTTTCTTCTTTTAAAGGTGAAGTGATAGACTCTGTGAGTGGTTGATGATAAACGAACGGGGTAGAGATTTTTTCTAAATTCAAATTAAAGGGTTCAGGAAGCTTGGTCATTTCGATCGCAGCAATTGCGTTAGCAAAGGGCCAAGGCCAGTTCCATTCAATCTCATTGGCATCATTACTCTCACATTCTACCCAAAGGTGGCGGGGGTAGTCACTTAATAATTCCATCGCAACTCGCTTGACAATGGTAATAACAAGAGCTTGTTCGGGAATTTTATAGTGACTTGTTAACAGTTTTAGATAGTTTTGACTAAACTGAACTAACCACTCAACATCCATTAACTTCCCATAGGGAACTGTGATGAGCGCTTGACCCCCAACTCGTAGTAAGTCGTAAATTTTAGCAATCGCTTTCAGAGGTGCTTCTAAATCTCGAACTGCGATTTTTTCACCGTAGGCGCCTGAAGGCATCACACCTTGACCGATATGTTCAACAGTAGAAATAGAAGCGATCGCATCATATTTTTCAAGACTTGATAGCGCCATTAAGTCGAAATTTTCTACCCCTGGATAAACTTCAAATTTATCAATAATTTTCCTTGACTGAATGGCAGAATGATGCTCGGGAAGTAACTGAGGATAATAAGCAAGCACATTACCAACTTCCAAAATTCGAGCATCCTTTGGCAGAGAGTTTAGAAAGTGAATGGCAATCGGGACTTCAACTGCTCGCTCTCCAAAGTTATTATACTCACTGAGATTATAAAATAAGGGTTGTCCTTTAAAAAGAAAAGTCTCTTGCCAGCTCATCATTTTGCTAAGAATTATGAAAAAATAAGATTGAGTAACTGGTCTGCGGTCTGTTTCCAGGTAAATTTGTTAGTAACAAATTGAGGCCCTGTATAGCGAGCCTGCTCTCTAAATACTGATTGTTCCATTATAGTCTGCATCAGCTCAATTAAATGATCTAAATCAGGGAAAACACGGAAGATCGGTCCCTCTTTAGAAGTACCTTCTTGGAAGGTACTGTTAATAAAGAAGGTAAAATCGGGATGAGTAAAGTCATCAGTAGCACCACCTTTGGTGCAGATCGCTGGTAAACCACAGGCGATCGCTTCTAGAACCGGCAGATTAAAACCTTCGGCTAAATAAGGAGAGACATAGGCATCAGCAGCTTGATAAAGTTGAGCCATTTCACTAAAAGAAAGAGTATCGCCGATATAAGCTAATCTCGGCAAAATTTTCTCAGCCTCATCTAAACTGAGATTACTAATTTTCTCATCAAATAAAGAATTAGACCAATAAATGGATTCTTCTCCTTTCAAGACTAATCTAGCATCTGGGTAGCGGTCAACGACTGTCGCAAAAGCTGTCAATAACAAGTCAATTCCTTTATTAGGAGTAATGCCGCCGATATTCAAAAAAACAAATCCCTCCCAGCCTAGCTGAGCTCGTAATTCCTGGCGTTCAGCAGCGGATAAAGGTTTATAGATATTGGTATCAACACCGCAAGGGATAACCGTGACGCGATCGGGATTAGCACCGCTGCGGATAAATCCATCTCTCGACCAATGGGAAGGAGTAATAATGATAATGTCAGAGTTTAAATGTCCTTCTCGTAGCGAATTTGCACCTGTTATCCGAAAACTTTCGTTATGAAGAATTCCCCATTCAGTGGTCCCAAATAAATAGGTTTTTTCTGTTGTAGAGGGGGCGAAGTTATAAGGGACAGAAATTCTCAAAGTTGCCTCCGCTGCTTGTGAAGGGGAAGGAGTGGGAATGCTGCGGAGAGTTGCTTCTGCGACTTCATTGAGTAAGCCAGTTGTGGGTTGCCAATGTTCATCAAGGTAGGGGATATCCCGATGAAAAATTTCTAAATTGGGTCGTTGAATCATTTCTAACAGTAAGAATTGATTCGTAATACAAAAAGAGTGTGGTAGCAATCTCCAGCCTTCAATAATAATTCGCATTATTTTGAGCAATTATGAGGGAACAATAATCTTCAAAAGCCGATCGACTGCGTGTTTCCAGGTGAAATTCTGGGAAACAAAAGTCGGACTAAAATGATGAGCTTTAGCGAGGAAATCGGGATTTTCAATAGCAGTTTGCATGAGATGAATTAAGTGTTCTAAATCAGGAACTAAGCGAAACATGGGGTAGCCATTTGTTGATCTCCCTTCTTGAAAAACACTTTCAATTTGCCAAGCAAACTCAGGAAGAGTAAACGTATCAGTCGGACCACCCTTAGTGCAGATAATTGGTAAACCACAAGCGATTGCTTCTAAAGCCGGTAAGTTAAACCCTTCGGCATAGTAGGGAGACACATAGACATCAGCCGCCTGATAGTAGCGGGCAAGTTGTGCAAATGATAGAGTATCACCGATGTAACTAATTTGAGATAAAACCCGATCAATTTCTGCCAAAGTCATGTCATTCATACTTTCAAGAATTTTCGACTCAGAACCATAGATAAATTCTTCTCCTTTTAAAATCAGTCTTGCATCGGGATAGCGTTCTAAAATAACAGAAAAAGCTTTTAATAAGCAATCAGTTCCTTTATGAGTTCCGGCACTCCCTACATTTAAAAATATGAAACTATTCCAGCCAAGTTCTTGACGCAGAGCTTGGCGTTCTTCCTGGCTAATAGGTTTATAAATATTGGTGTCTGTGCCACAGGGAACTACAAAAATTCGATCGCTATCTGCTCCGCTGCGAATAAATCCTGCTTTTGACCATTCAGAAGTAGTAATAATATCACTCTCTGTCCTTTTCCAAACCTCCTGGAAATTAGAAACACCCATCCGCTGTAGCTTATATTCGTCTACAATTCCCCATTCTGCCGTACAGAAAGTATAGGTAGAGAGGCTGGTAGATTTGCTAAAGTTAAATGGGAAATAAATTCGCAGGGTCACATCCGCAACGAGACTGGGAGGAGGACTCGGAATTTCCCGTAAAGCTGCTTCGGCCGTTTCATCGAGCAAACCTGCGATCGCGTGCCAGTGTTCGTCAATATAAGGCGCTTCCTCGTAAAAAATCTCTAGTTCCGGTCGCTTCAGCATCTCCAAGAGCTGAAATTGGTTGACGATCGCATAGGATTGAGGAATAAAACGCCAGCCTTCAACAATAATCTGCATGAAGCCTCCAATCGCTACCCTTCAGGGAGTTGCTCAATAGTGTAATTTAAAGAAGGAGGAAACTACCTCCCTCTCCTGATTATTGCCTCATGCCTTAGTTATGACCCTAACACTGTACAACAGCTTAACCCGTCGCGAAGAACCTTTTAAACCCCTAGTACCGGGCGAGGTGCGGATGTACTGCTGTGGCGTGACAGTATATGATTACTGCCATCTGGGTCATGCTCGGTCTTACATCGTTTGGGATATGGTACGGCGCTATCTAATCTGGCAAGGATATAAAGTGCGCTATGTCCAGAATTTTACCGACATTGATGATAAAATTCTCAACCGAGCTCGGGAACAAGGTATCTCAATGGAAGCAGTAGCAACCCGCTTCACAGAGGCGTATTTTGAAGACATGAAGCGCCTGAATGTACTGGAAGCAGACGAGTACCCCCGTGCCACACAAACCATCGACGGCATTCAGCGACTCATTCACGAATTAGAACATAAAGGTTTTGCCTATCCCTCAGGCGGTGACGTTTATTATACGGTGCGACAGTTTGCCGAATACGGTAAATTGTCGGGCCGCAAATTTGATGAGATGCAGGCCGGCGCTAGTGGTCGAGTTGAGATAGAAGATTCAGAGACCGTTAAGAAGAAAGACCCCTTTGATTTTGCCTTGTGGAAAGGCGCAAAACCAGAGGAACCTGCTTGGGACTCTCCCTGGGGGAAAGGACGGCCAGGATGGCATATTGAATGTTCAGCAATGGTGCGCCAGTCTTTGGGTGAAACCATTGATATTCATTGCGGTGGCGCTGATTTAATTTTTCCACACCATGAGAATGAAATTGCTCAATCAGAAGCAGTGACCGGAAAACCCTTAGCGCAATATTGGCTGCACAATGGGTTTGTGACTGTCAATGGTGAAAAAATGTCTAAATCCTTGGGCAATTTCACCACCATTCGGGATTTATTGGCTCAACCCACCGATCCGATGGCGCTACGACTCTTTGTATTAATGGCCCATTATCGGAAGCCAATTGATTTTACCGAAGAAGCACTCATTTCCGCTCAAAATGGTTGGAATACCCTCAAAGAAGGACTGCTATTTGGCGATCAGCATGGGAGTCAATTAAGTTGGGATGTGAATCCAACCACCCCAGATTTCTTAGTAGAAAGCAAAGCAGTGCAGCAATTCCAAGTAGCAATGGAGGATGATTTTAATACGCCTGCTGCTTTGTCAGTGTTGTTTGAATTAGCCAAAGATTTGCGACGGGAACACAACATCTTAATTCACGGTGGCACAACAGAAACTTCGTCAAAAGTTCTCCAGCAACAGTGGCAAACTCTGGTTTCTTTAGCCAAAGTTTTAGGGTTAGAATATCAAACTCTCCCAGGAAAAGACTCCTCAGAGTTACATCCTTCGACGAGCGATACTACTGTTGGTGGGTTAAGCGATGGAGAGATAGAAGCACTGATTCAGCAGCGACAGGAAGCGAGAAAAGCGAAGAATTTTGCCGAAAGCGATCGCATCCGCAATGAACTGAAAGAAAAAGGCATTACCCTGATCGATCGGAAGGATGGAACCACCCTCTGGCATCGTAGTTAAAGAGTAGGATGAGCCATGCTGATGCGAGCAATTGAGGTTCGATCTGGATTCAGCATCGCTCATCTCCAATTGCAAAGGATAAAGGTTAAGCTTTCTCCCTCAGCTCAATCTACTGGATGATAGAATCAGGATTAAAACTTTGATAAAATTTGTGCAATCATCCGTTGCCAGATTCTTTCTGCTTCCTTGAAATTATGTCAGAGCAGCGCTTAACCATTTCCCTCTCTAACCTGCTGCTCATTCTAGCGGCTTTCTTGTTACTTGTGCTGCTGTGGCAGTTGCGGAGTATCCTCATTCTGCTCGCGATCGCAGTGGTTTTAGCAGCTTCCATTGCACCCATCGTCAATTGGGCCGAAAGCATGCGCGTTCCTCGGTGGTTAGCAGTGATTCTCGTTTATTTAACCTTAATTGCTGGATTTGCAGGAGTTGTGCTGCTAATTGGACCAGCAGTCATTGAGCAAATTGAGTTACTTCTAGGCCAACTACCACTGTATGCCGCCAGTTTTCGGGAAGTCGCAACCAACCTTGCTAGTCGCTTAAGTACCAACCAGCCAGAATTATTGAGTCAACTCTTAGATACTCAATCTTTAACCACTTGGCTCATTCGTTCTAGTCAACAGTTGCTATTGCGTTCTTATAGCTTGACAACCGGCATTTTAGGTGGCTTTTTTAGCTTGGTATTGGCTTTATTTATTTCTGGTTACATGGTAGCGGATAGCAAAACTTTAATTAAGAGTTTGGTACAATTTATCCCTAAACCTTGGGACGATCGCTGCATCGCTCAAGTCGGACCCGTGAGTCAGCGGATGGGGAGTTACATCCGGGGGCGAGTATTCGTTTCAGGGATTCTAGGAGTATTGACAGCAACGGGTTTAAGTACTTTGGGAATGCCAGAATTTGCCCTGGGGTTGGGGGCGATCGCAGCACTCACCAATTTAATTCCGTTTCTCGGTCCAATTTTAGGAGCAATTCCTGCTTTAGTAGTTGCCTTTGCCCAAGGTGGTTGGCTGTTTCTTTGGGTGCTTTTATTATTTGTAATTATTCAGAACTTAGAAGCTTATGTCCTCGATCCACTCCTGGTCGGTTCATCAGTGGGAGTGCATCCTTTATACCAGTTACTATCAGTTTTAGGAGGAGTTCAAGTCTTGGGAATTATTGGGGCAGTGATTGTACCCCCTTGGTTCGCAGGGGCGGCAGCGGTGATTGAAAATTTATATTTAAGACCCAAGGTGATGGCAGAATATCGAGAAGCAATTACCCTTTCTAAAACTCACTCTAACTCACCCCCAGTCACGCCTTCTCCTTGATACTTTGAATTCAAAAAAATCCTGCTCCTGCTAATCAGTGTAACTCCGCTCACTCTTCAGTGATTAAGATGGAAAAACCTTCTAATCTCCTACTCAAACTCAGCCGTATTTTATTTACAGAACCCAGTGAACAAGACAGATTTATTCAGGCAATTCTCCAGGCTCAATCCTTTACTCCTTGCATTCTGTGGCTGCAAGAAAAACCCACGCCTCACCCCTTTGCTGTGGAACCACCTTTAGCATGGCAACCTGATTTTGTCGATCGATTATCTTTACAAGAAAGGCCTGGAAAACACCCCTTGCATGAGCAGGGATACTTTTACTGCCTTGATTTTTCTTCAATTTTTGCTGCTTCTACTTTATTAACAATGACTCAACCAGTTCCCTTCCTCTTAGATATGTGCGCTGCACCCGGAGGTAAAGGAATTTTTGCCTGGAAAACATTGCGTCCCGAATTACTTGTTTGTAATGAAGCCATTGGCAAGCGCCTAGGAATGCTGATTTCCAATTTAAAACGCTGTCAAATTCTACCCTCGCTCGCCATCAACCGCGATTCACAAGTTTTAGCAGAAATTATTCCTGAAACGGCTCATTTAGTTGTAGTAGATGCTCCTTGTACCGGTCAATCCTTACTGGCAAAAGGAGAAAAAGCGCCCGGTTGTTTCCATCCCGTCACCATTAATAATAATGCCAATCGTCAAAAAAGAATCTTAGCAAATTCTGCGAAAATTGTCGCTCCCCAAGGTTATCTTGCCTATATGACTTGTACCTATTCAGTAGCAGAAAATGAACAAGTGTGCGAGTGGTTTATCAGCAAATTTCCCCAGTTTCAACCGCTCTTAATTCCGCATTTAGCAACTTATCAATCTCACTTAACCCACCTCCCTTGTTATCGGATGTGGCCACAAGACCAACTGGGAGCAGGTGCTTTTACAATTCTGTTCCAAAACACGTTAGAAGGAAAGCCAAATCCACTCCCGCCCGATTTTTTCAAGGTTGCTAATTTCCAGCTTAGGGAACTTCCTCCCAGTATCAATCTGTCTTAAAAATGTGACTTCTTCAAGTTTCCCGAGTGCAATCTCAGTCCTTTTATCAATTCAATAGCAATTCTCCCAATGACCGCCCAGTAACTTTCCTGTGCAATCGCACTAGCCTGTAGGCAAACTCCAGTACAAGCAACGGTCTGATTGAACGCAATAATCTCGAATGACTCTTACGTAATTTTACTAACTGGTTAGTCAGCAAACCGAATGGTCACTTGTTTCCAACTCCCAATCGGGGTTACAATAAAATCAGCTTGAATCTAGTGATAAATTGCAAAGTTTTTTAAACTTTGGCTTAAATCTAAATGAAGTTTCAGCCTGAAAACACAAACTTTCATCAAGAATCAGGGTACGACTAGAGTCAAACTCAAAAATTAAGCGATTGTTACAGAAGGTCTCCCCCCCAAAGGGTTGCTTCAGCAGCCAAGTAATAGCCCAACAGTTGGAGTAATGCTGCAATCGATGATTGTATTTTACCCTTGAGAATGATTTTATCCAGATTTACTATTTTAGTAGGGGTTATAAAAACCAACCCCCAAGGGAAGTCACGCTCAAAATAAAAAAAAACGCCCTCCGAGCCTCTCAAGGTCGTTGAGTCTCGACTTTGGAGGTGAAAGCATCAGCAGGGTAAATTCAGCATCCCAACTGCCTAAGAGCGTCAAGTACAGACCGACAAAAAGCAGAAGTCGCTAGCAGAGTTTTCTGCTAACAACGGTCACCCAAACCAACCCCCTGCCACCTGCCTAATTGCCCATTGACCACTTACCATCCCTGAACTCCAATGGAGAAAAAGTTTCTGAACTTGATTAAAGGGCGAACTGGGCGATACTTCCTCACCACAGGCGCGATCGCGGCCGTCTACCTGTGGACGGCATGGTTTGCAATCTCAGCGCTCCTGCTGACCCCTGAAGTAGCACCCCTCTGGCCAGCCGCAGGCATTGCCCAAGCAGCCTTATTGCTATTTGGGCTGTCCTACTGGCCAGGAATTGCGATCGGTGGCTTCCTCTTCACCCTGTCCTTACAACCCACCTCCCTAGGTTTCGCCTTACTCTCAGCCGTCGGCAGAACCTTGCAAGCAGTTGTAGGCACCTTGCTGCTGCACCGCCTCCGCTTTTCCACCCACCTCGAACGACTAAAAGACGTTTTAGGACTCGTCAGTCTAGCCGCCTTCGCCTCTCCCTTAATCAATGCCACCATCGGCACCCTCACCAATTGTGCGATGGGCGCTTCTGACTGTAGCCACTTAGTCAGAACCTGGACAACTTGGTGGCTAGGAGACGCAATGGGCATTCTCCTCGTAACCCCGTTACTACTGACTTGGCAACAATTCCCCCCAACCCACCAAAAACCCAAACAATTTCATCAAGAAGCAGTCATCTGGTTTCTCCTGCTACTTGGCGTCGCTTGGCTCGTCTTCTGCTCCCGCACCAGGGCCGCCTACGCCCGCTATCCCCTCGAATACCTGCCCTTTCCCCTCGTCGTTTGGGGCGCTTTCCGCTTCGGTCAGCGCGGTACCGCCCTTGCCAACCTGATCCTCTGTAGCTTCGCCATCTGGGGGATTACCCGTGGCAGTGGTCCCTTTCTCAAGCACGCCAGCAGCATTCCCCAAGCCGTACTTTCCCTGCAAGCCTTCATCGCCGTCATTGCTGTTACCGCCTTAGTCTTAGCAGCCACCGTTGCCGAACGGCAACAAGCTGAAGCTTCCTTACGAACCAGCGAAGCCAGCCTCGCCAATGCCCAGCGTATTGCCCAACTCGGCAATTGGGACTTAGACCTCAACGCCCAACAATTACGTTGGTCTGATGAAATTTACCGAATTCTCGGCTTAGTACCCCAAGCCTTTGAACCCAGCCTTGAAGCTTTCTTGGAATATGTCCATCCCGATGACCGAGATTTAGTCCGGCAATCCATTCAAGCGGCTTTGTTTGAAAAACAGCCCTATAACATCGATTATCGACTGATTGTACCCAACTATGCTGAGGGTAACACTGGAGACTACATCATCCGCATGGTTTGCGAACAAGCGGCCATTACCGAGACTCACATTACTACCACCATCCAAGACATCACAGACCGCAAACGAGCAGAAGCCGCCCTGCGATCCAGTGAAGAACGATTTGCCAAAGCCTTCCAGGCCAGCCCCATCGGCATCAGCCTCAGTACCCTCACCGATGGTTGCTTTTTGGATGCAAACGACAGCTTTTTGCGCCAGATCGGCTGGTCTCGCAGCGAATTTATCGGTCACACTTCTGTCGAACTTGGAATCTGGGTTAATCTCGAAGACCGCGATCGCCTGATGGCAACCTTGCAAGCCCAAAATGCCGCCAGCAACTTGGAACTCCAAGTCTACACCAAAGCCCGCGAAATCCGGGATTGGCTCGTTTCCCTAGAAATCATTGACCTAGATAGTACCCCATGTATTCTGATGATCGCCAGCGATATCACCGAACGCAAACGAGCCGACGAATTCCGCCGGGCCAAGGAAGCCGCCGAAGCTGCGAACAAAGCGAAAAGTGTCTTTCTTGCCAACATGAGTCACGAACTGCGAACCCCCCTGAATGCCATCATCGGCTACAGCGAATTGCTACAAGAAGATGCCCGAGACCTTGGCTGTGAAGAGTTCCTGGATGACCTCAAAAAAATTCACACGGCCGGTCAGCACCTACTCGCTTTGATTCGAGATATTCTAGATTTCTCTAAGATTGAAGCCGGTCGGATGAACCTGCACTTAGAAACATTTAGCCTCTCTACCCTGATTCAGGAAGTGACCCATACGATTCAGCCAATGGCTGATAAAAATACCAATCTTTTAGAAGTTAACTACGATCCTGAGATTGGGATGATGCACACAGATTTAACCAAGCTGCGACAGTCTTTGCTGAATCTGCTCAGTAATGCTTCTAAGTTTACTCACGAAGGGGTCGTTGCTTTCACCATTACCCGCGAAGTCGGGCCGACGCCAGTAGAAATGACTGCCTCATCTTCCTCCTCAGATTGGATCGTTTTCTGCATCCAAGATACGGGAATTGGCATGAGTCCCGAACAATTAGCGAGAATTTTTGAGCCATTTACCCAAGCCGATTCTTCAACCACCAAAAAGTATGGAGGTACGGGATTGGGGTTAACAATTACTCAGAAATTTTGCCAGATGATGGGGGGAGACATCACCGTTGCTAGTGAAGTGAATCGAGGTTCTATCTTTACGATTCGGTTGCCAGCTACTTTGCCCGAACAGTCAATTTTTACAGAGGAGGAAACGGAGTCTTTATGAATTTTTCATTGGCTCGCTTACACAAGATTGTTCGTTTACTCCTTCACCGCTGGCAACAAATTTTATGGGCAACAGCCGTGGTGTTCATTTTAACTTTTTTGTACTTAGAAACTCATACAGTTAACTTTCAGGAACATGACCAATTTACTCGCAGCTTACTCCATCTCAAAGAAGAGGATAAGTCCTTAAATCAGGATGTATTAAAAGTGAGATATGGCTTAGTTAATCACTATGATGATATTGTCTCAGATTTATCATCTCTAAAATTCATACAAGAGCAACTGACTCAAATTCCAAGTTTTATCGCCAGTTCCGGGAAAGCAGAAATCAAGAGCAGTTTGGCCGATCATGCTGCTAGTTTACAACAAAAGGAAGCAGTCATAGAGAAAATTAAATCTTGTTCAGCTATTCTGAATAATTCCTTGCATTATTTTCCAATTTTAGCCACAAATTTAGCGAATCAAGTCTCTGGATTAAATGAAAATGAAGAGAGGATTTTTAAGGACCTCATCGAACTTCGTCGAGATGTATTAATTTACAATTTGAACTATAGCAATGATATTCTTGCCAAAATTAACACGAATCTGGAGCGATTAAACAAAGCAAAAAGTCAATTAGATTCAGAAAAAAAACAAGAGCAAATTGATTTATTAATTGCCCATGCCAAATTAATCTTAGACAATAAACAAAAAGTCGATGAATTGCTGATAAAAATGCTAGAGACTCCGACCGATCGGTATAACGAAAAACTCTATCAAACTTATAATTTTCATTATGAATCTGCTCTAAATACATCCAATATATTTCGTTTGTTTCTCTACTTATTTTCATTAAGTTTGCTAGCTTATATCTGCTACATTATTCTGAAACTCCGAACCGCTACTCATTCCCTAAATATCGCCAACGAAAACTTAGAGCGTCGCGTCCAAGAACGCACAAAAGAACTTTTTAACAGTAATCAAGCCCTCACAGAAAGTGAAGAGCGTTATCGACGTTTAGTAGAACTCTCTCCAGAAACAATAGCGGTCCATCGAGACGGGAAATTCCTCTATATTAATGCGGCCGGTGCTCAACTCCTCGGTGGCAGTAACCAAGCAAGCATCATTGGGCAATCACTCTTAAACTTTATCCACCCCGACTATCAAGAACTCATCGACAAACGCATTCACTTCGTTGCCGAAGCAGAAGGACAAGTAGATTTCACAGAAGTTAAACTCCTGCGGCTGGACGGAGAAGTCATCGATGTCGAAGCGATCGCCATTCGCATCACCTATCAAGGCGAACCTGCAACCCAAAGCGTCATCCGAGACATTACCGAACGCAAGCGTATCCAGCAAGAGTTACAGTTAGCAAAAGAAGCCGCTGAAGCCGCCAACCATGCCAAGAGCCAATTTCTCGCCAACATGAGCCACGAATTGCGAACCCCCCTGAACGGCATTCTCGGTTATAGCGAACTACTGCAAGAAGAAGTCGAGGAATTAGGATATACCGAGTTTATCCCCGAACTCGAACAGATTCGGACCGCAGGCGTTCATCTACTAGCATTGATCAACGACATCCTTGACATCTCCAAAATTGAAGCAGGAAAAATGGACATTTACTTAGAAACTTTTGACATAGCCGCTATGGTTCAAGATGTTACTACCACCGCCCAACCATTAATTGAAAAAAATGGCAATGCGTTGCAAGTCAACTGTCCGAGGAATCTGGGTGTCATGTACGCTGACTTAACTAAAACTCGACAAGTCTTACTCAACCTCTTAAGCAACGCAGCAAAATTTACCCACAAAGGCGTCATTACCCTCAAAGTTGGTCAACACCAGCCAGAACCAGCAACCTCAGAAGCCGATCGCTCCCGGTTCACAGACGACTCCTACCCCTTCATTCAATTTGAAGTCAGCGATACCGGCATCGGCATGACTCCAGAACAATTGCAGCAAATCTTTAAAGCCTTTACCCAAGCAGACGCCAGCACCACCCGTAAGTACGGTGGGACTGGGTTAGGATTAGCCATTAGCCAACAATTCTGCAAGTTGATGGGCGGCGACCTCACCGTAACCAGCCAATTGGGCATGGGCTCAACCTTCACGGTTCACCTACCGACCCAAATACCCGAACCAGTCCAAAGCCATTAACCCCTGACCGCCCAGACTCCCAAACCATCCCTGTCGCCCCTTGCGGAATTCAACTCATCATGCTCCACCCTCTCCTCAAGCGCCAACTGAAACGGCTCAACCTGTCCCATGAGTCATTGCCAACCCATGCCGAACAGTGGCAGCAATTCTTAGAGCAAGTCAGCCAAAGCTATTATCAACAGCAGCCGGATCAACCCCCCCCCGAGTCGCCAACAACTGCCCGCGAAAACCAGCCTGACAGTTTAGAAGCACTTCCCCTACAGGCAACGCTCAAAAGTTTGGGAGTCGGAGTCTGCCTCCTCGACAGTCAGGGGCGGGTACTCGCCCTCAACCCAGAAGCAGAACGACTGCTGGGGTGGCAAGAATCAGAACTCATCGGTCAACCCCTGCTCAAACAAATCGCCCTCCCGCGGGGTAAACAGCCACCAAGACCAGGGGTCACTTCCGGGGTACTGAACTCTCAAGCCTCCTTAGAAGCAGCGATCGCCCTCGGTCAAACCTATCGTCAAGCCGATGCACAGTTTTTAAGCCGAACGGGCAAAATTCTGCCACTCTCCTACTCTTTTAACCCCATTATTGACCAAGGAGTAAAAGCCGGCGCAGTGCTGGCTTTTTTTGATATTGCCGAACACAAGCGAGCCAGACAAGAACTAGAACGGTCCCTCTCTCTGCTGCAAGCAGTCTTGGAATCAGCAGATGCCGGGATCCTCGCCGTCGATCGCCAAGGTCATGTCTGCAACTTTAATCAGAAATTTTTAGAACTTTGGGGCTTTGCCAACGAATCCGCCCTGAGCAGCGAGAATAGTAGCTCAGCCCTCAGCTTTGTCCTTCGTCAATTAACTTCTCCCCAAGAGTTCCTCAAAATCGCGATGAAATTGTCGCGGGAACCCGATTTAGCGAGCAGCAACCTCTTGGAATTTCGAGACGGCAGAAATTTTGAGGTCAATTCCCACCCCTTTAAAATCGGGGAAAAAATCGTTGGCAGGGTGTGGAGTTTCCGCGATGTCACCGAAAGCAAGCGAGTCGAGAAAGCCTTGCAGTATCGAGTGGAATTTGAGCAGGCCATTACCACCCTGTCAACCCACTTCATCAACTTGTCCACCACAGAAATGGATGCAGGCATTAACCAAGCACTCGCTGCGATCGCCACCTTAAGCGGCTTTGACCGCAGTTACATTTATCTATTTTCTGAAGACCAAACGACCCTAGAACCAATGTATGAGTGGGACATTGCCCAGGGTTCTCAAGCTGCTGGGGAAACCAGAAATTCCCGCTTGGAAGTCGCCTCAATTCCCTGGCTCACCGCCCAACTCCACCAACAGGACACCCTCGAAATCAGCGCCATCAGCACCTTAGAACCCCAAGTCGCCGCGGAAATAGCCCGCTTGCATTGTCACCGCGAATCCGACCGAGAGATGCAATCCTTAATTTTGATTGCGCTCAAGTGCAGCGGCCACTTGGTTGGGTTCCTCGGCTTTGAAGCGGTAGGATCGCCCGCCTATTGGCCAGCCGAGGTGTCAGCTTTACTCAAAATGGTTGGGGAAATGCTAGCCAATGCCCTAGAACGCAAACGGGCAGAAGAAGCCTTACGCCAAGCGGAAGCCAAATACCGCAGCATCTTTGAAAATGCAGCCGAAGGCATCTTTCAGAGCAGCCCAGACGGCTATTACTTGAGCGCGAATCCCGCCCTCGCCCATCTCTACGGCTATCACTCCCCGGCAGAAATGCTCGCCCAACTCACCGACATCAACCGCCAACTTTACATCGATCCTCATCGTCGCCAGGAGTTTATCAGCTCGATCCAAGCCGAGGGCGAAGTTTCAGGATTTGAGTCCCAGGTTTACCGCCAAGACGGCAGCATCATTTGGATCGCTGAAAATGCCCGTGCCGTCCGCGACGCAACTGGCAAACTCCTGTGCTACGAAGGGACAGTACAAAATATTACAGAGCGCAAACAAGCCGAGGCTGCATGGCAGTCCGCCCTAGAAGCCGCTGAATCCGCAAACCGGGCGAAAAGTACCTTTTTAGCGAATATGAGCCATGAACTCCGCACTCCTCTCAATGCCATTATCGGCTACAGCGAAATGCTGAAAGAGGAAGCTGAGGAGCTAGAAGACGAAGATTTCGTCCTCGACTTAGAGAAAATCCGCATTGCAGGCAAACACCTCCTGTCCGTCATCAATGACATCCTTGACATCTCTAAAATTGAAGCAGGTCGGATGGATGTTTATCTGGAAAGCTTCGACGTGGCAGGGCTGATAGAAGGTGTGGTCACAACCGCCCAACCGCTGATCGAGAAAAATGGGAATGTCTTAGAGGTATTCTGTGC
This sequence comes from Actinomycetota bacterium, assembly GCA_050262755.1. Lineage (GTDB taxonomy): Bacteria > Cyanobacteriota > Cyanobacteriia > Cyanobacteriales > Microcoleaceae > JBLNEP01. The sequence continues at coordinate 108,054 of JBLNEP010000055.1, read as the reverse complement.
CAGTGACCTCGGTTCGATGCTCGCGGATCTGACCAAAGTGCGACAAATTTTGCTGAATTTATTGAGCAATGCGGCTAAGTTCACTGAAAATGGCACGATCGCCCTCCAGGTCAGCTGGGCAGACAGTGAGAGGGAGGTCACAGTTGCAGGGGAAACTTCCTCACCTCTAGTCCCCAACCCCTTCCCTGTGGTAGAGTACCACAGCTTGCCCCAAGCCTCGCATTCCCGATTCTTGATGTTCCAAGTCAGCGATACTGGAATTGGTATGACAAGGCAACAGTTGCAACAGTTGTTCCAACCGTTTACTCAAGGGGACGCTAGTACCACGCGCAAGTACGGGGGAACCGGCTTAGGGCTAGCCATTAGTCAGCGATTTTGCAAGCTGATGGGGGGCGATATTCAGGTGGACAGTCAAGTTGGTACTGGCAGCACCTTTACGGTCATCTTACCGACTGAGGTGCAGGCAGTAGAAATGGAGAACTCCATGACAGGCAACCTGTTGGGGCGGGTGAAAACACCCACGACGAATCCTGTGGACTGGAGTGCTGGTACGATCCTCGTGGTGGACGATGACCCCATCTCACGGGATTTGATCGAGCGATCGCTCTCCCGGGAGGGGCTTCATATTGAAGTCGCAGCCAATGGAAACGAGGCACTGCATTTAGCCAAACAACTGCGGCCAGATGCCATTACCCTCGACATTATGATGCCAGGAATGGATGGCTGGGCGGTACTCTCTGCCCTCAAGTCCGATCCGGAGCTTGCTGAGATTCCTGTGATCTTGCTATCCTTTGTTGGCAATAAAAGCTTAGGCTTTGCGCTGGGTGCATCAGACTGCCTGACAAAACCAGTAGATGGCAAGCGCCTCGCTAGTTTGTTGAGGAAATATCGGCGCAACCTCGATCTAGCTAGCAGCGTTCAGGAGGGACAAATCTTGATCGTCGATGATGATGCCCCAACTCGCAAAATGCTGCGTCACACACTGGAACGAGAAGGTTGGATCGTGATCGAGGCAGAAAATGGACACACAGCCCTCGCCTCGCTCGCCGAAACCCTACCTAACTTAATTCTGCTTGATTTGATGCTACCAGAGATGGATGGCTTTCAATTCCTCACGGAACTGCGTTCCCGGCAAGTCGGGGCTTTAATACCTATTATTGTAATGACAGCAAAAGATTTGACGCCTACAGAGCGTCTGCACCTCAACGGTTATGTAGAGCAGATAATACAAAAGGGAGCTTACAACCATGAAGCTCTTCTGCGTGAGGTGTACGCTCTTATAAATGCCAGCCTCAACCAACCTTAAATCACAAATCTAAACTCTAAAATTTACAATCGGAATAATGGCAAAGATCCTGCTGGTCGAAGATAACGAGATGAATCGGGATATGCTCTCAAGGCGTCTGGCACGCAAAGGGCACGAGGTGTTCATTGCTGTAGACGGGGCTGAGGGGGTGGAGATGGCAAGGTCAAAAATACCCGATTTGATCTTGATGGATATGAGCTTGCCGGTATTGGACGGGTGGCAAGCAACGCAGCAAATTAAAGCTGCACCGGAGACGAAGACGATTCCGGTGATCGCCTTGACAGCCCACGCTATGGCAGGCGATCGCGAGAAGTGTTTGGCGGCTGGGTGTGATGATTACGACACGAAGCCGGTGGAGTTTCCGCGGCTGTTGGGAAAGATTGAGATGCTGCTGAGTAAAGGGGCAACCCCATGAAGATGGATGAGGGCAGCGTGCTAGTGGTTGATGATAACGAGGTGAACCGTGACTTACTTGCTCGCCGCCTCCAACGGCAAGGCCATACCGTGACGGTGGCGGAAGATGGCTTTCAAGCACTGGAGATGATGCGATCGAAACCGTTTGACTTGGTGCTGCTCGACATTATGATGCCCCAAATGAACGGCTATCAAGTGCTAGAACACCTGAAGGCTGATGAAACGCTGCGCTATATCCCGGTGATTATGATTTCGGCAGTGGATGATATTGACAGCATTGTGCGCTGCATTGAGTTGGGAGCAGAGGATTATCTATCTAAACCGTTTAATCCAGTGTTACTCAAGGCGCGGATTAATGCGTGTCTGGAGAAGAAACGGCTGCGGGATCAGGAGCAAGCTTATTTGAAGAAGTTGGCAGAGGAACAGGAAAAGTCGGAACGCCTACTGCTCAACATTTTGCCAGGACCGATCGCGCAACGGTTGAAGCAGGGGGAAAGTACCATTGCCGATAGCTTTGCGGATGTGACGGTGATGTTTGCTGATTTGGTTGGGTTTACAAAGCTTTCGGCTCATTTGTCGCCAGCGGAGTTGGTGGAGTTACTCAATGAGATTTTTTCGGCTTTCGATCGGTTGGCGGAGCATTACGGGTTAGAGAAGATTAAGACCATCGGAGATGCTTATATGGTTGTGGGGGGTCTACCGACGCCACGACCGGATCATGCAGAAGCGATCGCAGAAATGGCTCTGGATATTCTGGCAAGAATTGCTCAGTTACCTCCCAAGGGAGATCAGCCACTCAGCATTCGGGTTGGGATCAACACCGGCCCAGTGGAAGCAGGGGTGATCGGCACGAAAAAGTTTACCTATGATTTGTGGGGAGATACGGTGAATACGGCCAACCGTATGGAATCTCACGGTATTCCTGGCTCCATTCAGGTAACGGTTGCCACTTATGAGCGCTTACGGGACAAGTATACATTTCAAGAACGGGGTGTCATCCCAGTCAAGGGCAAGGGGGATATGGTTACTTACCTGCTGACGGGCAGAAAAGGTTAATAATGGTAGTGGGGAGGGTTCGTGGTTAGTAGTTTGTAGTTACGAGCAAAGAGTTTGACAAGCAACTACTCATTGCTAACCGCTGACCGCTAACCGCAAACAATTACCAGCGATCAAATGTCTCTTGGCAATTTGCGCGACCTTTACCAACAGGTCATCTTAGAACATTACAAAAAGCCCAAGCATCGGGGCAGAACTGACCCAGTACACCGCTATCAGAAGGGTCATAATCCTAGTTGTGGCGATACCATTGAGTTGACGCTCAAGCTGAACCAGGGAGGCGATGCGATCGAAGATGTCAAATTTGAAGGGGAAGGCTGTGCAATTTCGATGGCTTCTGCTGACCTGATGGCGGATGCCATGCGGGGAAAAACACTGGATGAAGCCTTAGAAATGGTGCAACGCTTTCAAGAGATGATGAAGGGACAAGCGGAGTTCCCGAAAGATTTGCGGAAGCTGAATGTGATGCAAGGTGTGGCTCAATTTCCGGTGCGGATTAAATGCGCCACTCTCACTTGGCATACCCTGAAAGCAGCTCTAGAATCTGCTGGTAAGGAAACTCAAGACCAGGGATTTGTCAGCAATGAAAATGAATGATTGAGGGTGAAAAGTTAGGAGGCGATTTTAAGGATTTTCTGCAACTCACTCTTCACTCATAACGACTAATCAATTACCAATTACCAAACGTTATGCTCACAAATTCTGACCTTCTTACTTATTCCCAATGGTCGGGAATTCTCACTTTAGTCTGTGGCGCGGTCGCAGCAATCGCTTTTATCTTTAAATGGAGCTTCCGCTTCCGGTTAGTAGGGGCAACAGGCTTTATGGGCGTGCTAACGGCGGGCATATTTGCTCTGAGTTTGGGCTTATATAGTCGGGTTGAAATTCCGGGGGCAGTTCGCTATTCTTTAGTGTACGATACTGGGGGAACACAAGCGGTGATTGCTGTACCGCCTTCGATTACGGAATCTCAGTTAGAGGCGACGATGCGACAAGCTGCAAACGATTTATATTCTTGGGGTCGTGTCGCGAGGGGTCTCGATCAAATGGTGATTCGAGTTCGCACGATTGTTCATCCAGAAGAGGGGATTTCTCAACCAGTGTATGTGGGTGAAGTGAGACGCTCACTTGAGAAACGAGAAGATGAAAAAATGGAGATTAAAATCTTTCCAAAAAGCTTGGCTAGCTTGAAGCAGTATCAAGCTTAGATTGGATTGTTAACAGGAGAAGGCTGGGGGTTTAGGGCGTTTGCTTCTAACCCTGAGTCTGGAAAGGGACAAGAGGGGGAAAGGGGGAATTTGAAGAGAAGGTGGCATCAGATGCCTGGTTCGCTCACTTTAATAAAAATGTGTAGATTCTGTTATCAGCATAGTCGAGCAACTGCGAGTCAACTTGAGCAGTAGACGGTTCCTTCAGCAGACATCATAAAAAAGTTAGAATTTTGCCCTAAATTCTGCCTAAAGAGGAAGGGAAATGAACAGGAATCGCGAACTACCAATTCCTACAGAGTTTAAAACCTCTGCCTGAGAGGAGGACTCAAAAGAACTCAGGAGTGCTAGATAAAGCGCTGTTCTTAGACTCTAGCGATCGCCCAGCATCGCTCATCCCTGATGAAGGCTAGCAAATTCCAGGGAATTGGGCGAGAGGTTGAGTATAAATTAAACAAAAGCATTGAATGGTCAAGAGGTGAAAGACCTTGGAAAAATTAGCTAATATAGAAAAGCCGATCGCTTCTGGAAATACAGCCATAGAACTTCCATCCCACGACGATGCTCACACCTGGTACAACCGTGGCAATGCCTTGGTCAATTTGGGGCGCTTCTTAGAAGCGATCGCGTCCTGGGAACAAGCGATCGCCCAAAAACCTGATTATCCCGAAGCTTGGTACAATCGCGGCGTCGCCCTGCAAAAACTGGGTCGCACCGAAGAAGCACTCGCCTCCTACAACCAAACCCTCGAACTCAACCCTGATAACCCTCAAGCTTGGTACAACCGCGGCAATGCCTTGCGGAAATTGGGCAACTATCAAGAAGCAATTACCTCCTACGACCAAGCCTTAAGGTTGAATCCCAATTACCATGAAGCTTGGTCAAACCGTGGCAATACCCTCGCCAACTTAGAACGCTTTGACAAAGCCATCGCCTCCTACCAAAAAGCCACAGCCATTAAACCAGACTACCAAGAAGCTTGGTACAACGAAGCCTTTGCCCTCCGACATTTAGGTCGCTACGAAGAGGCAATTGCAGCTTACGACCGCGCCCTAGAAATTCAACCAGACTTTCCCCAAGCTTGGTATAACCGTGGCATTGCCTTAGCCAACTCAGGTCGCCTCGAAGAAGCGATCGCCTCCTACGACCGAACCATCCAACTCAGACCAACGGCCCACGAAGCCTGGAATAAACGTGGGAGTGCCCTCGCCCAAGCCAACCGCTTGACAGAAGCGATCGCCTCCTGGGATAAAGCCATCGAACTCAAACCCGACTATCCAGAAGCTTGGTACAACCGGGGACTCGTCCTCGCTACGTTAGGAAACCTGGAAGATGCGATCGCTTCCTGGGATCAAACTCTACAACTCCAACCCGACAATTACGAAGCCCTCTTTAACCGCGCGTTTGCCCAGAGGAAACTCGGACAATCCGAAGCCGCCCTCGCTTCCTACGACCAAATTCTGCAAATCAATCCCAATGATGCAGGGAGTTACTATCAAAAAGCCAGCTTGTACGCCCAACTAGACAAGACTGACCTCGCCCTCGAAAACCTGCAACGAGCGATCGAACTTCAGCCAGCTAAATACCGCAAACTCAGCAAAACTGACTCTAAATTCCAAACAATCCGGAAAAATCCACAATTTTTAGCCTTAATCAAGGGTCCTCAATAGCGAAGGAAATGGATGCGACACTATAACAAATAGGTATACAGCACCCTACCTCCGATCATGCAGACCCTCGACAAAATCCAAGCAAAATTTACTCAACTCAAAACCCGCCTGAGTGAAATTAACGACCTCGAATCAGCCGCGGCCGTCCTCCGCTGGGATCAAGCCACCTATATGCCAGCTAAAGGGGTCAGTGCCAGAGGTCGCCAACTCGCCACCCTCCGCCAACTCGCCCACGAAAAATTTACCGATCCTGTGGTCGGAGCACTGCTAGAAGAGTTGCATCCCTACGAACAAAGCCTCCCCTACGACTCCACAGAAGCCAGCCTGATCCGCATCACCCGCCGAGACTACGACCGCGCCGTCCGAGTGCCGACAGAATTCATGGCTCGACTCTCCCGCCACCAAGCCACCTGCTATGAAGCTTGGGCAACGGCCAAAGCCACGAATGATTTTGCCCTGGTGCGGCCTTACCTCGAAAAAACCCTCGAACTTAGTCAAGAATACGCCGACTTTTTCCCAGGTTACGAACATATCGCTGACCCCCTGATTGACCGCAGTGACTCTGGTATGACAGTCGCCCTCCTGCGGCCTTTGTTTGCTCAATTACGCCAAGCATTAGTGCCGATCGTCGATGCGATCGCCGCTCAACCTCCTGCTAACGACAGTTGTTTGCGCCAATTCTTTCCAGAAGCAAAACAATTAGAATTTTGTCGCACGGTGATCGAACGCATCGGCTACGATTTTCAGCGGGGTAGACAAGACAAAACTCTCCACCCCTTTATGACTAATTTCTCCATAGACGATGTGCGAATTACCACCCGCGTCTATGAAAATCATCTCGCTCAATCTCTCTTCAGCAGCATCCATGAAACCGGTCATGCCCTTTATGAAATGGGCAATTCCCCAGAATTTGAAGGCACGCCCCTCGCTGGGGGTATTTCCTCTGGCGTCCACGAAAGCCAATCACGACTCTGGGAAAATTTAGTTGGGCGTTCTCGTGGTTTTTGGGAATGTTTTTACCCACAACTACAAGGCGTATTCTTAAGACAGTTAGGCTCAGTACCCACCCATACTTTTTATCGAGCGATTAATAAAGTCGAGCGGTCGCTGATCCGCACCGACGCCGATGAAGTTACCTACAACCTCCACGTGATGATTCGCTTCGACTTAGAACTCGCGATGCTAGAAGGTAAACTCGCGATCCGCGACCTCCCAGAAGCGTGGAATGAACGTTATAAAACAGACCTTGGCTGTGTTCCCACCAGTGATAGCGAAGGTGTTCTGCAAGATGTTCATTGGTATGTCGCTCTCATCGGCGGTATGTTTCAAAGTTATACCCTCGGTAATTTAATGAGCGCCCAATTTTACGACGCAGCCGTGAAATTCGATCCAGAAATTCCCGTTCAGATCGAGCGAGGGAATTTCATGTTACTTCATCAGTGGCTCCAACAAAACATCTATCAACAGGGTCGTAAATATACGGTCACGGAACTCTTAGAGCGCGTCACCAGCAAACCGCTGAGTATTCAGCCCTTCCTACACTACATCTCCCTCAAATATGGAGAATTTTACGCCATTTGAGAGATGACAAACTCCCCAATGTAGAGATTAGATCTTAAAATAGGCGTCCCAGGGAAGTAGCTACGATTTTACTAGCAACAATTGACGAATCGCCCAAAACCTCAAAGTGCAAGGGAGTTCTCATGTCAGAGCTAATTCAAGCTGTTATCAATAGCGACGAAAAAACCGATTTGCGACAGTTTATTAGTGAATTACGAGCCACTGACCAGCGGTATTTTCTGCGAAATGATATCCTGGGTCAATTCGTCGCCTACTGCACTCACTACGAGAAATCTGAAGAGTTCCAGAACTCTTCCCATTTGAGCAAATTAATTTACTATACCCAGGAAATTATCCTTGAAGAAGCTAGTTTGTGCTTACTCCTGCGACCTAGAATTGCCACGATGCAAGTGTTTCACCTTGCAGAGGACTTAACATTCCAGCAGATGAAGGTGCAAGAGTTACTGGATGTTCGCGACCGCTTCGTCAACCACTTTCACCCTGAAAATGGCGATATCCTCGAAATTGATTTAGGACCTTTTTATGATTATTGTCCCCCCATTCGCGACCCTAAAAATATTGGTAAAGGAGTGCAGTTTCTCAATCGCTACCTGTCTAGTAAACTGTTTCAAGACCCCCGACAATGGCAAGAAACTCTGTTTAATTTCTTGCGACTCCACTGCTGGGATAACATCCAATTGATGATAAATGACCGGATTAGAAGCCAGCAGCAACTTTCAGAACAGGTGAAAAAAGCACTCACGTTTGTGAACGACCTTTCTGAAGAAGAACCTTATGAGCGACTACGGTTTGTCTTGCAAATGATGGGGTTTGAAGCGGGTTGGGGTCACAAAGCCGGCCGAATTAAAGAAACTTTAGGGATGCTTGATGAATTAATTGATTCTCCCGATCCTCAAACGTTAGAAGCGTTTATTTCTCGCATTCCCTTAATTTTTAAAATTGTCTTAGTTTCTCCTCATGGATGGTTTGGTCAAGAGGGAGTTTTAGGACGGCCCGATACTGGAGGTCAGGTGGTTTATGTACTGGATCAAGCCAAGAATTTAGAGAAGCAATTGCAAGAAGATATCGAGCTTGCTGGTTTGGATTTTTTGGGCGTGCAACCGAAGGTAATTATTCTAACTCGCCTCATTCCTAATAGTGATGGAACTCGCTGCAATGAGCGTTTAGAGAAGGTTTATGGGACAGAGAATGCCTGGATTTTGCGGGTTCCGTTCCGAGATTTTAATCCAAAAGTGACTCAAAATTGGATTTCTCGGTTTGAGGTTTGGCCGTATTTGGAGACTTACGCCATCGATGCTGAAAAAGAATTAATTTTAGAATTAAAAGGGAGACCAGATTTAATCGTTGGTAACTATTCTGATGGTAATTTAGTTGCTTTTTTGTTGGCAAGGCGATTAAAAGTGACTCAGTGCAATATCGCTCATGCGTTGGAAAAATCTAAATATTTATTTAGTAACCTTTACTGGCAAGAATCGGAGGAAAAATATCACTTTTCCCTGCAATTTACGGCGGATTTAATCGCCATGAATGCTGCAAACTTTATCATTAGCAGCACCTATCAAGAGATTGTGGGGCGACGAGACAGCGTGGGGCAGTATGAGTCTTATAATTGTTTTACCATGCCAGATTTGTATCACGTTGTCAATGGAATTGAACTCTACAGTCCTAAATTTAATGTGGTGCCTCCTGGGGTGAATGAAACAGTATTTTTTCCTTATACACGCACAGAAGACCGGGTGATTGGCGACCGCGATCGTCTTAATGAAATGTTGTTTACACTGGAAGATCCAGATTATATTTTTGGTAAACTGGATGACCCAAACAAGCGCCCAATTTTTTCAATTGCTCGCCTCGATCGCATTAAAAATCTGACGGGATTAGCAGAAATATTTGGCAAGAGTCAGGAATTGCAAGAACGGTGTAATTTGATTTTGCTCGCGGGAAAATTGCGGGTAGAAGATACGGAAGATTACGAAGAAGCAGAGGAGATTAAAAAGCTTTATGGAATTATTGAACAATACGATCTCCAGGGTAAAATTCGCTGGTTAGGGGTGCGACTTTCTAAGAGTCTTTCGGGTGAAATTTATCGAGTCATTGCTGACCACCGAGGCATTTTTGTTCAACCTGCTTTATTTGAAGCATTTGGATTGACAATTTTAGAGGCGATGATTTCAGGTTTACCGACCTTTGGTACGCAGTTTGGGGGTCCGTTGGAAATTATTCAAGATCAAGTGAATGGGTTTTATATCAACCCGACTCATCACGAAGAAACGGCCCAAAAGCTTCTAGAGTTTGTCGAAAAGTGCGAACAGAATCCTAATTATTGGTATGAAATTTCCACGAGGGGGATGGATCGGATTTATCATACCTATACCTGGAAGATTCATACCACAAAACTGCTCGGTTTGGCACGAATTTACGGTTTTTGGAATTATGCTTCTCAGGAAAATCGGGAGGATATGTTACGGTACTTAGAAGCGCTATTTTATCTGATTTTTAAGCCCCGGGCGAAGCAGTTATTAGAACAGCATCTCCATCATTCTTGAACGATTGACTGTTAATCAGGTGTGAGGCTCGTTTCTGGAAAGCTAAGGCTGTGATTGGTATCAGAGCAATACAATATTGGAGCTAACTGACTTAAACCCGTGTAAAAAGTGACAAGACTTACCCAACCGTCCGAAAAAACCGCTGGCGATCGCGCAGGGGGCGGAATCAGGGAGCCGATGTTTGACTCGATGATTTTTTAGCGAGGGTGCTGTGACTAAACCGAGAGGCTGTATTATACTTTCTATATCGAGTTCCGTTAACTAAGGCGCCATTAAAAAGTTAAAGCTTCACTCCTAACAAGGGGCTTTCAACCATCGATGGTATTATCCCCTCCTCCTAGAGTTCAAACCATGAAAATGGAAGGAGAGCGAAGGAAATTCCTGAGTCTGGTCTGAAGGTTCTTGAAAAGGCTGAAGGATGGCAAGGCAAAGCGAGACAAGGGTTGAGCAATTGCCAAAAAATTTTCTTAAAAAGTAAACGGCTCTCGCAAGACTAGCGCTATTGTGAGGAAGTTGAGAAACCCTTACCTAATTCCTGGTCTTTTTGAGATTCTCCGGAACATTAAATCCCTCTTAGAAACTTAGAACAGCCAAACCGTACCGAAAGGACAACAGTTATGCGTGTAACTACTCTTGTCATTCTCACCGTACTAGCCCTGGGTTTTCCGGGATGGATCAGAAACGCGATCGCAGCCGACAATTCCAAAACTCTCACCGAGCAATTACAGGAAAGCGGACTCTTAGCGCCCTTAGCTCCCACAGCTCCAGTCGCCCCCAGTGATAATTCCCGACCAGTCGCCCCCAGTGACAATTCCCGACGGGAACTGTTTTCCGAACCTTTCCATCCAGGGGTCAACTCCGATACAAATTCCCGGCGGGAACTGTTTTCTGAACCTTTCTATGCAGGCGATAAGCAGCCTGTGAAAAAGGAAAAGCTCTTATCACAAGGTTCAGAAGGGCCGGAAGTTGCAGCCGTACAGAAGCGCTTGCAAGCTCACGGCTTCGATCCGGGAGCGATCGACAGCGTTTTTGGTTCCCGCACTGCAACGGCAGTGATCGCGTTTCAGCAGGTACAGGGGTTGAAAGCGGACGGTAAAGTTAATGAAAAAACTTGGAATGCACTGGCTCAAGAACCGATGCGCCCTGTCCCAAGCGTTCCTACTGTTCCCAACGCCCCACAAGCTCAAAAAAGTCCGATTAATACCTTAGCCAAAGGTGCAACGGGTTCCAAAGTGAAAACCCTACAGGTGCGCCTAGAAACTCAAGGTTACGCTCCTGGTCCAATTGATGGTATTTTTGGTTCCCGTACTATGGCTGCGGTTCAAGAGTTCCAGACGGCTGAAGGTTTAAAGGCTGACGGTGTGGTTGACGAAATCACTTGGGCAGCGTTGAGCAAGAACTGAAGACGTGACAGTCGATAAAGAAATAATTCATTAAACCGCCCAAGTCTATTTATCTCAATTACCCTCAGATAGGTAGAGTTAAGCGGTTAACCATGAGCTATGTCACACCCAAGAAAGCCGCTGAAATACTCGGAGTCCATGTCTCCAGTCTCAGGAGATGGGAGTCAGAAGGGAAACTGCAAGCCATCAGAACCCCTGGCGGGCAGAGGCGCTACAACCTCAAGGAAGTCGAAAAAGCTGCCGAACAACCCAAACCAGTTGTCACTGTTTGTTATGCGCGGGTCTCAACTCATTCCCAAGGCGATGCTCTTGAACGACAACTTGAATTTTTACGTTCAAAATTTCCCCAAGCAGAACTATGATCGGACATTGGCTCCGGACTCAATTTTAGGAGGCGCAAATTCCTCGCCATTTTGGACAGAATTCTCACAGGCGATATCCAACGCCTTGTGGTTGCCCACCCTGACCGACTCGTTAGATTTGGGTTCGAGTTGGTTAAGTGGATGTGCGAACGCACTGGATGCCAACTCCTGGTTCTCAATGAACGCAAGCTCAGCCCAGAGCAAGAACTCATTGCAGATCTGCTGTCCATCATCCACTGTTTCAGTAGCAGGCTTTACGGGTTGCGAAAATACCAAAAACAAGTCCGGGAAGCGCTACAAGAAGACTGCCAGACACTCCCACTCCAAGAACCCGACCAAGATACCACCGAACAGTGTGCTGAAAATCAGGGTGTACCCAACTCCTGAATTGCACAAAGTTTGGAAGCAATGGTTAGCTGCTTATCGATGGGTGTTTAACTGGGCTATATCTGAACTGAAAAGAGGCTTTCAAGGGGACTTGCAAAAAACTTACAGGGCATCCGGTTCTGTACCTGATTGGGTTCGCTCTCTTCCGGGTCATCAAGCCCAAGAAGCTTGTGACGAAGCCTTTGATGCCCATCGTCAAGCAATAAAAAATAGGGGGGAAGCCAAGTTTAAGTCCTGCCGTTCCCGCTCTCAAACCATTCAGTTTAAGCCAGGAAATTACAAGCGGGGTACTTGGTATCCAAGAGTAACCAGAGGACTAACATTCAAAGCATCATCACCAATACCTTCTGAATGTATTTATGGGACTGAATTGGTTTACAGCAGAGGAAAGTGGTTTGCTTGCATCCCCATTCGAGTTGAAGAGAAAACCACATCAAAGGATGGAGTGATTGCATTAGACCCCGGAAATAGAGCCTTCTTAACTGGGTACGATGGTCGTTCTGTTTTGGAAGTTGGTCAGGGAGATATCGGACGCATCAATCGCTTGTGTTCGCACCTGGACAATCTTCTAAGTCGTGCTGCCACCTCAAAATCGAAGCGTCAGCGCTACAAAATGAGAAAAGCAGCCAATCGCATTAGAGAGCGTATTAGCTGCTTGGTGAAAGATTTGCATAATAAGGTTGCTTCCTTGCTGGTTCGGAGTTACAAGCTGATTTTTCTACCGACTTATGAAACCTCTCAGATAGTTCTCAAATCAGCGAGAAAAATTAATCGCAAGTCAGTGAGAAATATGCTGACTTGGAGCCACTACAAATTTGCTTGTCATTTAGAGCAAATGGCAAAACGACAGGGAGTGATTGTGGTTCGATGCAACGAGTCTTATACCTCTAAAACCTGCACGAATTGCGGTCACATTCACAATAAGTTGGGTGGCTCTAAGGTTTTCAACTGTTCTAACTGTGGCGTCCGGCTCAAGCGGGATGTCAACGGCACTCGCAACATTTTATTGCGGGCTTTGCAGGCAACTGCCTTCTCGGTCAGAGATGCTGTACTTACTCTAAATCCTCAGTTATGAGTGATTTAGTGAGGTTGAATGTTGCACTTGATTCTCTCCTCGCACTTGTTATTGCTCTACCTCATTGTTATGACTGTCGATCTCTCCCCGTTATGGATTTCTCTAAAAACCGCAGGGCTTGCAACCATTGCTACATTCTTTACCGGAATTGCGGCTGCCTACTGGATGTTGGGTTATCGAGGGCGATGGAAGTCAGTCCTTGAAGGCATTTTTATTTCACCCCTGATTCTGCCGCCTACGGTTGTGGGCTTTATACTGCTGTTGTTGTTTGGCAAAAACGGGCCACTGGGTCAATTAACGACTCAGTTTGATTTTACAGTCGTCTTTACCTGGTATGCAGCAGTCATTACGGCGACGGTCGTGGCTTTTCCCTTGATGTACAAAACTGCATTAGGGGCCTTTGAGCAAGTCGATCGCAGTTTGCTGCAAGTTGCCCAAACCCTGGGCGCATCAAAGGGACGCATTTTCTGGCGTGTGCTGCTGCCGCTTTCCGTCCCCGGCATTCTGGCTGGCACCATGCTGGCATTTGCGCGAGCGTTAGGAGAATTTGGCGCCACTCTGATGTTAGCGGGCAATATTCCCGGTCAAACTCAAACCATTCCGATGGCTATTTACTTTGCGGTGGAGGCGGGAGCCATCAATGAAGCTTGGCTGTGGGTGATCGTCATAATGACGATCTCATTATCAGGGATCATGGCGGTTAACCTGTGGCAGAAGCAATATGAGCGCAAAATTCGGGATAATCCCTTGGGGATGGTGGAAGCCAATGAACCTGTCGTTAATCGCAGAGGTAGAAAAACGGAATCTTCCCAGATCCTGCCACTTGCTAAACTCCAGCTACCCCAGCTTGAGCCAGGATTGTTTGTGGATCTGGAGAAACAGCTTGCCAACTTTACACTCAACACAGCTTTTACCGCTCAGCAAGAAACCTTAGGGCTACTGGGTGGCTCTGGTTCTGGTAAGAGCATGACACTTCGCTGTATTGCGGGAGTAGAAACACCAACCAAAGGGCGAATTGTTTTGAATGGTCAGACTTTGTTTGATTCACAAAGGCAAATCAATGTCCCCAGCCATCAACGAAAAGTGAGTTTAGTGTTTCAAAACTATGCACTGTTCCCTCACATGACCGTTGGCCAAAATATTGCCTTTGGCTTACAACATTTACCAAAAGCAGTGCGATCGCAGCGGGTGGAGCAACAGCTTGCTTTACTACAATTACAGGGATTGGGCGATCGCTATCCCCATCAACTTTCGGGAGGGCAACAGCAGCGGGTCGCCTTAGCAAGAGCCTTGGCAACGGAACCGGAAGCGTTATTACTAGATGAGCCATTTTCAGCATTGGATACCCATCTCCGCAGTCAAGTCGAGCATCAATTAATTGAAATTTTGTCTACCTATTCAGGAGTCACCTTGTTTGTGACACACAACCTGGAGGAAGCGTATCGAGTCTGTGAAAAATTGATGGTGATGTCAGGGGGAAGACCGATCGCCTTTGATTCCAAACATCAGATTTTTGAGCATCCTCGTACTACTCGCGTGGCTCAGCTCACAGGATGCAAAAACTTTTCTCGTGCTACTGTGGCGGGAGTGAATGAAATCGAAGCACTCGATTGGGGCGTAACCTTGGAAGTTGTGGAAGCAATTCCCGATAACCTGGCAGATGTGGGCATTCGGGCCCATCAACTCAGTGTCATGCCTCATCCCGATCCCAGTCTGAATAATACATTTCCCTGTTGGTTAGCTTCAACCAGTGAAACACCCCACCGAATGACTCTTTTCTTCAAGTTAAATACTGCACCTCAAGACGCCCACGACTACCAGGTGCAGGCGGAAATTTTCAAAGAGAAGTGGGAAGCAATCAAGAATCATCCATTTCCCTGGTATGTGCGGTTCGATCCCCTTCGTCTCATTTTAATGGTTGATTAAACCGCTGTACTCAGCGATCGCTGTGACCGTTTCTCGGCGCTCGTGCCTCCGCTAACTTTCTGAGAGAACCACCAATACTGCGGGGTTTCGGGACTGCCTGGCGTCCCGCAGGCCAACCTTCGCGTTGCTGGGAGCGATCGCCATCGGTTTCCTCGGTTTGATCGTGGAATAAAATCTGCTGAGTGGGGAAAGGCAGGTCAATGCCGTTGATGGTGAGTTTCTGCTTGATGGCAGTTAACACTTTATCTAGGGAGTCCAAGGTTTCAGCGCGACGGGGTGGTTGCACCCACCAGCGAGCGCGGATATTCACGGTACTGGCTGCCAGCTCAACGACCAGCGCATCGGGAGCTGGATTTTTCAAGACACCTTCCACACTGGCGATCGCTTCTAAAATCAATTCTTTGGCTCGATGAATGTCATCGCCGTAGCCAATGCCAACATCATACTCCATCCGCCGATGCTCGAAGGCTGTATTCACTGTCACTGAAGTGGTGAACAAATCCGAGTTTGGAACCACCACCCGCCGACCGTCATAGGTTCTAATGGTGGTGGCACGGGTTTGAATATTTTCCACAGTTCCTTCAAACCCTTTAAAAATAATTTGATCGTCAATTTGAAAGGGTTCTGTTAACAAAATAAGAATCCCCGCTAAAAAATTTTGCAGGATGTCACGGAATGCAAACCCAATTGCCACACCGCTAATCCCTAGCAATTGAATTAAATCGCCTGCCTTAAAAGAAGGGATCACAATTGATAGCGCCACAAATAAACCAATTAAAACAGTGATCCCTTGGCTCAAGCGACCCAGCACGAGTCCTAAATTCCTCGCCTGCCGATGTCGGCGGGTAACGCGCTTGACTAGGAATTTAAGCCATCCTGCCACCAAAAAAAAGATGAGGAAAACAATTATAGCCAGTACCAAGTTGGGCAACATGATGATTAAGCTATTGCTCATAGCCTGAACCTTTGCCCAAGCCGTTGATACTGATGTATGGAGATTCATCACTCCTCCCTCTCAAATCTACTGACTCGCTGGTACTCAACCATTGATGGTTCAATGAACACCAGTCTGATTAATTATAGTCTAGGCTCCCTCTATCTCTCGTTCATCAGTCTCTAGAAGGATTACATTTGCTTTTTGATGATTTATTAGCCATTCCTGAAGTATAGGATCATTTTTATTTCAAATGATAGAGATTCCTAATCTTTGCTAATCCCACCGTTGGGCAGAGTGAAATTAATCCAATAATTGCCAGGATATTAGCAGAGAGTTTCACAAATATTTGCAGATAAATCGCTCTCAAAACGAGGAGAAAGTATCATGAAAATCACAGAATTTACCAAGTTTTTTCCAGCAGCCTTGACCTTGGCCGTTTTGATGCCAACTCTATCAGCGCAAGCACAGCCAACAGTTCCAGCAAGTCCTGCGGTTCCTGCTGTTAATCAGAATACACCACCAGAAGCTGCCTATGACCGCTATATGCGCTTAGGATATGCAGCGGCCCAAAGAGGGGATCATCGCGCCGCCGCAACCTATTTTAGAAGTGCACTTTATGAGCGTCCCAACGACCGCTATGCAACCATTGCTTATTGGAATGCTAGAGACGCATTGAACAAACAAAACCCGAATAATGCGAGCCAGCGAGTGGAGACTGATTATGAGCGCTATATGAGAATTGGCTATGATGCTACTGAAAAAGGCGACTATCAAACGGCCCTGATTAATTTCCAAAGAGCACTCAATGAGCGACCGGGTGATTATTATGCAACTCAGGCCGCCAGGAATGTTGCAACTTATATCAATCAGGGAGCCGGTGCAGCTCAGCGTTAATTAACGTGAGTTCGGGTTAAATAGACTCAGGCAAAAAGGCATCGGGGATGAGAGACGGTTTCTTCGACTGGTGACTCAGCGGGAGCTAGTCAGAGAGATGCTCCAAAAATTGCATCACTAATCCCATGGCTAAACGCCAAGGAGCTAACGAAGGTTGACCCTGTTGCGGAGCAGTCTTCATGATAAAAGACACCGAGTTCATCACGCAATTGCCTATAAAGATATCCTTTAGGAAATGCAGATTTAGCTACGAGTGCTGTTGGTTCAGGTACGGGAGGAATTTCTTTAGGATGCAGGCACTATATAGTTCCCGAACTAGAGAAACTCTCTAGTTTATTGGTGACTTAGGTTGTTGACCCGTCAACCTTTACGGTGTATGACACGGAAGAGAGACTTCTGTCTATCCTTGTCATACATCGTTAGGGGGTCCGGGTTATGTTAGGCAATATTTCGCCAACGGTATCGTATCTCGGCAGAGACTCTTAATGTGGTTTCAAAAAATCCCTTTTTGCGGTTTTGAGCTTTGGTTTTTGCAGTTCGCTACAGCTAGAGTTTGGGTAACTTAGAGATTCAATCAACTCAGCATAAAAGAGTCAAGCTCATCTACATTGTGAATAATTTTAGAATTAGGAACGCCATACGCTTCAGCTAATTCGATACTAGCTTGCAATCTTAATTCAAGGTTTAATTTAAGATCGAAAGCTGCTTCGGCTAAGTTTCCTAATTTTTCATATTGAGTCATAAGATTAGCAACAACTGCTTTGTAAGTTTGATCAATTTTAGCGAAAAACTGTTGATAATATTGCTCGATTTTTTGAGAGAATTGGGTACTTTTTCCCATTAATTGCTTGCAGAAACCAGTAACCATTCGACCAGCAATCGCACCAATAACTGCACCAACTACAGGAATCGGAATCACAGCTTGTCCGATAGTAGCTCCAGCAGCAACAATTGCTGAATCAGCACAAGCAAACAAACTTAATTCAACAAATTGATCGCGAGTAATTTCTCCTTTATTTAAGCTCTCTATTAAGCTAGCAATTTCCATTCCTGCACTGACAAATGCACCTGCTAAAGGAGCAGACATTTGGGCAAAATTAGTTAAGCCATAAATTGCTGTTGCCGATATACTACTAAGCGCTGCTCCTTTTACAGTATCAAGCCCAATTTCTTGCCAATCTTCAAGGGTTAATTCACCCTTGAAAAAGTTTTTACCTTGTTTATACTTAGCGTAAAGTTTAGTGGCAAATCGAATACTACCACCAATAATCGCGCCTTTAACAGCAACTTGCCCAAAATCAGCTAGAGTAGGTTGAGCTTCGTCGCGTATCCTATCTTTAATTTGTTCGTTTTCTTTTTTTAACTCATGTTCTTGGCGTTCTAGCGTATCGCTAACTTTGCCTATTTGTACTTCATCATAGTTTGAAGAGGTAGGTCTAATAGTGTCGCTAAAAGAATTACCAGATATCTGCTCTATTTCTTGAGCTTTTTTTATGATTTTTTGAGCAGTACGGCTTGTTATTCCGTCAACTTGTTCACCTTTCAAGATTTTGCCAATCATTTCGTATTGGTTTTTAGGGATATGGTAATATGACCCATCTCTGCCAAAGTTTTCATATTTTTTCATGTGATCAAGAACATGGTCTAAATTATTTCCAATTCCATTGACAAATTTAGACTGTACCTTAACTCCATCAATTAAATAATCTTCTGGTGCTGTTCTGCCTACTCCCTCAAAAGTTGCGCGAGTTTCAGAGGAATTTAAAAGGGACTTAGCATTGCGGATACCAACCTCTACCTGTTCGGCAATTTCACCGTGTTTAGTGGCGGCATTACCCAGAATTTTTTCAGGACTACCTACAAAATCACGAACTTTATCAAACTCGGCAACTGCTGTATAAAATGCTTTGTCTTGTTTACTAAGTTCCATTGCCAGTTGTTCTGCATGGCGTATATTTTCCTCGGCTACCATTGCAGCAACGAATTGAGTTGTCTGATGCCTATCTTCTCTTTGTTCCATGTTTAAAAATTCGCAGCATTGTTCCCCAATTACTAGAAAACAATGCTGCACTCGAAATTATATTTACAGTTTCAGGTCTACGGTCTTTTTAAGTGACTCGCTCAAGGAATTAATAGAGTTTATTAAAGTTGCTAGCCTTTGTTTGAGAGATTGGCTAAACTCCAGATAATTCAAAGGTGCATTCTGCTTAAAGTATTGCAGTTCGCTTTGAACCAAGTTAGCTAGTTTGACAGTTTCCTGTTCAAGGAGATTTACTTCTGTTTTAGTTGAGTTGACTTTAGCTGTGTGACCTTCAATTTCAAGAGCGCGGTTAGTAGCTTCTCTGCCAACTTTCTCATTCTGGCTACTTGTCCATAAAGCACTACCAGCCAAAGTTACCCCACCAATAGTCCAGCCAATTGGTCCTGCTAATGCTAACAGTGCATTTCCAGCCACTATACCACCACCACCAGCTACAACTGCACCGCCTCCTAACCAGGCTAAAGCAGCATTAGTAGCCGCTGCACCAGAAAGTGTAGCGATCGCTGTACCTGTTGAAGCTGTTCCAAAAGTTGTCGCTATTGCCATTGCTGCTGCTGGCCCAAAACAGGCAACTCCTGCTCCTGCCATGACTCCTGCACCAGCCGTACCTGCTACTATTTTGGTGTTGGGATCGGTATAGATTAGTTCCCAGTCTTTTCCGGTAATTTCTTGAAGCTGAAACTTCAGTTTGGCAACGACTTTGCTAAATTCTTTTGGTGAGTTAGCCAGCGAGTTAATGTAATTTTCGCAGAGTTGAATAATTTCAACTCCACGATTTACCCGTGTCTGATAAAGACTTCCAGCAGCATTTTGTAAATACTCACAAGCTTTTTCGTACTTTTCTACTGCACGGCGCAGTCTCTCTTGTGCCTCTTTCCTATATCCGTTGTTGAACATTTACCCGTAAATACCTTATGATGAATAATTTGTCTTGCTTAAACCATTTATTAAATTTTAATTAAACTACGCTTGAACTTGTAACCGTAAAAACACTGAGGCGCGCTTGCTAACTTTAATTTGATACAATGCTGAATCACTAAAGTTGATTCAGCACAAGACAAGTTATTTATCAACTCCTCTGGTTTCGGCTTCAAAAGGTCAGGAGTTTACAGCATCAAATTTCCGTTGACGACGGCGGACTTTTCCCTAGTCGTTAAAATTCGCTTTGTATCAATATTTCAGTGCGATCGCTCACTTCAATCATCCACACTATCTCATTCTTACTGCATTACTGCACAACTTGCAACAACTTGTAACGCCTTACCCTTAGAAGGATTGCACCCATTTTTTAAACGAGACTCCGAAGATGGCGAATCTTGTCGCAGCGATCGCCCTCCTAACCCCACTGAGGATGATTTCGGATTGCAAAAACGCGAAGCTTCGCGCTTTTGCCCAAACCCTCGCCACTCTCATAAGGCTCAGGTGCGATCGCCTACTTGGGTCGTGCCAGGGGCTTTAGTCCTGTGAGTAAATTTAGCGCTGTCAGCCTCAGCAATTGTTTTACTACCCAAGTAAGTAGGAGCAGAAAAAGCGAGGTTTGTACCAACGATTAGATAATCCCAGTACCGACCAATCGCACCAACATCTACATTAGCTCTCGTTATACTTGTGTAGTTGCTGTATCCACTTTTCGCGATTCTGCTGCCATTCATCAGCCATAGCTTCCGAATTTATATTGCTTTCTAGTTCCAGCAATAAACTTGATACTTCTTGAACAATTGATGCAACCCGACATTCTTCTACCCAACTGTCCGCGCGCTCTTTCCAGTGAGTATCCACCAATTCCCGCTGCAAGTTAGATTCCAATTCAATTAGCAATTCTGCTAGATATGTCAGGTTAACTGATGCTGCCACATCGCTAACCCAACTTTCCCGCCGCTCTTTCCATTCTTTTGTCGTTCCTTCCCATTTGAGGTTGCTTTCAAGCTCTAACAGTAACTGATTTAGTTCTACCATTTTAAATCTTTGATTGTTTGCAGTTCGTGCTAAAATTATAGCAAAATTTTCAATAGAAATTAACCCGTTTGTTTTTTTTAGCACGGAAGAGGTACAGACTACTGATGATGTCGTTACAGCGGGAACTGCTGTATTTAGGCCCAGAAATAGCGAAAAGTAGCACTTCAAATGCTTATTGTCATTGGAAGGATAATATTGCCGAAACGGCAGATTTATGGATACATTGACACAAACATTTCAACGATCGCGTGACACTTGGTTGCAGCTTCGCTACCCTGGGGCCTTTACGCCTGGTTCAACTACCTCAGGCGATCGGATTGAATTCATCAACCCGATCGTCGAACACTTAACTCACCACGGTATTATGGACCCTAGCCTGCTCTACGAGTCTCCTTTCACCGACATCAACTCTCAAGGACCTGAAGGAGTGTTTAACCCAGCCCAGCTCGATCAATTAGTTTCAGTTCTGGACAATATTCGAGTCACCGCTGCCTAACGCCGATTTTCTAGAGAAAAACTACTGCATAGGGCACATTGCAAAAAACGCGAAGCTTCGCGCTTTTGCCCAAACCCTCGCCCATGAAGCTCAGGACACCATGACCCCCGCGTTAAGAAATTCCACAGGAGTAATGCAGTAAAGCAGTAAATGTGACAAACTCTCAAGCGTGGACAAAACAAGCCTGAGATGAAAATAGAAGGGTACGGTCAAGCCAAAATCTTAACCCAAGCAGAAATTGAGCGACTGTTTAGCGAAGGATTCCAGAGCGATCGCGACAGGGATCTCTTTGGAGTGTGTCTGTACACGGCTTGCCGAATTGCCGAAGCTTGTTCATTGATGGTCAAGGATGTTTACACGACCAGCGGTACAGTTCGCTCTACAATCAATTTCCGCAAGAGCAACACCAAAGGGAAGTTACAGACTCGCACTATTCCGGTCATTGAAGACTTGCGATCGCTCCTCACCTCTTGGCGGTCTCATACTGGTCCAATTTATCTGTTCCCCGGTCGCCACCGCTGCCATCACTGGAAACACTTGCACCCAGATTCAGCGGATATGATTTTAAGAGAAGCTTTTGAACGAGTTGGCATCGAGGGAGCCAGTTCTCACAGCTTCAGACGCACGGCCTTAACCCAAATGAGCAATGCTGGGATTCCCCTGCGGGTGATTCAAGAAATTTCAGGGCATCGTAATCTCGAACAACTCCAGCGTTACTTGGAAGTGAAGCCGGACCAAGTGCGGGGAGCGATCGCTTCGCTTTCTATGCTGTCTTACACAGGGATATCCCTTTTTCCCTTTCTTACCTCCCCTGACTCAGGTTTATTGTAGGCAGACGCTTCAATTTATATTGCTTCAAGCTCTGAGATTCATATTTTTGCAATGTTCGATGGGATGATGCTTTCGGCAGTGGTGAATGCCGCCAGAGAACAAAGGGAATACTCAGAAAACCGAGGAGCATCACGACTGCTGCGGTGATCCAAACGATCAAGCGGTTCGGTTGATAATTCCCCCGCTCAATTTGCCAGAAAACTCGGTTATATCGCCAAGCAGATAAGGGAATTAATAAAATACCCGCCATCACTAAACCCACTCCTAAAGTTTGGGAGTTCAGTAGAGAGGGATTGCCTGCATCTGCTCCCGTCACGGCGGCTTCTAATTGTCGCAGAAATAAACCAAACCGAGCGATCGCAAACCCAAATCCAATTAAAGCAATTGAAGTGCGGAGCCAAGCTAAAAAAGTACGCTCATTCGCTTGATGTTCGCGTTGGCGGTCTACTGCTTCCAAATCTCTGTTCATTTCAGTACAATTACGGGGAATAATGTTGAGTAAAATTCAGAGCACTGAGAAATCTGGATGAGCCACTTGCTATCCCCTGTCGCTGTTTTCCTACGGTCAATGATTGACTGAATCTCTAAGGGAATCAAGAACAGGCAATTATTTGGACTGTCAGTAGTCATCAACTGCTAAAGTATCTTGCTCCCATCAGTGGAGAATGGCGCTCCTACCAGCACCTTCTTTCAGGTGACACAGACAGTTGTACTGATTCTAAATCGTAGCAGTCCTGCACTCTTGAAACGCGCTCCCTAGAAGCAGGTCAGCGATGATGATACTCCGATCGTCCTGCAAGGGTTCCGATGTAGCGAGGGAGAGCTAAAAATGAGTACCTTCAACCAGATTGCGATTCAAGTGGTTAGTAGTCTTACGGTTTGCCCTTAAGCAGATTCGTGCCATGATTGTATCAATCTTTGTTTCCAGCCTCCATTTGCTACAGGGGGATCATTATGGAAAAGCAATTCGACCTCCGGTCTGCTTCCTCCTCACTTTTATTAGAAATCATTGATCCCTACCCCTTAACTGTTGCTCCTGATACCAAAGTCTTAGATGTACTCCAGTTTATGAGCCAAGGTAGGGGAAGCCAATTTTCGCTGTCTCATTTCCATTCATCTCCTACTGGTACAGGCAAAGGCGGTCGCACCCATCTCCGTGGTTCTAGTTGCGCTTTTGTCACAAAAGACTCACGGCTCCTCGGTATCTTCACTGAACGCGATGTCGTCAAGTTGACCGCAGCCGGGAAAGATTTAGCAGGGGTGGTTTCAGCAGTGATGAATCCGCCAGTGTTCACCCTCAAGCAGAAGGAATTGCAAGATGCCTTTACAGTCCTCGCCCTTCTGGAACAAGATCGACTAGAGTCTGTACCAGTCGTTGGCGATCGGGGAGAATTGCTAGGAGCGGTTGCACTGGAAACCCTCTATCAAGGTCTGCAAACCACTTACCGGCGGCTGAAACTACGAACCGTTGCTGAGCGGATGCAGTGTCAAGTGAGTTATGCACCGCCCACAACCTGTGTGTTGAGGCTAGCTCAACTTATGGCAGACTCTAATGTAAGTTGTGTTGTGATTGTTGACCACTCATACTTAACAACGAATGGCTTGCTCATTCCCATCGGGATGGTGACAGAACGAGACATTGTACAGCTTCAGGCGTTAGAACTGAATTTAGTTCAATTGCAAGCAGGTGAGGTCATGAGTCAGCCTTTGTTTTGCCTGAGTCCTGAGGATAATCTGTGGGCGGCTGAGCAGGAAATGCACCGCTGGCGAGTCAGGCGGTTGGCGGTAACAGGAAGTCAAGGAGAACTGCTGGGAATTATCACCCAAACCAATCTGCTCCGATCCCTCGATCCAATGGAAATATACCGAGCGGTCACAATTTGGCAACAAACGGTTGGCAAGCTGGAAGCACCAACAGCAGAGTTACAGCACTGCACTCTTGAACGAGAACCGCAAGCTCAAGTTCGGTGCGGTGCGGCGGGCGCTTTAGACCGTTGCGACCGCCAGTCAGTTGGCAGTGCACCGCTCAGAAGCGACCTGTCCCATCTAGCGGTAGCAGAAATTGCCCCAGTCGGCATCTTCCGCTCCGATGTTCAGGGTCACTACACCTATGTCAACGACTGCTGGTGTAAGATTACAGGATTGACGCGACCGCAAGCAATGGTAGCCGGTTGGGTGCAAGGTTTGCACCCTGAAGACCGCGACCGCGTGTATGCCGAATGGCATCAAGCCGTCAGCGCTCATCAGCCATTTCAATCTGAATATCGGTTCCTACGCTCAGACGGCATCATTACTTGGGTGGTGGGCCAAGCCACCGTCGAAATGGGAGTGGATGGCTCTACCTTAGGCTACATTGGGACTATTACTGACATCAGAAGCCGGAAATTAGTTGAAGCTGCTTTGCAGGAGAGCGAGGCTCGCTACCGCCTGATCACAGAAAATGCCAGTGACTTTATTTCTCGACATACTGCTGATGGCGTGTATTTGTACGCTTCTCCTGCTTGTCGGGTGCTCCTGGGATACGAACCCGAAGAGTTGCTGGGGCGTAACCTCTACGATTTTTTCCACCCAGAAGATGCCACCGCCATCCACAGAACTGAGCAAGTGGTCGGTCAACTGCCGGATACCTATACCCTCTCCTATCGCCACCGTCGCCGGAACGGTGAATATATCTGGCTGGAAATGACCAGTCGCTGCATTTCCTATCCAGAAGTAGGTCAGCCGGAACGGTTGATCGTCTCGCGCGATATCAGCGAACGCAAAGCAGCGGAACAGGTGCTGCATCAGTTCAATGAAGAATTAGAACTGATGGTGGAAGAACGCACCGCAGCTTGGCACGAAAGCGAAGATCGGTTTCGTAAAATTTTTGAGGAAGGACCTCTGCCGATGGCGATCTTCGGTTTAGACTTCCACTTTGAACAAGTGAATACTGCGCTGTGCGAATTGTTGGGGTACAGTCCAGAAGAACTGCGATCGCTCACCTTTGCTGCTCTCAGCCACCCAGACGAAGTTGATTTAGATAGGCAATTAGCTCAGCAAGTATTTGGCGGTTCCGCTTCCTCCTATCAATTGGAGAAACGCTACATTACCAAAAATCGAGAGGTGGTTTGGGTTAGTTTGACTGCTTGCGCGATTCGATCGCTCAGTTGTAAACCGTTGTATGGACTGGCGATTATCAAGGATATTAGCGATCGCAAACAAGCTGAAGAAGCCCTCCGAGATAGTGAAGCGCGGTTCCGGTTCCTGGCAGAAAATTGCACGGATATTATTTCTCGGCAAACGGTCGAGGGTGTCATCACCTATGTTTCCCCAGCTTGTCGCACGATTTTAGGCTATGAACCTGAAGAATTAATCGGGCGTTCAGGGACAGAATTGCTGCATCCCGATGACTCGCTTCAGTGGGTTGCATCTTACGCAAATCTCCCGAGCCTGCCAGATAGTTTTAATCATACCTTCCGAGTCCACCATCGAGACGGGCGCTATATCTGGGTTGAGTCCCTGACTCGCACCATTCGCGATGAAACTGGAAGTGTACTCGAAACCTTGACAACCTCCCGCGATATCACCGAGCGTAAATTAGCGGAAGAAAAACTTCGCTCCAGTGAAGCTAACCTTGCTGAAGCTCAACGCATTGCCCACGTTGGCAATTGGGAATTTGATTTAGCGACAAAGCGAATCATCGGGTCAGCAGAAATGTTTCGCATTTTTGACCTTGACCCCGTGCAGTCTGAGTTGAGTTATGAACAGGCAATCAAGCAGCGAATTCATCCAACCGATTGGGTACTGCACAGGGAAATAGTTACCAGAGCCCTTGAACAAAAGCAACCTTATGAATTGGATTGCCGGATTTTACGGGCTGATGGTGCGATCGGCTATATTTTTGTCAAAGGCCAGCCGATTTTAAATGCTGACGGCGAGGTCGTGCGACTGTTTGGAACAGTGCTCGATATTACGGAGCGAAAACTGGCAGAAGCAGCTTTGCGACAACAGGTGGAACGAGAGCGGGTGATGGTGGCGATCGCGCAGCGAATCCGCGAGTCTTTAAATTTAGATAATATCCTCAATACAGCGGTTGCCGAAGTACAACAAGCTTTGCAAGCAGAGCGAGTGTTGGTGTATCAATTTAGCTCCGACATGAGCGGTACAATCGTTGCAGAATCCGTGGTAACAGGGTGGACGGTTGCTTTAGGCGATCGCATTCAAGATACTTGTTTTCAGCAGAAATTAGGAGCTGGCTATAGTCAAGGTAATTATCGCGCGATTAGCAATATTTATGAAGCTAACTTGAAAGCCTGCCACATTAAATTATTAGAACGCTATGAAGTTAAAGCAAATTTAGTCGTGCCAATTCTAGAGCAGGAACAGGTATGGGGGCTATTAATTGCCCACCAGTGTTCCCAGTTCCGGGAGTGGCAACCGTGGGAAATTAGCTTGCTTCAGCAGTTGTCTATGCAACTCGCGATCGCGATTCAACAGTCGGAACTTTACAAGCAGTTGGAAGTAGAATTGAGCGAGCGACGACTCGCAGAAGATTTACTCCGTCAAAGTAACGAAAGGCTAGCCATTATCAATGCTGAATTAGCCCGCGCCACCCGGCTAAAAGATGAATTTTTAGCGAATATGAGTCACGAGTTGAGAACTCCTCTTAACTCAATTATTGGATTGTCCGAAGCACTCCTTGAGGAAGTTTATGGCTCCCTCACTGAGAGGCAAAATCGCTCGCTCAGAACCATAGAAACCAGTGGGCAGCATTTATTAGAATTAATTAATGATATTCTGGATTTAGCTAAAATTGAATCAGGGCGGCTGGAATTACAACTGGAATCAGTTTCCGTAAAAAGGCTGTGCGAATCGAGTTTGGCTTTTGTCCGGCAACTGGCGCAACAAAAACAGATTAAAATTACTACCAAAATTTCTGAGGGAATTGGAGACGTTGAATTAGACGAACGGCGGATGCGACAGGTGATTATTAATTTACTCAGCAATGCCGTTAAATTCACCTTAGAAGGAGGTAGCGTTTGTTTAGAAGTAACTGCTGAACCAGGCGGAGAAAGTATCACCTTCAGTGTCATTGATACAGGAATTGGAATTGCTCCTGAAAATATGAGCAAACTGTTTCGCTCCTTCGTACAAATCGATAGCAGTTTATCCCGTCGCTACACAGGAACTGGTTTAGGGTTAGCGTTGGTGCGACGCATTACTGAACTGCATGGTGGTAGCGTGACAGTTGTCAGCGAAGTCGGCAAAGGGAGCCAATTTACTGTTACCTTACCTTGGAAACAATCACCAGTTTTAAATACAGCTCAGGCTGAAGAACCATCCCCAGTCGCGATTGGTAATTCTCACACTTCAATCAGCGAAGATTCAACAACTGCCACCGAACAATTCTGTCGCTACTTAATAGAAGTGGGAGTCTTACCAGCCATTTATCCTCAAGAGGAAGGTGCCTTAGAAACAGCAATTAAAATTCAGCCGACTGTCATTATTTTAGACCTTCAATTACCCCCTATATGCGGGTGGGACTTGTTAGCAAAACTCAAAGCTCACCCCCAAACTCAGCAAATTCCTGCAATCGTTGTATCCCTCATTGATGACCGCACCCGTGCTTTAGAACTGGGTGCATCGGAATACCTGATCAAACCCATCACCCGCCAACAATTGCAGTCAACACTTGCTAAAATTTTACGAGAACCTGCGATTAAACCCACTGAGCAAACAGTTTCTGCTGCTTTTCAACAAACTGCTTTAGTGGTGATTCCAGAGATCGCTCCAAAAGCACCCTTAATTTTAATCGCAGAAGATAATGAAGCGAATATTGCCACACTCTGGGATTATTTGCTCGCTCAAGGTTATCGGCTGGCGGTAGCTAAAAATGGATGGGAAGCTGTTAAAATCGCCAAAGAGCAGAATCCGCAATTAATCTTAATGGATATTCAAATGCCAGAAATGGACGGATTGCTTGCAACCCAGCAAATTCGAGCCGACAGCGAGACGGCGATGATTCCCATTATTGCCCTCACGGCCCTCGCGATGCCAGGAGATAAAGAGAAGTGTTTAGCAGCGGGAGTCAACGAATACTTCACAAAACCAGTAAGCTTAAAAAAGCTCGCAAAAACCATCGGAGAACTGCTCATAAGGAAGGGTACTTAGAAGTCAGGAGGTAGGGAGCAATTGTTTTCTATCTACTAACCATCAACCACCAACCCCGAACCACTGCCTATGAATTCGATCTTAATTGTCGATGACGATCCAAATAATTTTGAAGTGATAGAGGCTCTGCTATTTAAAGAAGGATATAATTTGAGCTATGCTTCCAGTGGTTTGCAAGCTTTGGAAGCACTAGAATTAAACCTACCCGATGTGATTTTATTGGATGTGATGATGCCAGACATCGATGGCATAGAAGTTTGCCACCAAATTAAATCTGATAGTCGCTGGCAACACATCCCCGTTATTATGATCACCGCTTTGAATTCTAAAGAAAATTTAGCTCGCTGTTTAAATGCGGGAGCAGACGACTTTTTAGGGAAACCTGTGAGTGGCATTGAACTGAGAGCGAGAGTGCGGTCAATGGTGCGGATTAAAAGACAATACGAAGCCTTACAATCGACGCTGCAATTGCGAGAAGATATGTCGCAAATGATCGTCCATGACTTGCGAAATCCCCTCACCAATATTTTCATCGCTTGTGAACTATTACTCAGAGCTGAACTCCCAGAGAAACAACAAAAAAGAGTGGAACAAATTGTCATCGCAGGTCAGCGTCTCCGTTCCCTCACAGATGATTTATTAGTAGTAGCAAAAATGGAGTCAGGAAAAATGGCTCTGAAGCGAGACAAAGTGGATCTGTGCCAGATGGCCGCAGCAGTTGTGTTAGATTTTGCTGGGGCGGCGACGGAGAAAAATATCCGGTTAGTCAGCCAATTTTCTGAACGAGGAATCCGCAGCCAAGTGGATGTAAGTTTGATCCGTCGTGTCTTTGATAACTTGCTCTCAAATGCGTTGAAATTTTCCCCCCCCGGTAGTCAAGTAACAGTGGAAGTGAATTATCTCGACCCCCTAATCCCTAAAGCTTGCATTCGGATTTACGATCAAGGTCACGGTGTGGAACCAGAATTAAAGCAACGCATTTTTGAGAAGTACGAAGTAGGGCATTTAATCAGTGGAGTTTCTCAAATTGGTTTAGGTTTAGCCTTTTGTAAGATGGCAGTCGAAGCTCATGGTGGCAGGATTCTGGTCGAAGATAACCTCCCCCAAGGTTCAGTCTTTATCGTAGAAATATAAAGCTAAATCTATTGATTAGATTGCTCCCAAAACAATGCGATCGCAAACCGTACAGCCTCCCCTACTACCGAAAATCGAGCTGCTTCCGAGGCGTTTTTTTCCCACCGCAACAATTGTTCTCGAAATCCTGAGTCTTGCTTCGCTCGCTGTAGGATGACCTGACTAATAATCTTCTTTTGAATCTCCTCGGTAGAGATGCCTTGTTGTTTCAAATAATCCAGCAACCGTTGTACACTCTCCACAAATTTATCCGGCGCTTGAGACAGTAAAATAGATTTAATTTGTCGCGAAATTTCCTGATAAATTCCCCGCTTTTTCTCCGCTCCCTCCTGTTGCCGTAAGGGGGGAGGAGGCGGTGGCATTGTAGTCTCGCTCTCCTCAGCCTGATTAACAGGCACTGTTAAATTAAGCAGACCTAAAATCTCAGTGCGACGAGCAACCACTCGCTTGAGCATCTCAGGATAAATCTGCAAAATCTGATCGGACAAAATCTTCGCATTCACCAAACAATTAGCGCTGAGTCGCAATAAATGCTTATCCTCAGAAGATTCAAAAAATAAAATCTTTAACTTAAGTTCCCGGCTCTCCAATTCCAACTGTTCCACCGCAAACACTAAAGCTTCCCAATTCGGATATTCTGGAAAACTAACTTCAATCAAAGAACTATTCGCTGGTTGCTGTCGCCCCAGTTCCCCTGGCTCCAAATCCCGATCAACCGGATAGCGATTAGCAGGCTTCTTCGTGGCATAATTAAACTGAGTAAACACGTAGCGACAGTCAACCTTCGATAAATTCACCTCCTCAGCTTGCCAATTGTGAATGCAGCACCCCGTCAACTGAGCTCCCTCCAAATTGGTGCGAATCAGGTGACTCTCGATCAAAAGTGCCTCTCTTAAATCCGCTTCGCTCAAAACTGCATCGCTCAAATACGCCCCGCTTAAATCTGCTTTTCGCAAATCCGCCCCCCGTAAATTGGCTTCACTCAAATCCGCCCAGAGCAAATACACTTCTTGCAGATTTGCTCGTAATAAATGCGCCTTCTTAAAACTTGCTTTCAGCAGGTACGCCCCCGCTAAATTCGCGCGACTCAAATCTGCATTATTGAGCAATGCTTCCGTTAAATCCGCCCCCGTCAAAATCACCCGGTGCATATCCGCTTCCGTCAAATTCGCCGATCGCAGAATCACCCCATTGAGATCCGCCTCAATTAAATTCGCCCCCGTTAAATTCGCCTCTCGCAAATTCGCCTCCGTCAGGTGCGCCTCCCGCAAATTCGCCCCCGTCAGGTTAGCGCCTGCGAGACTCGCTCGCTTTAAATTCGCCTCCATTAACTCAGCCCCCATTAACTTCGCGCCGTCAAGTCTGGCTTTTTCTAAGTTAATTTGGTCTGATTTCGCGGCTACCAGAGAAGCACCGCTGAGGTCTGCCTCTGCCAAAGTCGCCCAATTCAGGTCTGCCTCCTGTAACTCAGCGAAGCGCAGATCCACTTTTGTGAGGTTCGCCCCGCTTAAATTCGACTGGTTCAGGTTGACCCCAGTGAGCATCCCACTGCGAAGATCGACCCGACGCAAGCACGCACCTGTCAGCTTAGCGTTACTCAAAAATGTCCAGCTCAAGTTTGCGCCCGTCAAATTCGCCCCGGTCAGGTCAACATCCCGCAGGTTGACGCCACTGAGAGCTGCGCCACTGAGGTCGATGTGGGCAAAGTTGCGCTCTCCTTGTTGATACCTTTCTAAAAATTCCTGTGTTTGCATTCCGCAGCCCTCTGGTGGAGGGGAAAAAGGGGGAAGGGAAAAGGGGAGGGAGAAATGGGACTCTGTGCCTCATGCAGTTAAAAACTGTTGTAGGGGCACTCGTCGGGACAACGCGATCTCTTCCACCATTTTGAATCAAACCGTTGGCAACTGAAGGACTGATGCCATCGCGAAAGGTCTCTGAAAAAGACTTGTGTGAGCCAACAGAGGTTTGACCCCCTGGCGGAACCTGGCAACTCGCTCCTATCTCCTCACTCATTGACCACCATATTGCACCCGGTAAATACGGTTATTAACTTCGTCAGTTAATAACAAGCTGCCATCGGCTATGACTTGCAGACCTGTGGGACGCCCCCAAGTTGTCTGGCGATCAGGTTCGCTGAGAAAGCCGGTGAGAAAATCTTCATAGCTACCGATCGCTTGTCCGTTAGGAGTGAAGGGGGCAAATACTATTTTGTACCCTGTGGGTTGGCTGCGGTTCCAGCTTCCGTGAAATGCGACAAAGGCACCGTTCCGGTATTTTTCTGGGAAGCTAGAGCCGTCGTAGAATTGTAGCCCTAGGGGAGCAGAATGAGCTTGGAAGAGAACATCTGGGGTGCGGGTGCGACTGATGAACTCGGGACGATCGCCCTGTAAGCGTGGATCGTTGCGACCGGGAGTTAGGTAAACATAGGGCCAGCCGTAGAATTCCCCTGCTTGGAGGCCGGTCAGGTAGTCAGGGACTAAGTCATCACCGAGGCCGTCTCGCTCATTGACGGTGGTGTAGAGTTTGCCTGCGATCGGTTGAAAATCTAATCCCACAGGGTTTCGCAGCCCAGAAGCGAAGGTTTGTTGGTTGCTGCCATCCAAGTTCATCACTTGTACAGAGGCCCGTGGCAAAGGTTCAGGATCGGCATTGGAGATAGAACCAATGGAAACGTATAGTTTTTGATTCTCTGGATCGATGGCGAGGTTGCGGGTCCAATGTTGGTTATCGTCACCTCCTGGCAAGTCGGCGATTTTTTGACCCGTACCCGTGAGTTGAGTTTGACCGGGTGTGTAGGGAAAGCGCAGGATCGAATTGCGATTGCCAAGGAAGAAGGAATTGTCTGCAAAGGCCATACCAAAGGGTTGAGTTAAGCCATTTTCGGGACCCGCAAAGATTTCGGAAATATCGGCGGTGCCGTTACCGTCGCTGTCGCGCAGCAAGCGAATTCGGTTATTCGGGGTTTCTGTAACTAGGATGTCACCCGTAGGAGTAACAGCTAACCATCGGGGGCGATCGAGGTTGTCAGCAAAGACGTTAACAGTGAAACCGGGGGGCACTTTCAGCACTGGGTGATTAGGGATGGGTATGATTTGGGCGGGGTTGCTGGTGCTGCGAGTGGTGAGGGGTTGTGGTAAGCTGTCGAGATTAATACGAATGGGTGTGGGAGTGAGGGGTTCGCTGGAGATGAAGGTGGGGTTCAAGCTGGGGTTAGAGGGGGTATCGAAGGAGAAGAGGCGATCGCGCACTGCAACGGGAGAAACGCCTAAAACCCACGCTAAAATACTGCCGTCTTGGAGTTTAATCAGAGTATCTGAACCACCTGCTAACGATCCCGGTTCCAGTAGGAGGTTAGTCAGTTGTAAACCACCAGTGAATCCAATCCGATCGCTTGTAGGATCGAAGTCAACAATGCTGTCAGCTTCTACTGTATTTTGACTGAGGACAAAGATATCTTCGCCATTACCCCCCCTTAAGGTATCACTTCCGAGGTCGCCCATGAGGCGATCGTTTCCTTCCCCCCCTGAGAGCAGATCGTTGCCTTTGCCACCTTGCAAGCTGTCATTACCTTCCTCTCCCAATAGTTGGTCATTTCCTTGTCCACCCTTGAGGAAATCATCCCCGGAACCACCGGACAGGAAATCAAAATCTTTACCCCCCCATAAAGTATCGTTACCTTGAGCGCCAAATAAAGTATCATCCCCAACATTGCCGTTGAGCATTTCTGCATCCTCTGAACCACTGATTAAGTCGTTTCCTTCCAGACCCCGCAATCCTTTTGGTAAGGTCACGAGTAGTCCAGAAACGACTTGAAAAATATCATCGGCAGAGGTTAAATCAAAAAAGCCATCAGCAGTTGCACCAGCCATCTCAGTTATTTCCTTGTCTCGCAGTAAGTCAGTCTTGACCGGTGCTTTTCTGGGCGACTGATCGCGATTGAGCGCTTGCACTTTTGGGTGGAGAAAAGTAACTAGAGTCCCTCAGTTGCTATACTTTTTGTGATCGGCATCACGGAAATCTTAGGCTATCATCACTCTTCGGACTGATTTAGACCGGATTCCGCCCTGATAAGCATCACTAAAATGTTAGCAAAATATCACGGGAAATTTACAAGATGTAGACGGAAACCGAGGGAGATCGTGCGTTATAGTAGAAATATACAACAATAAGGGATGGGAAGGGCAGTGGAATGATGTTAGGAAAATCACATTTTTTATATCCTCGAAATCGTTATTACGGCGAAGTCAAGCCGGAAAACTTAGTTTTTGATGCAAATCTTCAAGAATTTGCCCATCGAGTCGGTTATATCAGCGCTTTAGCCAGCAATGGTAAGATTCCCCTTGAGCAAGCTTTTAATGAAATCGAGCTGTTATGGAAGCAGTTAGAAAACTCAAAAGAACAGCTAGGAGTTGGTAAAAAACCTTTTGCTGCTTGACTGGAAACGTTTAAGAATTGCTTGTGGCGATCGCGTTCAATGACGAAGGCGGTCGCTATTTTTTGAACCCTAAGTTTTGCTAACCTCTCTTATAGCTCAATTGTCTGTATCCTGAGCTACTTTTTTCGAGCTATTAAGGATTCACTTCTCCTAAAAATTCTTGCAGGCGGTCGCGTAGATTTTGAAAAGATTCTTGCTGAGGAGTAATTGCGAGAGCTCGATTCAGCGATAAGAGTGCTAATTGCCAATTTTTCAGCGCTTCCTGTTGCTGGAAAAGCCGGGATTGTACATTCCCTAAATGAATGAGTGTTTGCCCTTGATTATAAAGCACTTCAACTAAGTCAGTATTATATAAGAGGGCCTTTGAGTAACAAGCAATTGCTTCTTGATAAGAGTGAATTGCCTCTAGATAGTAACCTTGATTGGCTTGAAAATTTCCAATTTTTTGGAAACTATTACCTTGATGGTAGTGAGCTTCTACTTCAGCCGGGTTCAAAACCAAAGCCTGGGTACAATGGCTAATTGCCTGATAGTAACATTGCAGTGCTTGTGGATACTGAGCCTGGTAAAGATACCAATCTCCTAACTGAATCAAAGTTGTTGCTTTATTATTAAGAACTCTGAGATTATTGGCATTCAGAGCAAGGACGCGGTCACAATCTGCTAATGCTTCTAAAAGCAGATTAACATAAATTAGATTAGGATCGAGGTCATCAATCCGCCACAGTCCTAAACTTTTATCATAGCATCCAGGGGTTGAGCCATCCTCATAGATAATTTTCAAGGGTTCAGGAAAACAGAAGGGAGCTTTTTGGAAATTCAAGGGTCGCCAGCCTTCTCTAATCAGGTCTACATTGGTTTCTATTTGGGTAAATGTGGTAGTCAAAAGATACTTAGAACCGCTAGCCTTAATATTATTAAGAGCTAAGAGAATTTCAAACAAGGACAGGTGAACCAAATAATCTCTACACAATACTAAATCAACAGTTGGCAACTGATTCTTCGTGACATCCAGAGTGAGAAAACATCGTTTAGAATGACCAAAATTTAACTGGTTATTCTCGACAAAACGCTCGCTACTATCGGCTCCAATATAGAGATCGAGATCCAGGTGAACATCTTTCAGCCAGTTAAAGTTCCCGCAGGGAATATCAAGCAGAGTTTTGGCAAAAATTTGGCTCACCAAATTCGGCAATTCTTCTCGAATCACTCTCGTGTGCATTAAATGGGAACCAGAGACTGACTCTGGAGTCCCCCAAATATTTTTGACGAACATTTTGGGAAAGCTGTTTTCCATAATTGTGGGTGCTGCTGGGTCGTTAGTAGCCAGGAGGAAAGACTGGAAATTAACTTCCAGAAAATTTTTTAAAAGGCAATATTGAGTGAGGCAAAAATCCCTCTATCGATCTCTTTCAGGCTCATTGGATTATTTCCGGAGTATCCGCAGAGCGGACCCAGCTTTAAAAAATAAAGAAAGGGGTTCATAAACATCAGGGAGGGATGTTGAAATTTCAATTTTTCTAGGTTTGACTAAGACAACAAGGATTGATTCGCAATTGCTCTCAGAATAGTGACAGGCGATCGGGTTGATTCCAAATCGACTCCTATCAATCGCTAAACTCAACTGAAACTTAAACGCGACTCATCTTCAGTCACTCAAAGAATAGCGAATTATCGCTGCATCTGAACAGATTTCTATAGTTTAAGATAAATGTATTTAGATGCGAGTCACTCACGGTTATGAGTTCCGACTTAGTTCCCCTTCTCCCCAAAGTCCCTCCCGAACGCCGTGCCGCTGCCTTTGCGATCGATGCTGTTGCTGTTGGGTTCCCCAGCTTGCTTCTGGGTGGCAACTGGTTCGTGGAGATTATCTTTTTCGTTCTCCTCTGGTTAATCCTGCGAGTTTTCCTCACCACCAAAAATCAAGGTCAGAGTCTGGGTCGCTGGGCCCTAGATATGAGAGTGGTTGATACCGTCTTCAATCGCACCCCCGGCGTTCAAGAACTCTGCAAGCGGGAAGCTCTGCTCGGCATCTGCACCGCTTTAGCAGTCATCGGTCTGGGTGGCATTACCTCTACCAATGCCGCTGTGCTACTGCTCATGTTACCCTTAGCATTGGACGGCGGTGTAGCTTTGGCTGATAGTCAGAGGTATCCGCAAGCCTTCCACGACCGCCTGGCTCGTACCATTGTGGTTGGCACAAGCAGGGGCTACTCCCTCGACATTAAACTCAAAAAATTGCTTGACCAATTACAGCGGAATGTGAGAAGATAATAAATTGCGTTTAATTTAGTCCAAGAGATTTTAGAATTATGGCTAAGGGCGTCCGCATCATTATTACTTTAGAATGTACCGAGTGTCGCACGAACTCAAATAAGCGTTCCAACGGCGTTTCTCGGTACACAACGACCAAAAACCGTCGGAACACGACGGCGAGACTAGAACTGAAAAAGTTCTGTCCCCACTGCAACAAGCACACTGTCCACAAGGAAATCAAGTAATAGCTAATGACTCATAACGGTTCCTGCTGTTAACAGTCTTTAAGCGTTAACCGTTAACAAAAAAAATTAGTCATTACCTATTACCCAGGTCCTAATTACCCATTACCAGTTGCCCATGACATACTTCCGCCGCCGAGTTTCGCCAATTAAGCCAGGAGATCCCATCGACTATAAAGATGTGGAATTGCTCAAAAAGTTCATTACCGAACGGGGAAAAATTCTCCCGCGTCGCATTACAGGTCTGACAGCCAAGCAACAGCGAGACCTGACCGAAAGCATCAAACGCGCTAGAATTCTTGCCTTGTTGCCCTTCGTTAACCAAGAAGGCTGATTCGATTTTGGATTTTAGGTTTTAGATTTTGGAGTGGGATTGCACGAGAAAAGCGGAACCAACTTTCTGCTTCAACGTTGTGAAAAATAACCGTCCCCAAGACTTAGGTCTCAATTGCCAAAATCTAAAATCTCAAGCCGGAATCCCAAAACCCACACTCGAAAATCCAAAATCTAAAATCTAAAATCGGAACGTGGAGAAGGGAACCTTAGTTGAATTTAGGTTGCACGGCGAGCGTCGCCTCGCCGTCGCCGATCGCCCCGACGGTAAAAAAAACTGGGTGGTGCTTGACGAAAACGGTCAATCCCACAGCATCCCTCCCAGACAAATCAGCTATGAAGTGACAGGCGCCAGCTACAAACCCATCGAGATTCGTCAATTTCTCAAGGAAGTGGAAAATTATTCCGATCCTTCCAGCTTAGAAGTTGCCTGGGAATTGTTAGTCGAGGAAGGGGAAACCGTGGCTCCTGCTGATTTAGCATTGCTGCTGTTCTCGGAGCAGAGTCCCGTTCAGTGCTATGCAGCTTACTACCTGCTGTCCAGCGACAAACTGTACTTCAAACAAAAAGGCGATCGCTACGAACCCCGCTCCGCCTCTCAAGTCGCAGAAATCAAACATCAGCAACAAGTCGAGCGACAACGACAGCTAGAATTAGAAGGGTTTTGGCAACGGGTTAAGCAGCAATTAGCCGGCGAAGTGGTAGAGTGGCAAAACAGCGATCGCACCCGCCTCGACGCCCTAGAGCGCTTTGCCGTCCTTGGAGAAGAAGCAACCCACCGCACCCCCGCCCTAGAAACCTTAGCCAGCTTAGGTCGTCCCGAAACCCCCGAAAGTGCGTTTCAACTCCTCGTGGATCTTGGCTTATGGAGCCTCCACGAAAACCTATTCCTGAGGCGTAGTCAAATTCCCACTCAATTTTCTGCAAAGGTACTCGAAGTGGCTGTAGCTCGCCTGAATGCTCCCCCAACTGACCTAGACACCAACCGCCTGGACCTGACTCACCTCAAGGTCTACACCATCGACGATGAGAGTACCACAGAAATCGACGATGGACTGAGCTTAGAATTCCTCGATAACGGTCAGCAGCGCCTCTGGATTCACATCGCTGACCCCACACGCCTGCTGGCCCCAGGCGACGAACTCGATCTAGAAGCACGGCGACGCACCACCACCGTGTACCTGCCAACCGGGATGATCCCCATGTTTCCCCCAGAGTTGGCTACCGGGCCCATGAGTCTCCTCCAAGGTCACATCTGCTGTGCTCTGAGCTTCAGCGTCATTTTAGACGAAACAGGCGCCTTGCAAGA
Source organism: Actinomycetota bacterium (assembly GCA_050262755.1). GTDB lineage: Bacteria > Cyanobacteriota > Cyanobacteriia > Cyanobacteriales > Microcoleaceae > JBLNEP01. Next base: position 70,106 of record JBLNEP010000055.1, on the reverse strand, counting down.
CTACAGCATTCACTCCAGCTCGATCAAACCAACCTACCGCTTAACCTACGAAGACGTAGACGAAATGCTAGAGCTAGGCGTGGAAGCAGAACCAGAAATTCACGCCTTAGACCGCTGGGCGAAGCGCCGACAACTTTGGCGACAGTCCCAAGGAGCGATCAGCATTTATATGCCAGAGTCAGTCATTAAAGTGAATGGTGACGACATCAATATTCACGTCATCGAAGACTCCGCCGCCAGGCTGCTCGTTGCCGAAATGATGATCCTCGCTGGGGAAATCGCCGCTCACTATGCCCAAACTCATAACTTAGCCATACCTTATCGCCATCAACCCCAACCAGACCTCCCCCCCGAGGAAGAACTCCTACAAGTGCCAGCCGGTCCTGCCAGAGCCTGTGCCCTGCGTCGCTGTATGCCCCGTAGTGAAATGGGGTTGATCCCAGCTCGTCACGCAGGTTTAGGCCTAGAAGCTTACGTCCAAGTCACCTCCCCCATCCGTCGCTATACCGACTTGCTCGCCCACTTCCAGATTAAAGCCCACCTCCGGGGCGAGTCCCTACCTTTTTCAGCGGAACAGATGCAAGAGATGGTGATGAGCCTCAGCACCGCCGTCAAGGAAGCTTCCAACGTCGAACGCCAAACCAACCGCTACTGGGGACTCGAATACCTACGTCGCCATACCGATGAAGTCTGGCAAGCCATGATGCTGCGTTGGCTGCGAGAAGATACCAATGTGGGATTGATTCTGTTAGAAGAACTGGGTTTAGAGTTGGCAATGCGGTTCAGCCGTTCTGTAGAAATCGGCGATCGCCTCGAAGTCAAAGTCACCCACTGTGACCCCCGTTCCGACGCCATCCACTTCCAAGAAATGATTTTCCAGGCAGCACAGGTACAATAAGTTAAAAATTAACAATTAAAAATTAAAAACGGAAGCCATCTATTTTTAATTTTTAATTTGCAATTTTTAATCTCCTTAACAATGCCTAACTCTATTAGCCAAGTTCAACCACCCTTAGAATTCATTCCCCCCAACTTTAACCCCCTCGTGCTGCGGGGGTGTCAACTCCTGCTACCCTGGTGGCTGCGGTTTCGGACACCGATCCGCGACATTCAAGCTGAAAATGTCGAAACGTTGGCCGCCCTCTACCGCGAATTCCAAGCAGGAAAAGCCCGCTTCTTGGTTGCATTCCGGCATCCCAGCACCGAAGACCCCTTCTGCCTAGCCCATTTACTCTGGAACCTCCTCCCCCAAGTGGCGCGAGAACAAGGAATGCCACTCCAGTCCCCAATCCATTCTCACTTTCTCTACGACCGCGGTATTCCCCTCTGGGCGGGAGCTTCTGTGGGTTGGCTTTATTCTCAGTTGGGTGGGACTCCCATCATCCGTGGCAAAATCGACCGAGTGGGCCTGCGGACAGCCCGTGACTTATTCGCCAACAGTCGCTTCCCCATTGCCGCCGCCCCAGAAGGAGCCACAAACGGTCACAATGAAATTGTCAGTCCCCTCGAACCCGGCATTGCTCAACTTGGATTTTGGTGCGTAGAAGATCTCTATGCCGCAGGAAGGACAGAAACAGTCTTGATGGTTCCCTTGGGCATTCAGTACCGCTATGTCGATCCGCCTTGGGAACCTCTGGAAAAACTCTTAACCGACCTAGAAACAGAGAGTGGCTTACCCCCACTTCCGTCTGAAAGCAATGCTGGGTCAGCCTCACCGGATGGTTCTCCCCTCGCCTTCCCTGCATCAGAAAATGTTTTCTACCGTCGCTTGATGCGGTTAGGAGGTCACTTATTGGTGATGATGGAGGAATTTTATACTCGGTTTTATCACCAAACCCTACCAGATACAGCTCCACCCTTAGCGTCCTTCCCAGCCTCAACTGCGACCGCAGACACGGCCAATGAAGCCTTAGCCGTTCGGTTGCAGGCCCTCCTAGACATTGCCCTGCAAGTAGCCGAGCAGTATTTCAACTTAAAACCCAAAGGCAGTTTAATTGACCGTTGTCGTCGTTTAGAGCAAGCCGGATGGGATTACATTTATAGAGAAGATATCAAAGATATTGCTGAACTCTCACCGCTAGAACGGGGACTCGCCGATCGCATTGCTGAAGAAGCCAGCCTCCGAATGTGGCACATGAGATTGGTAGAGAGTTTTGTTGCTGTCACGGGTAAGTATGTACAGGAAAAACCTACTGTAGAACGATTTGCAGAAACAACGTTGCTGCTCTGGGACGTAATGGCTCGGATCAAAGGTGGCAACCCTTTCAGTCGCCCTCAATTAGGCACACAGCGGGTTCAAATCACAGTGGGTCAACCCATTTCAGTTTCCGAGCGGTGGGGTACTTATCAAAGTAGTCGCCGCCAAGCAGTTGCCCAGCTTACTCAAGATTTGCAAACAGCTCTAGAAGCGACCATCCGGTCTTAGACCCCTGATGACCAACCGGGAACAACCAATCATTCATTTAGAACAATGAGCAATGACCAATCAACTAAACGAGCCATCCCCTAATTCTGTCAAAGTAAAATTGCTGAGTCATCTAACTCAGGAATTATTAACGCCCCTCACCTCTGTGCTGGGTATGACCAGTGTTTTGAGCCAAGAAATTTATGGCCCTCTCACTAAAAAACAGAAAGAATATCTAGAAATCATCAATGACAGCAGTCGCCACTTGCGATCGCTCGTAGACGAAATTTTAGCGCTGGCAGAACTTGATGAGAGTTCTCAAACCAGCCGCACTGCTGTAGATGTGGAAACCCTCTGTCAACAGGTGGTTAGCAACTTAATTCCCTTTGCTGCCAAGCGCGAGCAAGAACTAAACTTATCCCTCGGTCCTGCCAATATCGGGGAACGGAGTCAGGGAGAGCGAATTTGGCTCCTGGATAAAGATAAAGTCCAGCAAATGCTGCATCAGCTACTGATTAGTATCATTCAATCCGCCGATGCTGGTAGCGTGATCCGAGTTCACCTATCGCGACGAGAAGATGAACTCAACCTTGCAGTTTGGCTGTCGCACCCCTGGTTAGGGGATAGCCTGCCCCATGCTAAACTTTATTCCCCTCTGCTGTCCGCGATCGCCACTCACTCTGTAACATCCCAAATGGGCGGGAGTGAGCCCCTGAACTTACTAGTTCAGCAACAAGACTTACCCTTCTCTACCTCGGTTTCTGGACAAAATCGACTTGCCCTCTCCTCTACTGATTTTGCATCCCTCCTGAGCGAAAGTGAGGCGGGTCAAGCTGCCAGCGGCTATGGCACTCGCGAACGCCTTGGTTTATTACTCTGCTGTCAATTATTAGAATGCCAAGGTGGTTCTTTTTCTATTCAAGGTTCTCCAGAGGCTGGATATCGGTATGTATTGATGCTTCCCGGTGCTGAATTTGCTTCTCCCTAACCCAGAAAATCACTAGAAAGGCGGATTACTGACCCTCATCAGGGTAAAATTTGCAAGCGGATTAGTAAAATTTCTAACAGTTAAGAGCTAACAATCTCATCTCGAACCTCTAACCTTGAACATCCAGATGAATTCAGTTTGGCAACAGTTAACGCTAGCAAATTTGCCTCTCTATCAGTGGCAGAGTGCAAGCTATTTATACAATTTAACCTGCGGTTCTCTGCGAACTTGGCGACAGAGTAGTTGGTTGATGCAGTGGGCGGAACCCCTAAGTTTTGTGTTGCTAGGCTTGATATTTGGCCTAGCGCCGTTTGTGGGTAGGGCGTTGCTGACAGTGTTATTAATTGCGGCCGCAGGTTTGTGGGCCTTGCAAACCCTCTCAGACGATCGCGCCAAAGGTACAACCCCGATTCACTTACTGGTGCTACTGTACTGGGGAATTGCGACAGTGGCAACGGCAATGTCGCCAGTGAAGGTGGCGGCTTTGGCGGGTTGGAGTAAGCTAACCCTGTATTTGTTGCTGTTTGCTTTGATGGCGAGGGTGTTGCGATCGCCTCAATTTCGCTCTTGGTTGATCGCGATTTACCTGCACATTTCTCTGATTGTGAGCTTCTACGGCGTGAGACAGTGGATCGACAAAGTGCCACCCCTGGCGACTTGGAACGATCCAACTTCCACTCAGGCCAATGTCACGCGAGTCTACAGCTATTTGGGTAACCCGAATTTGTTAGGTGCTTATTTGCTACCTGCAATTGCTTTAAGTGTGGCGGCGATTTTCTTTTGGAAAAGGTGGGCGACTAAAGCGTTGGCGGTGACGATGCTGCTAGTGAATTGCGCCTGCTTGCGCTATACGGACAGTCGCGGGGCCTGGATCGGTTTTTTGGTGCTAACGGTGGTGTTTTTGGTGCTGTTATGGTACTGGTGGAGTCCGCGACTGCCAAGATTTTGGCGGACATGGGCGCTACCGGTCGGGTTGGGGAGTTTGGCGACGGTGTTAATTTTAGCCGTGTTGCTACTGGAACCGCTACGCGATCGCGTGATGAGTATTTTTATCGGTCGCAATGACAGCAGCAATAACTTCCGCATCAATGTCTGGGCGTCCGTGATGAATATGATTCACGACCGCCCGATCCTGGGCATTGGCCCTGGAAACACGGCGTTTAATAAAATTTATCCCCTGTATATGCGGCCTCGCTACAGTGCCTTGAGTGCCTATTCGGTGCTGTTAGAAATTACGGTAGAAACCGGATTAATTGGGTTAGCGTGTTTCCTGTGGCTATTAGTCGTCACCTGGACTCAAGGAGTGAGGCAATTAGGACAATTACGGGATGAGGGAAATGGGCAAGGATTCTGGTTAATCGCTGCGATCGCCACTACCTTAGGAATGTTGAGTCACGGCTTTTTTGATACCGTTTGGTATCGGCCGGAAGTGAATATGTTGTGGTGGTTAATGGTGGCTTTAGTGGCGAGTTTTTATAGACCCAAGACTGAAGGTAGGGAGATTGCGGAATGATTTGGTAAAAGGGGGGAAAGGGGGAAAAGGGGGAAAGGAGAGGACGGATTGAGGTTTAGCACCAGATTTGGGAGGGCTTGATAGGACTTTTAAGGCCGAATGGACCCTTGATGAATGCAGGTTTTCGCTTTTTTGAGCAAACCCGAATTGGGGTTCTGTACCCGACAGCAGTTTCTAACTGTTTGAGGGAGCGCTCTTTTGTTAGTCTTGCCAGAGTATATTCTGAAACCCTCCCTCATATTCCCACCCTCAAGATCGAGCGATCGCGCGTCACCAACCTCCAACCTGGCACCGCCTTCAGCACTTTAGCATTCTCTAAACCCAAACTTTGCCAAGCCTCGTCATCCAGCAACAAGTAAGGCGGAGGATTTTGCAGCCATTTCTGTCGCAATTCCTCCCCAGAAGCACTCGTGACCCGGCGATCGCTATAAAAATCCAGCGAAGGGCGAGTGTTCGGATGAGACGTAAACACCTCCTGACCCCGTGGCGTACTGGTCCGAATCATCTCAGCTACAGGTTTCACCGGATAATCCTCCGCCAATTCCCACACCCAATTATCACTGCTGACAAATAGTAGCAGCGAGACATACATTCCCCAAAACAAAACCAATACAAATTGCCGATCGCGCCGCTGTAACAAAACCGCCGCGATCGCCAAACTCATCCCCACCGCCACCAACATCAACTGTAAATCCGGTTCACTGGGCGCCAGTTTCCCCCCCACAGACAGGAAACCCCCAAAATACACACAACCCGCCCCAGCAACCACCGCCAGTACCCCAAACACCGGCCACCCAGCAAACGGAAGCGGAAACTGAGACGGGCGATCGCTTTCCTCCGCGTCCCGATCCCCGATCGCCAAGGCCAAATCACTCACTTGCCAAACCTCCGCCAGGTAGTAACCAACGGCCAGCGCCAAGGCAGGATAAACAGGAAACACATACCAAGGCAACTTAGTCTTCATCAGCGAAATTGCCAACAGATAACCCCCAGTCCATACCCAGACTAACTTCGCCCAAGAAAAATTTCGATTTTCCCAAGCCAACCACAACCCCTGCACCCAAAACAATTGCCAAGGCCAAGGATATTTCACCAGTTCTAACAAGTAATACCAAGGCGGCCCTTGATGGCCACCCACCTGCTGCCAAATTCGTTCCCAAGACTCGTACACCAAATTGGCATTAATAAAAATCGAGCCATAGTGATGCCATTGCACCGCATACCACACCACCACCGGCACAGTACCCAAACCCAAGCCGCCCCAGAGATAGGCAGAAGTCAGGAGTCGTGGCGTATCCCAAAGCAGAAAACCAATCGCAACCGCCCCCAACAACAGCCCCAACGCCACTCCCTTCGTCATGCAAACCAAGCCAAAAGCTAAACCGGCCCCTAACCCATACCGGAGGTTACGACGCGATCGCAGCACACACCACAGCATCACCAGAAAAAAACAAGTCACAACCCCGTCCAGCATCGCCAAACGCCCATGTCGCACCATCGGCATCAAGGTTAAATACACCAAAGCCGCAAAAATCGCACTCAACCGTTGAGGAAATAACTCCCGACCAATCCCATAGAGTACCACCACCGACAAAGCCGTCAGCATCGCCGGTGGCCAGCGGGCCGTCCATTCATTCACTCCCGCGGTCGCAAACGACAAAGCAATTAATCCATGCACTAAAGGTGGCTTATTCAAATAAGGCATCCCGCCCATTTTTGGATACAGCCAATTGAGTTCTCCGCGTCCCATGTCACGGGCAACCTGTGCCACAATGCCTTCATCCCAATCCCGCAGAGATACGCCCCCCAAATCAGTGCCAAACAAAATCAGAGCCGCCAGCAGTAGCCCCAAGGCCCACAAGCCATCAACCCATCTGCCACTCAGGCGAACCCGGTTCTTGGGATTGCCCCAAGCAAAGATTTGACCAGACATAAGTAAGGAGGTGCTAAGTTATCAGTGGTAGGTAGGCACAGGAAAATTGAATGCCAGCGATCTAGCGGTCCTGCCCTGAGGTTAAACTTAACGAATGACAACTGACCGCGGGCCTCGGACCAATGAACTTACCTGTGACTCTTGATATTATCATTGGCTTAATTTTTATTTACCTGACTTTAAGCCTGATCGCTTCAGAAATTCAGGAATTGATTGCCACCCTTCTGCAATGGCGAGCTGAACACCTGAAAAAATCGATTGAAGTGCTGATTGCTGGTGGAAATAATGCCACAGACGACCCAGCAAAGTTTACACAGGTACTCGAATTCTCGAATTTGATTTACAGCAATCCGATCATTGCTGATATGAATCAGGAAGCCAAAGGGCCACTCTCGGAACTGTTTCGGCAAGTGACACGAGGACTCGGTCAATTCTATCGAAAGCTCACGGGAACGCGCAATGTTTTTGGCTCTAAATCAAGCGGACCTTCCTACATTCCTGCCGAAACCTTTGCCACTAGCGTTTTAGAGACGATTAAACTTTCTACTATCGCCCACTATGTCAGTGAAACTCGGCTGGAACGATTTAAAGACCAGCTGTTAGGAAGTATTAAATATAGTGTCGATCAACTCAATTTACCTGAAGCAACTCAGCCACTTTTGAACCAAGAATTAGATTGGTTAGCGAAGGAATTTAGTCATATCATTGATGAATTTAAACAAAATCGTCTGACGGTGAATAGCAGCCTGGATCGAATGTCGAATCGGCTAACTATGTATATCCAAGATTCTCAAGTTTATCTGCCGGAAACGGAAGCCACCGGTCGCGAATTTCAACGGCAGATGTCGTTATTACAGGAGAGCTTGGATAGCGAGCCAGAGCGCAAGGCTTTACTCTCAGAACTGCAACCTAGTTTTTCTAGTATTTTAAATTCGATTAGAAAAGTGAGGAAAACCCAAGAAACCATTGTAGAAATTATCGAAGCAAAAACAGATAGCCCTATTTATAAAGAAATTCAAGAAACCATTGAAAGTATTCCAGAATCCTTAAAAGAAAGCTTGTTTATTTTGGCAAAACGAGCCGAAAAAAAAGCAGAGACGGTTGAAGAACAATTCCTGAAATTTCAGCGAGAAATCGAAGTTTGGTTTGACCGATCGATGGATCGAGCGTCCGGTGTCTACAAGCGAAATGCCAGAGGAATTGCTCTGTTACTTGGGATTTGTATTGCAATTGCGACGAATGCTGATACCTTATTAATCGTGGGTTCCTTGTCAACAGATTCTCTGATGCGAGCCACTGTGAATCGATATGCCGATGAAGTGGTGAGCCGCAATGCAGTCCCAAATCGGGATAACTTTACTGAGATTCAAACCCAGGTTAATACAGCTTTTAATAAATTGTCACTACCCATTGGTTGGAATAGCAATAATTTACAACACCAACAAACCGATGGTCAAGACTGGCCCTGGTATAGTAAACGATTGTTTGGCTGGATTTTGAGCGGTTTAGCTATTTCAATGGGTTCTGGTTTTTGGTTTGATTTACTCAGCAAAATCCTTGACATTCGGAATGTTGGCAGCAAACCAAGCTCCTCAAGTTAAACCTGTGAAGATTCAGCAAAATTCACCCGAATTCTGGTCTAAATCATGGCATAATTAAAAACGCCAGACCAGGCAAATTAACAGCAATTCATCGATCGTCAACACTCCAGGGAATATAAGGCGAGGATAACGTGAAAGTTTTAGTTGTGGGGAACGGGGGCCGGGAACACGCCCTAGCTTGGAAATTACTACAATCACCCCAGGTTGAGCAAGTCTTCTGCACCCCAGGGAATGGCGGCACCGCCTCACTGAAAGGTTGTCAAAATCTCCCATTTAAAGTTGATGACTTTGAAGGCATGGCACAGTTCATTGCCGATCGCCAAATTTCTTTCGTCGCAGTGGGCCCAGAGTTACCCCTCTCTTTAGGCATTACCGACTACTTGCAGCAACGCCAAATCCCCGTTTTCGGTCCCACCCAAGCAGGTGCTCAAATCGAAGCCAGCAAGTCTTGGGCAAAAGACTTAATGATCGAAGCAGGCATTCCCACCGCTAAGTCCGCCACCTTCACCGATGCAGCAGCCGCTAAAGCTTATATCGCTCAACAGGGAACGCCGATCGTCGTCAAAGCAGACGGACTCGCCGCTGGTAAAGGCGTCACCGTCGCCACCGACTTAGACATGGCTTACCAAGCCATCGATACCATCTTTCGCGGTGAATTTGGCAGCGATAATCTCCGCGCCGTCGTCGAAGAATTTTTACAAGGCCAAGAAGCCTCCATTCTCGCCCTCACCGATGGTAAAACCATTGTGTCCCTCTTGCCTGCCCAAGACCACAAAGCGATCGGGGAAGGCGATACGGGGCCCAATACCGGCGGGATGGGAGCCTATGCCCCGGCCCCCCTCGTCACCCCCACCCTGCAAGCGCGCATTCAGAAAGAAATTCTAGAACCAACCCTTGCCACCCTCCAAAAACGTGGCATTGACTACCGAGGCGTTCTCTACGCAGGCTTAATGATTAGCCCAGAGGGGGAACCCAAGGTCTTAGAATTTAATTGTCGGTTTGGCGATCCTGAAACTCAGCCGATTTTATCGTTGTTAGAAACCCCCCTAGAATCCCTGTTACTGGCTTGTAGTCAACAGCGTTTAGCGGAATTACTGCCCCTCCGCTGGAAACCTGGGGTGGCTGTGTGCGTCGTCCTGGCGGCTCAAGGGTATCCAGGACCCTATGAAAAAGGCAAAGTGATTACAGGGATTGAGCAAGCAGAAGCGTTGGGAGCCACCGTTTTTCACGCAGGGACTCAAATTCAGTCGCAGTTAGTCACCGATGGCGGCCGCGTCTTAGGCGTAACCGCCGTTGGGGAAAACTTCGAGGCCGCGCGAGCGATCGCTTATGCTGCGGTCGATCAGATCCACTTTGAGGGAATGTATTGCCGCCGAGACATTGGCCGCCGCACCCTTCACTCTTAAACCAGGGGAGGGGAATAGAACGGGAAAAGTCGATGTTCTGTCTCTTCTTTCCCCGCTACCAGCGAATTAAGTTGTCTGAAGAACTGTGAATTAGAGTCCTGAGGGGGGAATTTGGCTGTGAGATAGCAGTTTCCTCCTGAATGACTCAGGTGAGCAAGTTCATCAAACCACCCTCCTCATACCTGCGATCGCCAGCAAGGACAGGGAGAATGCCTGTTCCCCTCATAAATCATTTAAGATCTGGTAAGGCGATCGCGCTCAGATGGAAGAAAGCTCTAGGTTCCAAAGGAACATTCTGAATGCTCAATGGGTGAAATGTTAGCCTTACTTAAAAAAATTAGAGACATCGTTGCTCACTGGTGGTCAGAATTTACCCTCCAGACCAGGTTGATGGCAGGAGCAACCCTCGTTGTTTCTTTAATTATGAGTGGCCTCACCTTTTGGGCCGTCAATACAATTCAGCACGATGCTCGCCTTAATGATACCCGCTATGGTCGTGACCTAGGTCTGTTGCTAGCGACCAACGTTGCTCCCCTGATCGCCAAAAACGACCGGACTGAGGTGGCCCGTTTCTCACGGCAATTCTACAGCAGCACCTCCAGCGTCCGCTATATGCTCTATGCTGACGAAACCGGCGAAATTTTCCTCGGTATCCCCTTCTCAGAGTCCGAAGTCCAAACTTCTCTTACCCTCCGCCGCCGCATTCAACTGCCAGAAGTGTTTACGGCGAATGCTGAAATGGCAAATCTGACTGCTTCGCCGATGGTGCGACAACATATTACCCCGGACGGTGAAGTTACAGATGTTTTTGTCCCCCTCCTCCATGAAGGCAAATATTTAGGAGTGCTCGCCGTTGGCATTAACCCTAATCCCACCGTAGTTATTTCCTCAAATTTGACCAGAGATGTCACCCTCGCAGTGTTTGTCAGCATTTGGGTGATGGTGATTTTAGGAGCCGTCTTTAATGCGCTGACAATTACCCAACCCATTAAAGAATTAGTCGTTGGGGTTAAAAATATTGCCAAGGGCAATTTTAAGCAGCGAGTGGACTTACCGTTAGAAGGAGAACTCGGCGAATTAATTTGCAGCTTTAATGAAATGGCCGAGCGACTAGAACGCTATGAAGAACAGAATATTGAAGAGTTAACCGCCGAAAAAGCAAAATTAGAGACGTTGGTTTCTACCATTGCTGATGGCGCAGTCCTGCTCGATACCAATCTGCAAATTATTTTAGTGAACCCGACGGCGCGACGGATTTTTGGCTGGGAATACCAGAATGTGATTGCAGAGAATGTACTCAGTCATTTGCCGGCCGAGGTTCAGTTGGAACTAGCAAGACCCTTATATCAAATTGCCATAGGCGATCGCGAGGGTGGGGAATTTCGTTGCTCGCTGACAGAACCTATCAATCGTACCATTCGGATTCTATTGACAACGGTGATTTTGCACAAAGCACCTGGGAATGAACCTTTGTGCAAAAATTGTACCCGCAATGACAATAATACTTGTGCGGAACCCCAAAGACCTGAGGCGATTGAATGTGCCTTGTATCAAGATAGTTTACCAGCAACTGGGGAACAATACCGGGATAGCCTCAAAGGCATTGCCATGACCATTCAAGATATTACTCGCGAAGTCGAATTGAACGAGGCAAAGAGTCAGTTTATCAGCAATGTCTCCCACGAATTAAGAACGCCTTTATTTAATATTAAATCGTTTATTGAAACGCTCCACGAGTACGGCGAAGATTTGAGTGAGGACGAACGCCGGGAATTTCTAGAAACCGCAAACCGAGAAACTGACCGCCTGACTCGTTTAGTCAATGATGTTTTAGATTTATCACGACTGGAATCTTGTCGAATTTATCACTTTGATGCTGTAGATGTTGCCCAAGCAGTCGAGCAAACCTTGCGGACTTACCAACTCAATGCCAGAGATAAAGGCATCGAATTGAGCCAAGCAGTCGATCCCGAATTACCACCGGTATTAGGTCATTATGATTTACTGTTGCAAGTGTTTGCAAATTTAGTCGGCAATGCCTTAAAATTCACGGCCAGTGGTGGCAAAGTGATGATTCGAGCTTACTTGTTAGAGGCTAGTAAGGAAAAACGAGGTGCTAAGAATCCACCCCTCATTCGTGTTGAAATTTCAGATACAGGAATTGGCATCGACCCCGAAGACCAAGAAGCAATTTTTGACCGCTTTTTCCGGGTAGAAAACCGAGTTCATACCTTAGAAGGAACTGGCTTAGGATTGTCAATTGTTAGAAATATTATTGAGAAACACCACGCGACTGTTCATCTCGTCAGTGAAGTGGGAGTTGGCACAACTTTCTGGTTTGACTTAGCAGTTTATCAGCCAAAATCTGTTGCAGAATCGAGCGCTTTGCCTCTGGAAGTAGAAGTGATAAAAAGCTAAGGAAATCGGGGAAAGCGGGAACGTTGAGGAGATGAAAAAGTAGGAGCGGGTTAACCGATAGGTCTGAATGCAAAATCTAGCGGTCAATCCGCCCCGGTCTTAACTGTCAATTCTCAACTATGATTGAGACAAAGTTTTTCTAGCCCGCTCAGAACGCGCTTCGGCGGTATCCATCACCTCCGTCATTTTTTCCACCATTTCCCCTGGATAATTTTCCAAGATGCGAGTCGAGAGAGAAACCCGACTGCGGCCTTCATCGAGATCGATGACGATCGCTCTCACAAGCTGACCGATCGGAAACAGTTTCGAGAGGTCCTCAATGTAGTTCTGGCTAACTTGCTTAATATGCAGTAAACCTGTAATCCCCTCCAAATCGAGAAAGACGCCAAAGGGCTTGACATTGGTCACTTTCCCCTCCACGAGTTGACCCACTTCTAACTGACTGAAGGCAGAAGATTGAGTCGCTAACCGCTGAGATAGCACTAATTTTTCCCGGTCGCGATCGACTTCCAAAAAACTAGCGCTCAGTGCTTGGCCACCCAGAGATTCTAAGTTATCTCGCTCAATTAAATGCGATCGTGGAATAAAGCCACGTAGCCCCTTCACATTCACCGTCACACCGCCCTTATTCGCACCGGTGACTCGCACCTGCACGACGGTACCGCTTTCTTGCATGTCCGCGAGCTCGTCCCAAACTTTCTTAATTTCTAGCTGACGGAGGGAAAGCGTGACTTGGCCATCTTCATTCTGCTCGCGGATAATCAGGAAGTCCCGTTCTTCTTGCAACGGCAAAACTTCCGACAGATTCGTTACCGATTTCAAGGCAGCTTCTTTGGTAGGTAAAAAACCTGGGGACTTGCCGCCGATATCGATATACGCACCGTTCGAGTCGTACTCGAATGCCTTGCCACGCACCACTTGTCCCTTCTGAAACTGGTAATTTTGTTGTTCTAGGGCTTTGGCAAAATCGTCCATCGAAAAGGAAGCTTTTGCGCCTTGAGAACCGGTCGATTTGGGAGTCATGTCAATAGAGTGAAACAAAACAGAAAGTTGAAAAGCCCAGCGATCGCGCTGCCCTAGCGGGTCAGGGTTACAATAGCGGGCTACCCCACTATAACTAATCTCGTGGGGATTATTTCCAAGGAGTAGAGTTGGCTGAGAAAGGCCCAGAGAAACCGGTTGACTGTGTTGCCTCTAGCAGTCTCTGGGCCTTACCTCGTCTAGTTACAGTTGTTCTTGAAAGAGCTGCTTCACCTGACTCCAAGCTGCAGCGGCCGCCTCAGCGTTGTAACTGCTACGCTGGTCGCAGAAAAAGCCATGATCGGCATCATAACGGAACACTCGGTGGGAGATTTGGTGCTCCTGCAATGCAGCTTCAATTTGTTCGACTTGCGGGAGGGGAATGCTAGCGTCCTGAGTGCCAAAAAAGGCGTAGAGCGTGCCTTGAATTTCGGAGGTGCGAGTGAGAGTCGGTTCGCCTCCTCCTGGGGTCATGGTCGCAATTCCAGCTCCGTAGAAGGAAGCAGTCGCTTTGATCTCCGGCAAAGTCGCTGCTAGATAAGCAACATGACCCCCAAAACAGAAGCCGATGCAGCCAAAACCGGTGGGTTTGACGGTGGGTAAACTTTTGAGGTAGGCGATCGCTGCTTGTACATCGCTGAGCAGTTCCGCGGCCGTCGTCTGTTCCTTATACTGCCGACCGATTTTAATATCTTCTGGGGTGTAACCTGTTTCAAAACCCGGTGCTTGTCGCTGGTAAATGGCCGGCGCGATCGCAACATACCCTTCCTTGGCGATCCGTTCTGTCACCGCTCGAATGTGAGCATTGACCCCAAAGATTTCCTGAATCACGATCGCACCGGGAAAGGGCCCGGTCCCCACCGGTTCAGCGCAGTAAGCAGCAATTTGCAAGTCACCATTCGGAACGGTGACAGAAGCGGTACGGATTTCTCGGTCTGCCATACGGTGTTTCCCTGATATCGTGGTGGAATCGTAACAATCGTGTCAGCTATCCCTAGTCTCTCTCAACAGACTTTAATATTAAAAGTGATTAGTCCTCAGACCGCGAGACTTGAATTTCTATCTAAAGCAATCAACATAGCCTCGGCAGCCAATTTTCTGAGTTTGCCCGTGCTATGGCAGGAGGTTCGGTAATGGTTCAGTTTCACATCCAAGCAGACAGCGATATCCCAGCATCTACTCAACTGTTTAATCAAATTCGGTTCGCGATCGCGTCCCGGCAATTTCCTCCTGGCCACCGCTTGCCCAGCACTCGGCAACTCGCGATGCAGACAGGTTTACACCGCAATACGATCAGTAAAGTTTACCGACAGCTTGAAGAAACGGGACTGGTAGAAGCTCAGGCTGGGTCTGGTATTTATGTCCGGGCTCAAGGTCACGAAGGCGGGGGTCGTCTCAAGTCTCCCATCCTCGAACAATATCCCCAAGCTGATAAAATTGTGCAGCAAAGCTTGGATCAATTATTGGGGCAGGGTTGTACTCTCAACCAAGCCAGAGAGTTGTTTTTGGCAGAAATTGATTGGCGGTTACGCTGTAGCGCCAGAGTGCTGGTGACAGCACCAGCTCATGACATTGGGATCGGGGAACTGATGACTCAGGAACTGGAAAAAGCGCTGCGTATTCCTGTGCAGTTGGTGCCAATGGAACAACTGGCGCAAGTCCTCGATCAAGTTCCTTCCGGTACGGTCGTCACCAGTCGCTATTTTATTGGAGAAGCAGAAGCGATCGCAGCTCCCCGCTCTGTGCGAGTGATTCCCATTGACATTTATGACTATGCTAAAGAAATTCAAATGGTGAATGCTTTACCAAAAGATACTTGTCTGGGGTTGGTGAGTCTGAGTCCTGGCTTACTGCGGGCAACTGAAGTGATTATCCACAGTATTCGGGGCGATGAGTTGCTGGTAATGACGGCTTTATTGTCAGACACTTATAAAATTAATGCGCTAGTTCGGAGTGCCAGAACCATTATCTGTGACCAAGCGAGTATCGCTGCTGTCAAAGCGGCCGTCAATGCTTGTAGAGAAGATATTATTCGTCCTCCCCAAGTGATCTGTTGCGAAAATTATATCGGCACTACGTCGATTAATTTGCTAAAACGAGAATTGGGTTTAGGCTAAAGCAGAAGGTCGCTAATTTTTCCACAACCCGTTACCACTTACCCTCAATCAAGTCCCTATGGCAGTTGAAATTCAACCTTCTATCGGTGTTAAAACGGCGATCGAAAGCCGGCGAGCCGCTCGTGCTTTCCGCCCCGATCCCATCCCCCCGGAGATTTTACAGGAAATTTTTCGTTTAGGGTTGCGATCGCCATCGGGTTTTAATTTGCAACCTTGGCGTTTTATCGTTCTACGGACTCAGGGGAGTAAAGAGCGGCTCAAAGCTTGTGCGTTTAACCAGCGACAAGTTGCAGAAGCGCCGGTGGTGTTAATTTGCTGCGGCGATCGCAATGTTTCTCAGCCAGACTATATCGAGTCTGTGATTGAATTGGGGAAGCGAGCTGGTGCGATGAATGATGCTTATGCAGAGGTGATGCGGACGCAAATTCCTAATACCTTTGAGTACCACCCTTCTTTTGAGTCGGTGGAAGCTTGGACCAATCGCCATACCATGTTAGCAGTGGCTCACTTGATGGTGGTTGCCAAAAGTTTTGGGGTAGATAGTTGTCCGATGGAAGGTTTTCTGGCCTCTCAAGTGAAGGAAGTGTTTAAAATCCCTGACAACCTCGATGTATGTTGCTTACTGCCGATGGGTTATGCGGCGGAACCTTTTAAACAATACGGCGGGCGTTTTAAGGCAGAACAGGTTTGCTATAGCGAAAGCTATGGAGAACCGTTTCAATTTTAGGGAAATGAGTTCAGTAAAAAGTAAAAAATTAGAATTAAATTCTTAATTTTTTACTTTTTTTAGACAGTGTGGTGGTAGTCAAAGAGGAGAAAATTTATGAGAACCCTAGCGAAAAAAACTCATTTACAAGTTCTGGAAGAACAGTTGCAGCAGCGCTTACAAGCAGCCGGGTTAACCATGCCACTTCAGCTTAGTTGCGCTTTAATGGAGGATACATTATTAGTCGTGGGGGAACACTCCCCGAGTGTGACGCTGAAAACAGAACCAACTTTGACAGTTCTACAGGAAGCAATTCTAGAAATTCAGCCGAAATTTGCTCAACAAATCGGACTTTGCTTGAGAATTACAGGGCAAAAGCAACCTTATGCGTTCCATTCGTTTACCCTCGATCGACCCATTCGCTCTAAGGTACCGGTGAAAGTTGTGCCTGCGATCGCCAAGGATGTTTGGGAAAGCGAGGAAACAGAAACAGCCAGGGAAAATCCACCCGTAGAAGAACATGCAGCAGAAACTGCGGAGGTATATCCCAGTCTTCCCCCTTCACAAGGTACGATCGTTCCCTTTACAGAAACTTTTGGTGTGGCGGAAAATCCCTTCGAGAGTGAGGATTTAGAAGCTGTAACTCCAGAAGCAGCAGAACCCGAAGAAGACGATCCGGAACCCTTAAGGGCGCGATCGCCTATCTCCTTATTGACGCTGGTGTGGGTGGCGAGTGCAGGGGTGGCGACCGCACTTTTATTGAGTGGGATTTATGTGTTGACTCGTCCTTGTGTACTAGGCGAATGCAGTGAAATTTCCATTGCTAAACAGTTGAGTCAGCGGTCGGAGCAAACCTTGAAGCTGGCAAAGTCTAGCAATAGTCCCATCGAGGCCCAACAGCAATTACAGCAGGCGATCGCACAATTAGAAACGATTCCATTTTGGTCTCCCCGTTACTGGGACGCTCAAGGTTTGTTGAAAACTTACAAGCAGCAGAACCAAGATTTAAGTGTCGTCATCGGCGCTGCCAAGAAAGCGACCATCGCGGCTCAAAATGGCATTAATCCGCCTCATTCAGCCGAGCAATGGCAGCAAATCGAGTCACTCTGGCAAGAAGCAATGACGCCACTCGAACAACTTCCAAAAAGCAGCTTTATTTACCCCTTAGCTCAGAAAAAGCTGAAAGAGTATCAGGGCAATTTAAAAAATGTAGAGCAACGCATTCTCGCCGAACAACAAGCAGAAAAGAAACTCACCAATGCGAAGACGATCGCCGATCTCGCAGAGGCCCGCGAGGGGTTTGCTCAATTTCCTGAAACCTGGCAAACAGTAGAAGAGAATTGGCGGACAACGCTCAGGACTTTGGCAGGGATTCCCAATGGCACCACTGGTTATGAGCAGGCTCAGTTTTTACTCCCGAAGTATGAGACGAAGCTGATCCAAGCTCGCGATCGCAAAACTCAGGAAGAGATGGCTGTCCAATCTTACACAGACGCTGTCACCTTGGCCGCCCAAGCTCGAATTTTTGAGAAGCGGAACGGGTGGTTTCAAGCGGTAGAATACTGGCGTCGAGCCTTGACGGCGGCGGAGCAAGTACCCGTGAGCAGTTCTTATTACCTGAAAGCGCAGCCATTGGTGAGTCCCTATAAAGCTTCTTTACAGCAAGCAGAAGCTCAATTACGGGAGGAGAGAAAGTTACAAAAAGCTCGGAAGGACTTAAATAAAACCTGTAATGGAGCGCTGAAGGTTTGTGATTATACAGTCAGCAAAGATTTGATCGCAGTGCAGATGACTCCTGCTTATGTGCAACACCTCCAGCAAACGCTCAAAGCAGCCGGCAATCAGGATGCAAAAATTCGCCAAGGCATGGAAAAGCACATTGAAACCTTGCGAGTGGCTCTGAAAGCAATCAGCGATAATGCAGGCATCAAGCTACAAGTGTATGATGCGGATGGAAAGCGAATTGGAAGTAACATTCCTAGGACTTAGTCGGAATTCCCTGCTCATGTGCATTTACACATTAGCAGGAAAATTTAACTCAAATTCATTCGCACCAGTATTTTTAAGGAAAGGGAAGTTCAGAATTTAGCTCAGACCCAACTTTTGGGAAAATCATCGTTGGCTCTTTTTCCCTTTCCCCTCTTGTTTTTCCCTGCGGTGCAACTGGAATTAATATCATTCTTCTTTACTAGTTAACAACCGTTGAGGAGTGGTTAATAGCAGATGGATTTTGACGCTGTTTCACGGGTAACTCAATCCAGAATTCTGTCCCTTGACCTAGTTGCGATTCGCACCTCAGGGTTCCTTTATGATTTTCAACGATAATTTGATAGCTAATTGATAATCCTAATCCTGTCCCTTTCCCCATCTGTTTGGTTGTAAAAAACTGCTCAAAAATCCGTTGTTTCACTTCAGTCTTAATTCCGGGTCCGTTATCAGCAATCCGTACTACTATCGAGTCAGATTGAATCATTTGTGTATAAATAAAAATGGTGGGTCCAGAACCATTGTTTGTCTGTTCGCTTCTCCTTCCTTCTTCCAAAGCATCAATTGCATTACTCAAAATATTCATAAACACTTGATTGAGTTGCCCAACAAAACACTCGACTAAAGGCAATTCACTATAATTTTTAATGACTTCAATCCGGGGGTGATCGGGCTGAGCTTTCAAGCGGTTTTGTAAAATTAATAATGTACTTTCAATGCTTTCATGCAAGTCAACTGGCTTCATTTCAGTGTCATCTGTGCGTGAATAGTTTCGCAGCGACATCACGATCTGGCGAATGCGATCGGAGCCAATTTGCATGGAAGCTAAAACTTTTGGCAAATCTTCTATTAAAAACTCTAAATCCATCTCTTGTATTTTAATTTGAATTGCTTCTACTGGTTCAGGATAGTGTTCTTGATAAAGGTTGAGGAGATGAATCAAATCTTGTACGTAAACTTCCGCATGAGAGAGATTACCATAAATAAAGCTAACGGGATTATTAATTTCGTGAGCAACGCTAGCAACCAGTTGTCCGAGGGAAGACATTTTTTCACTGTGTAGCAGTTTAGCTTGAGTTCGCTTTAGTTCAGCGATCGCGTTTTCCAGTTCTTTGGTTTGAGCTTCTGCTTGAGTCGTAGCATCACAACTTTTTTGATAGAGTTCTAGCAACTTGAGATCGATCTCCAGTTGTTCAGCTTCACTTTCCTGCTGATATTGAGTGACAACGGCATCAAAACTAGCTAGGAGTGAACCGGAAGCAGCTTCCATAATTGAGGAAAGATGGGGGTTTTCTGGGGTCAATTCATCATCGGATGCTTGCAGTAAGGCTGTAATTTCTGCTAAATAATCCCCCACTTGCTTGTCTAAATTGAGAGGAGGCTCGAAATACATTGCCTGTAGGGTGGCTGAAGGTTTACTTAACAAATTCATGCTTGGATCGCCCTGAATCAATCCCTGGTGTGACTTCTGCATTAACTGCACCGCCTCCAGCAGCTCCACCCGGTATTTTTCCCGTTCAGTTCGCTTGGAACTGCTCGCTAACCTTAAGCAAAAGAAAGCAATCCGTTGGCATAACATTCGCTGGCGGCCGCTGACATTGACGACTGCTGCGCTAATTTTCCGAGCAACGCTGATGTCCTCTAGTCTAAAATGGTTTCTTAATTCGAGCATAGATGATAAATTTTTACTTAAGCCAATCACTATAGCTCGAATTATTTAAATTTTTTACTATGATCACAAATTTTTTAATATTTATAAAGTGACGATTTTCTGGGAACTTTATTTGAGATTAATCATTGGTATCTTTCCTAACATTTTTTCCAGAATAGAAGGAGGGTGTAGGAGCAAAGGTTTTTCGAGTCTATTCCTCACACACTTGCAAATTGTGGCAGAACCGATCGCCTTTTTCCCGGAACTCCAAACAAAAGCTGACTCCCTGCTGCCCGTGACTTTGCTGAACAGTGGCGACTTCCTCTGCGCCAAGCTAGGCATTATGCCTCAAAAAAAATTCTAAGCAAGCGATCGCCATCGGCAGCGAGGTACTTTCAGTTCTAAACTAGAAATAGTAGAAAACACTGCTTTCTGGATTTGCCACTATCGTCAAACCTCTTCTATAAACTATGACTCTCACCTTGGAAAACTTGACTGCGATTGATGAAAATCTTTCCAAACGCCATATCGACCTCGATCCGGGTGGCTACTTTATCATCTACCTTGAGCGCCAAGCTGGGTTAATTTGTGCCAAGCATTTTACAAATATCATTGACGATCGCGGTCTTGCTGTCGATCCAGAAACCGGCAAACCCATCCCCGCCCGTGGCAAAGTGGAACGCACCCACACCACCGTCTTTACTGGCAGAACCGCTAAGGAACTTTGCGTGAAAATTTTAGAAGAAACCCGCCCCTGCCCAGTGACACAAGTCGATCACGCAGCTTATTTAGGGCGGGAATTTGTGCGGGCCGAGCTTGCCTTGTTAAACGGCTCGGAATACATTCAGGATTAAGGGAGTGATGCAGCCATTGTTGGGAGAGATTGCAGTTCAATCCTTTTTTCTGAGCATGAGTAGAGAAATGCAGAGGTATCTTGTAGAAACTGCGATTGACTGCACTCAGGACAAGATTAACTGGAAAAACCTTGATACCAGAAGTATGTTACCATCGGGATGACAGTGGCAAGCACTAATAGCACCACCACAATCACGGTTGCATTACCAGTATCTGTGTCTTCTGCTCTCTTAAAGGTGCCTTCTACCTGAACCTTGTCTGCAACTTGGGGAGCCCCTGGATCGGGTTGACCAGACAACACAGCCGCCAAGCGATCGCTTGCTGCCAAAAAAGCCTCGTTGTATTTATCGCCTTCCCGCAAAGGAATCAGTACCGTTTCCTCAGCGACACTTTTGGCTATGTCATCGGTGAGTAAGGATTTAACCGCTTCTCCCGTGCGAATTGCCACGTCATTCGTGACGGTATCAAGTACAAGCAAGGTTTGATTGGCTTGCGCTTCTGGGGTGGGAAACCACTTTTCAAACAATTGTTGAGCCAAGCTAGCGGGGGTTTCACCGTAGTCAAGGCGACGAATGGTGACAAACCTGACTTCATTGCCAGTTTTTTGGGCCAAGTCGTCGAGGGTTTGGCTAATCTCGCCTTCGCTGATCCGACTTAGGACTTCGCCTTTATCAATCACCCAAGTGCGATCGCCAGTAACCAAACTGGGCAATTCATAGACACCCGTTGCATAAGCTGGCATGGCTAGGATCTGCGCTGTTAGAACTAAGAACGCGATCGCCACTATTAGGCGTTGGAGGGATTTCGCTCCCTTGAAAATTGAGTTAAGAGGTTGGATCATTGCGTTGACCATAAAATAGATTTTTCCCAAAAATACTATACAAACCGCCGTAAAATTCATGTTGAGAGGGTCAATCTTGTGAAAGTACCCAGCACTCCCCAAGCAGTTTTCTGATTGCCAACTATGGAACCAGCAGAAACCTATAAAGGTTGGATTATCCAGTCCCAGAAAGTATTTTACGTGGAAGCTTGGGATACCAGCGGCAACCGTCACATCGCCGTCCAAAACGCCAAGACTGAAGAGGAAGCGTTGGCACTAGCCAAAAAGTGGATTGACAAGTACGAGTCAAAACCAGAAAGAACACCGATGGATGAACCCCTACCCTTTGGAGACATGATTGATATGCCATTTTGATGCAGACGCAACAGAAAATCGAAAACGTGTCATTCTCCTTTCCCTACTTTTGATGCAACGACAGCCATTGAGAACTGCTCAACTTACCGAGTCCAATTACCTGATTCTTTTTCCCCTTTTCCCCTGACTATCTCACCCTCTACCAATTCTGTTACAACTGGTAAATGATCGGAACCAGTCGGCGATACCACTTCAGTGGATTTAGAACGCCACTGTTGGGAATACCAAATATAATCTAATCGGAAGAGAGGATAATTTAACTGCCAGTGAGAACGTTTAATCAAAAAATTTAGCGGCCAACCATGCGGCCAAGTAAACCCAAAGCCTCTTCCTGATTGTTGAAAAGCATCTTGGAGCACTGCTGCTAAAACACTATAATCTTGAGCTTGATCGTTCATATTAAAATCACCGACCACGATCGCTGGCTCAGTTTCTTGCTGAATACGCTTTAACAAATCTTGAATTTCTGCGGTACGGTCTCCGTATTCATAGACAGGTAACTTGAATTTCATCCCAGGAATAATTTTGTGGAAGCGAATCCAAGGAGCTGTTGCTTGCATATTATAAACCACGACTCTTTGCTGGTTGATTTGGAGAATGGCTCGTTCCTGAAATTCTCGATGACCCGCAAGATGTATTATTTCATTGAACAGAATTGGATATTTGCTCAGCAATGCTAAGCCTGGCGCTCCAGCTTGGTAGGGGTATAATGTTTTTAACTTTGGAAAAGCTTGATTGTAATGAATAGCGGTAATTTCCTGTAAAAAAACAAGTTCCGGTTGCTGTTCCTCAATCAAAGCAATGAGAGAGGCTGGCGTTGTTTTATTCCAACTACTATTTAGAGTTAAAATTTTGAGGCTTTGGGGGAAATTGTTGGCACTAATCGCTTGGGGAGACCAGTATTTTAAATGGACCCAACCCAGAATTAAGAAGCAAGCAATGGATGAACTAATAAAAAACCATCGATGTTGTTTACCACTCCCCAGAGCAATGAAAGGAACCATGAAGAGAGGTAAAAAAATCCCAGGAATAAAGTTACTGGCAAAGGCAACTACCCAGAAGCTGTCCCAAACAGTTAATCTCAAGATCAAATAAATTATCATGAACCCTGAGTAGCCATAAGCTAGCCAGAGAGCAATTTTCAGCAAATAACGGCCAACATACTTAATCATCAATGAAATTAAAGGAAGGCAGTCATCAATCAATAGCAGAACAGTTTTTGGAGATGTCTCATTTATTCCTAGGATCGTACATGGGGAGGAAACAGTCCAAAGCCAATGATCCGGGCTAAAAGGTCTTGCAGAATCGGTAGTTTTAGGAGTGCAGGGGATTGAAACTTCTGGTTATTCAGCGCACTCTTAATCAGATTTTGCTGAATGAAAGATTGAAAGGTCTGGATAAAGCGAGTTGGTAACTGCCGCTGTCGCTGGACTGCTGCCAGATGATTGATTTTCACCTGTTGATCTTTGAGGGGTTGACTGAGATGATTGGCGGTTGCCACTGCATCTTGGATCGCATAGTTAATGCCAACTCCCCCTACAGGAGACATAACATGAGCCGCATCTCCAATCAACAGCAGTCCGGGACGATACCAACGGCGGAGGTAGCTGGATTCTACTGAGAGAAAGGCGATCTGCTGCCAGTCTTGCAACTGCTGCACTCGTTCTTGGAACTCTGGCAAAATTTCCACCAGGTTCTGACGCAGGATTTCTAAACCCGCCGCCCGTACCTGCTGATACCCACCTTTGGGAATAATATAGGCAACTTGCCATTGTTCCCCGCGATCGAGTAACACTGTCATCCGTCCTTGCCCAACACGTCCGTTCAAACCTTCTGTATCTTGTGGTAAGCGCGGTAAGCGAAACCACAAAACGTCCATCGGTGCTGAGGTTTGAATTGCTTCTAATCCTGCTAGATCTCGCAGTCGAGAATGGCGGCCATCTGCTGCGATCGTTACCTGTGCGCGGACTTCATGCCACCCACCCTGTCCCCGATATCTCACACCCCGAATGACGCCATTTTCCTCAACCAACTCCTGCACATTGGCTCCTAAAATGAGTTGAAAATTAGGGTACTGTTTTGCTTGCGCCACAATGAAGTCGAGGAACCGCACTTGGGGCATGACGGTGATGTAAGGGTAGTGAGTGTGGAGATGCTCAAAGCTGGGAGAGAAAATGATGCTACCATCGGTAGCTCTGAGGGTAATGCTTCGTAGTTTAGTGTGGGGTAATTCCAGCAGGCGATCCGCTAGTCCCATCTGGGCCATGATTTCCATTGTTGAGGGTTGGAGGGTATCTCCCCGAAAGTCGCGGTCGAAATCTCGATGTACTTCTAGTAGCATCACAGAAATGCCCTGACGGGCTAAAAGCAATGATAGGACTGTACCCGCCGGACCACCCCCGACAATGCAGCAGTCAACTGATTTAACCTCTGTGACTTCATGAGTTTGAGGAGCGTGTTCAGCTTGAGATGAACTGGAGTGGGTTGTCATTGTGAACCTCCTTTGGATGCAGGGTCGAGTGAGGGATGATGTATTAGATGGGGTAAGGCATCTTTAGAGAGTGGATACAGTCTCCCAGGATGCTTTTGTAAGCTGCCATTCGATTGGATGCCATCCTCGCACCTTCATCCAATCAGGACTGGGAGGTGTACTGATGGAAACAAATCCAGATCGTTTTGCTAACCGGGATACCCGCAAGTTGGCACTGACAGAAATAGCGCGAATTTCGGTTAATCCCAAATGGCGGAACCCAAATTCAATGAGAGTTTTCCCAACTTCAATGGCGTAGGCATAACGCCCCCAAAACTCAGGTGCTAATTCGATACCGAGTTCTGCTTGTGTGGCATCGTCCCGATCGCACCGCAAACCACCACAGCCAATTAACTCTAGAGTGCGGCGATCGATAATTGCAAGTTGATAATTGCGCCGGGGGTGTTCGGTTGCCCACTGACTGAATTGTTGAAGTAGCTTGCGGGTAAAGCTGGGTGTGACTTCTTCTGGCGCACAGAATTCGGCATAGCGGGGTTCAGCGTGATAGGCAAAAAATGCTGGTTCATCTTCCCTGGTAAAATCTCGGAGGAGGAATCTCTTGGTGATGATTTCCATAGCGAGCGGCTCGATCTGCCCGATTACTCGGCATCAACGATTAACTGGATTTAGTCTAACCTTTGATGAATCTAGTGGGGTGCGATCGCCAGATTTACTTGAGTGGGTCAATGCTCCAACAAAAAAGTAACTGCATCCTGGTTCGCTGTTGTTGCGATCGGCCGATCGTCGTAATGGCACAATTCAGTCTGTTTGAAGTTGCACCGGTTCATTTAGAAGCGGTGTCAAGAATGCTGCAAAGGAAAAAGTTTAGGCAATCATGGCAATCTGCCGACCAGAATTCAACCCCCTAGCTCATCACAAAATTCCTCTCCAAAAGATTCTGTAATTTATGACTCAGCTTCGGGTGAGTTGCAACTAACTTGGCGACAGATTGCTAAAGATTATTTAGTTTCTGGCAGTTGATACTGGCTCACAATCCGTTTAGCAAACTCAGGAACATGAGCTTCTAATTTCTCTGGGTGATTCCGCTTCACGTAAAGATAATTACGGGTGAAGTGAGAATCAATTGAAAACCGGGCATATTCTAACCCTTTCGGTCCGATTTTTTCAATCACGACTCCCATTAACTTTGCCGCCCACATGGGCAAGGTCACACTTTTTTCATAAGCTGGAATGCTTTGCTGAACTGCTGGCTTTCTGTCGCCTTGAGCCATGACAGGCTGAGTATTGAGCTGATCGATGACTAAGTCTAACATCTCTTGCCCCGTGTCATTTCGCACAACAATCCACTGCCAACCAAAGGGTGCGCCCATATAGCCTACGACTAAGTCTGCTAACCCATTGACATAATCAAAACAGCTTAGGCAAGAAGGAGCAAAAATGTCTTTGAGTTCTTTGGTATTGAGTCCGAAAAAGGGAACTTTTTCTGTGGAACCGTCTTCATGTTTAAAGTGAACATTAAAGTCTTGCATAAACTCGTAATGCACGACTGTTTCAGGGGAGCGACTGGTGGTTTCTAGGAACTTTTGCAAGCCAGCACGGCTGACGTTATCAACACAGGGAGTTCCTAAAACATAGAGCTTTTCTAAACCCAGTTTTTTCTCAACGGTTCGCAAGGCTTGAATTTGGCACCCAACACCAATAACTAAGAGTCGTTTAAGACCCGATGTTTCAATTTGTTCGAGGACGGAAAGGTTCGGTGAGAGGGTGGGTTTATTCACTCTTGCCGCTAAGATTTCCTCTGGAGTTCTGGCAATGACCGGCATGGGTTGAAAGCGGTCTTCTTTGGTATTTTGAACGCAGACAACGCCTTCAACCAAACCTTGATTGAGCATTTCTATGGCAATAGTGCTCACAATTCCTGTCCACTGTGCACCCTCGATTGGCTGTTTTTTCTGGGCAGCAATCATGGTTTGATGCACGCCGAAATAGCAATCGTCGGGGTTGTCAAGGTTGCGCGATCGCCCGTGGGCTTCTGCTTCGAGTTCAGCGATATGCTGAGTGAGGAAGGCGCAAGCTTCCTTGACATAGTGGATGTAGTATGTATCGCACAGACCGCATTCGCTACATAGTTCTTTGGCGGGGCGGCGGCTGCCTGCTTTGAGGGCTTTGGCTTTTTGGTGTTTGGGGGAATCGATGGCAGTCATCTAAAGTGTTGATGTGATCCAGAGATGGCTTTTATTAGCATATCAGCTAAGAGCTAGTGTAGAAGATTTTCAAGGATGCTGAGTTCGGCTAGATGCTCGAACGGTTCTCAAATCTTTTGTACTGGTTTTAGTAATTAGGAGTGTCGATGATTGATAAAGAAACAAAAGAATTGATCTATAAAGCTCCGACTTAACAAACAAGATGCGACTTTGTTTGATATCAAAAATAAAAATGATATCCTTATCAGTCTATCCGAGCTTCCTCAAAACAGACAAATATATTTACTCATTTAAGCTTTCGTTTTTGATAGGTATGTTGTTTTTTTCTGGATGCTAGACTATCTCGAATAACCCCATCTGCTTTTTTAATGGCAGTAGCGAAACGATAGCTTTTAATAAGGGTAACAGCAAGCCTACTGATTTCAATTTATCAAAAAATAGCAGCAAGTCTACTGATTACGGTTCATCAAAAAATCTCTGTAATAGGCAAGGTAAAAGTTTTGCGGGTGGAGATTTTCAGGGAGCAAATCTCAGCGGACAAAATCTGAGTTTTGCTGATTTTACAGGAGCAAATTTGAGCAACGCTAACTTGCGAGGTGCTAATCTAAAATGTGCAAATCTGTCTGGTTCTGACTTAAGGAATGCAGATTGGCGGGGTGCAGATGTAACTGACGCAAACACCAACCAAGTAATCTTGACTGGGGCTACTAGGAGTCAAAGGATTCAATTAACCTCTCAATGACGAATTAACATTGTTTGCTCTCCAGGAGTATTGACCCAAACTTGATATCACACCTCTAAACAAAAAGAGAGGTGCGATCGCTCACACCTCTATCAGAAAAAGAAGGGTGAGCCTTGCTCACCCTCAACCTTAACTATTCTGCGATACAGAAGTCGGCGTCATCACAGTCTTTGGCCGCTTCTTGATCAAAATTGGCTTGCCATTGTCTGCCACCGGTGGATCGTCATCCTGAGCATAATCTGCTCCCATCCAGGCCGGACGAGTCTGATCGAAGGCCATTTGTAACGCTGCCGCCGCGATCGCGTGCGGATCGTATTCCTCGCTTAACTGAGACACCAATGGCAAGAATGAAGCCATCCGTTCCCCAGCTAGCGCTTCCCGCACCTTCGCCTGCATCTTCTCCAACTGCTTACCCTCAATTTGGGCCCGCGTTGGAATCGAGCGAATCATCAAGCTTTGGCGGACGTGACGCTCGATCAAGCGTAACTTCCGGCGGTCGATCGGCTGAATCAAGGTAATCGCCGTTCCTTCCCGACCCGCACGACCCGTGCGACCGATCCGGTGAACATAGCTTTCCACACTATCCGGCAAATCATAGTTAATGACGTGCGTCAAATGATCCACGTCCAAACCCCGCGCCGCAATATCCGTCGCCACTACCCAGCGCACCTGGCTTTGGCGGAACCGCGATAACAGGCGTTCCCGCTGCGCTTGGTTCAAATTCCCGTGATACTCATCCACGCTGTGACCGGCTGCTTGCAATTGACTGGTCAATTCTGCCGCCGCTTGTCGCGTCCGTACAAAGATCAGCGCGGATTCCGGATCTTCCATTTCCAGAATCGGTTGCAAGGCCCGCGCCTTCGACCAGCCACGAGGCACCATGTACACACACTGACGAATCCGCTTCGGCGTTGCTTTTGGCTGTTCCACCGTCACATTGATCGGCGATCGCAAAAACTTCGCAATCAGTTTCCGAATGGAAACTTCCATCGTTGCTGAGAAAAACGCCGTCTGGCGATCAATCGGCGCAGCCTCCAGGATTTTTTCTACATCTTGGATAAAGCCCATGCTGAGCATTTCGTCAGCTTCATCCAAAACCATCCACTTCACCTGGTCTAGCTTCAAGCTACCCCGGCTGAGCATATCCAAAATCCGGCCGGGAGTCCCTACCACAATATGGACACCCCGCTTCAAACGCTGCATTTGGCGCTCGATCGATTGACCCCCATAGACCGTTAGCACTTGCAAAGAACGACCCAGTTTGATCGGGCCTTCAGGAGTGCCACTCAGCTCGCGAATTGCCTCAGTCACCTGCAACGCCAATTCGCGAGTAGGCGTCAAAATCAGAGCTTGTACCGCTGCCTGATTCAGATCAATCCGCTCCAAGATGGGCAACGAAAATGCTGCTGTTTTACCCGTGCCTGTTTGGGCTTGACCCACTACGTCACGCCCCGATAGTAAATGGGGAATCGCTTGCGCTTGAATGGGAGTGGGTTCAGTAAAGCCTAATGTTTCCAGATGGCGAATGCGCTCTTCCGAAATACCTAAGCTTTCAAACGATAAATTCATTAAGTCTCCTAAAAATCGAGTTTTAGCCTTCTGAGTTGCCCAACTCGGATGCGGATCTCTGCTTTGTTGCAGGAACTCTTGATGAGTTCTTTGTAGCGTGGTGCCTGCACGCACGCCTCTTGAATACCAATCGAGTGTAGGGCAGCTTCGTCGAGAGGAACCACTTCACCGACTCGACAGCCGTCGCTGGGTTTCTGAAATCATCCCCTCATTTCACTGGCTTATATTAGGATAGCGCTTTACATTCAGAAACAAAACATCAAATTCTTTAAAATTTTCCGGCCAGCCTGTAGAGATTACCGCACCGCACGCAAAACGGAAAGAAAATGAAGGATAAATCCCCTTGATGGTGTCCCTGTGGGCAACCCCCGAAGGCAGGGGGCGCTCTCCTATTGACCCCAGGGGCGAAGCAAATCAGCGCTCTGCTTAATCTGCTAAAGAACCCCTTGCGAACTATACCCTATTAGCTGCGATCGGTGCTACTACATAACCGTACAGATCGTAGACATCCGCATCTGTAATCGTGACCGGCACCATTGAACCCAGTCGCGCTTCTCCCTCAACATAGACTAATCCGTCTACTTCCGGGGAAAATCGAGCCGATCGCCCCACCAACTCACCCGTCTCAGGATTTTCCTGCTCGATCAGCACCTTCACCGTCTGACCCACAGACTGCTGGTTCTTCTTGAGAGAAATCGGTTGCTGGACCCGCATCAGTGCTTCTCGCCGCGCTTCCATGACATCTTGTGGCACTTGATTCGGCAAGTGGTAAGCAGGAGTCCCCTCCTCTGGAGAAAAGGTAAATACCCCCAGATGATCGAACTCATGATGCTTGACAAATTCCATTAAATGAGCAAAGTGTTCCTCGGTTTCCCCCGGAAACCCGACAATCAAGGTGGTCCGCAACACCCCATCCGGGATCGCCGCCTTAAGCTGTTCGATAATTCGATCGTTGACATTTGCCTGGAAAGGTCGATTCATGGCCCGCAGGATCTCTGGGTGAGAATGCTGCAACGGCAAATCCAAGTAAGGCAAAATATTAGGCGTTTCCTGCATCGCCTCAATCACGTTTGGAGTTAACCCAGTTGGATAGGCATAGTGCATCCGAATCCAAGGAACATCGACTTTCCCCAAGGCCCGCAGAAGTTCAGCGAGTTTCGGTTCTCCATAGAGATCTTTGCCGTAGTTAGTCGTGATTTGTGAAATGAGGATAATTTCCTGCACCCCTTCCGCAGCCAGTTGTTCTGCTTCTGCGACAATCGATTCGATGGTGCGCGATCGCTGATTGCCTCTTAAGTGGGGAATGATACAGAAGGCACACCGATAATCACACCCTTCCGCAATTCGGAGGTAAGCCACCGCTTCCGACGTAGTCCGGTAGCGAGGCGTGGTTTCATCGGCAATGTAAGTGGGTTCAGCGGAAACCAGCTTGACGCGATCGCCTTGTTCCACCCGTTCAATCACATTCACAATTTTGTGGTAGTCGCCAGTCCCAACAATAGCCACCGCTTCCGGTAACTCCTTCAGCAACTCATCTTGAAAATGCTGAGCCATGCAACCGGCGATCACAATTTTTTTCTTCGCTTCGGCCAACTCTACCAAAGTGCGGACCGACTCTTCCCGCGCCGCTTGGATAAAACTGCAAGTATTAACAACAACGTAATCTGCTAATTCTTCATTACTATCGACTTGGTAACCGGCCTGAGCTAGCAAGCCAATCATGTGTTCGGTATCGATGCGATTTTTTTCGCAGCCGAGGTGACTAAATGCGATCGTTGGCTTCGTTGCCATGTAGGAATTCAGAGCTTAGGGTGCTTCTACAAACATTCTAGTTTAACTCATAATTGGCAACCTTGCAAGGGAAATCGGGAAACATCAGGCGGTTCTGTCCCTCCTGCGGGTCACAACTCTTGGCACAGAGAAGAGAAAATCAAGAAGTCTTCATCAAGAAATCCCCTAACTGACAACAGTAGGGGATGTCAACAGAACCTCTGAAACTGAACAACCAATTTAGCGATTGAGCATAGGGTGAGGTATCTAACTATCTGGAGAAAAGGGAAAAAAGAGAAAGTTTATCCGGGGATAAAACTCTGTTGCATACAGCAGCTTGCAATTGCTGGATTGATTTTTCACGCCTAGAGAAATTCGTGACTAAAACCCGCCTTCAATCCGGTTGTGTTCAGCTCTCAACTCAACAGTCATTAGTAATAAGCACGCCGATTGATCATGTGCCAAATCCAGATAGCAACCAAGGCTCCCAGTACCGCCACAAACAGACCTGGAATGCTAAACGTAGTTGCGGTCAACTGTAGACTTCCCGTTTGTAGCAACGTCGCCAGTGTTCCTCCCACGAAAGCACCCACAATACCGAGCAAGATTGTAGACAGGATGCCTCCCCCTTGATAGCCCGGATAAATAGCTTTGGCGAGCGCGCCAGCCAGCAGACCTAAAACAACCCAAGCTAGAAGATTCATAACTTTTAAATCCTTTATTAAATTTGACAGCTTTAATTTTCACACCTCAACAATAGCCTTTGAATTCCCCCAGTAGCATCTGCCTAATGATAGAAAGCAAAGCTGTTGAATTCACTCGAAATATCTTAATTTCGTCGGGATCGCCAGTAAATCTCTTCCAAGTGACCGAGGAAAATTTCCAAAAAATCTGACTCAATAAAAGAATCTCTCCCTCTCGCTGTTTATAAGCTGTATTTGTACTTAGTAATTATTGACAAAGGAGTCAAAAAAATGGTTTCAAATCAACACAGACGGGCCGTCGGCGTCTTTCGGAGCCGTAGTGATGCAGAACAGGCGGTCTACGACTTGAGAAATGCTGGTTTTCCAACGGACAGAGTCTCGGTCATCAATCAACAAAGAGGTGGTGAAATCGGTGATGTTCCAGTACGCGACAGCACAGGCAATCAAGCCGACGAAGGTGCGACCATCGGTGCTGTCTCTGGGGGAATTTTCGGAGGTTTGACAGGTTTATTCGTCGGTTTAGGCGCTTTAGCACTTCCGGGAATCGGGCCAGTGATGCTCGCAGGTGCTCTGGCAACCACCCTCGCCACGACGATTTCTGGCACCGCGATCGGTGCTGTCACAGGCGGTTTGCTAGGAGCTTTGATTGGTTTAGGCATTCCCGAAGAACAAGCAAGAGTTTACAGCGAACGGGTTGCGAAAGGAGATTATTTAGTAATTGTCGATGGCACCGATCCGGAAATAGCGAGAGCTGAAACTATTCTTCGTCATCGAGGCGTTGAAGACTTCGGTCTGTACCATGCACCTAGGACTGCTACTTTGCCAGAAAGACAAGTCCTAACCACCACTGGTAATCCGGTCGTAACAGGCAGCAATTTAGCTCAGCATCAATATGCAGTGGGATTATTTTCTCGCCGTTCCGATGCAGAACGAGCGATCGCTCAGTTGAGAAGCAGTGGTTTCCCCCTGCGTCAAGTTTCCTTAGTTGCCAAGGATTTCGAGCCGATCGCACCCTTCGCTGGGGTGGAATTACGCCACCGCTTTGAACCGATGAGGATGGGATTTCCAGAAGACCAAGCTAGGTATTACTATGACCGCATCGATCGAGGGGATTATTTAGCGATCGTCAATGGCACTTCCAGGGAACTTAGCCAAGCTGAAGAAATTCTTCGCCATCAGGCAATCGAGGATTTTCGCCTCTATGATGCCTCTGCAATTGCAGCCGATCGCACAGGCTACAGCTATACCGGCCCTGAAGCAGTTGCTGAAATTCCCGATCCCACTCCAACTCAGGCAACTGAAGGAGTCGTCATCAGCACTCATCCGGAGGTGGTGATTATTGACCATCGCAATGAGACGCTCTAAGCTTGCCAATTCTTGAGCGCCTTAGGACTTTGGGAGTAATTCATCATTGCTCCCTATTCCCCGTTCTCTAAAAATTTGTCCTGTGACATTTTTGGGTGCGGAATGTGAGTTATAAATTAACTAGACCTAAACCTCAGCAGCGTTTATGCCCAGAACTCAACGCAACGACAACTTCATCGATAAAACCTTCACGGTGATGGCAGACATCATCCTCAAGATCCTGCCAGCGAACCAAAGAGCGAAAGAAGCGTTTGCTTACTACCGAGATGGGATGTCAGCTCAAGCGGATGGAGAATATGCTGAAGCGCTGGAGAACTACTACGAAGCACTCAAGCTTGAGGAAGACCCCTACGACCGCAGCTATGTTCTCTACAATATTGCGTTGATCCATACGAGCAATGGTGAACATGAGAAAGCTTTGGAGTTTTACAACCAAGCGATCGAACTCAACCCCCGAATGCCACAGGCCTTGAATAATATTGCGGTGATTTATCACTATCAAGGGGAGAAAGCAAAAGAAGCTGGGGATGAGGAAGCAGCGGAAGCGCTCTTTGACAAAGCGGCTGAATACTGGAAGGAAGCAATTCACCTCGCACCGAATAACTATATTGAGGTCCAAAATTGGCTTAAGACTACCGGGCGGTCGCAAGTTGACGTATATTTCTAACTGGCAATCTTGGGTAGTTGCTCAACATTGAGCTGTGAAGAGCGAACCGAAAGTAACGGTTCTATGGTGTTGAGGGATGGATAACCAACTTGCTGCATTCCCAATTACCCACGACCCTTAATTCCTGACTCATTTCTAATGCTTATGATGATCGATCGCGAACAAGTCCATAAAGTCGCCCATCTAGCGAGATTGGAACTCCAACCTGAAGAAGAAGAGCAATTGACCACTCAGTTGAGCAGTATTCTTGAATATTTTGAGCAGTTGAGCGAACTCGATACGACGAATGTAACGCCGACAACGCGGGCGATTGATGTTAGCAACGTGACGCGACAAGATGAGTTGGAAACCTTCCCGCAGCGAGAAGAAATTCTATCCTGTGCACCGGAACAAGATGGAGATTTTTTCCGAGTTCCTAAGATTCTGAGTGAATAGTTCAAGCTGAGGATCGAGCCGGTTGACGATCGGTGGGTAAGCAACAGCTCGATCTAAGTTTTTTAAGAAAAATTGGATAAGTGTATGAAAAATTTAAGAGAGGAGAGGAATCAAAAGGTGACTTGTTTTCACTAAATAAAGAATTAAAAAATACTCATCTCGCTTCAGATTATCATGAAAATTTTACAAAAATTTTAGGAATAATTAATGGGAATGGGTTTGAAAATTCGCTACAATTAAATAGAGAGTTGGAATAATTATGCCATGTCTGATTTAGATCGTGGAATCATGAAATTTAAGGGAGCCGACAGCCCAACTGCGATCGCAATCTCAGCGGTCCTGATTTTAGGGGGTATCGGCTTTTTGATTTGGTGGGCCCTACAATCAGCCTACGCTTTAAGCTAGAAGCAAATCACTAGAGCTTTGCCTCAGCCGCAGATCTACCCCAAGCAGGGAAACCTCTGCTATCCTTGCTATGTTCTGTTGGTGGTGTCAATCTGCGGCGGCAAGTTGCCTCAGGGCATTAAACTCGCGACCCCTCAGGAAAAGACTTTCTCTGAGACTTGACCGTTGTCTCGCACTTTTCATTTAACAGCCTTTGGTTTTAACAGAGCTCGCCATCCTGACCCCAATCTTGACAGTTATTTGAGCCAAAATCAGGGTTAGAGGGTCTGGATTCAGTTATGTTAAGGGCAGTCTACCCTCACTAACACTCAACAATGTCCTCCGCCTCCGCAACTACAGCCCCTAACCAGTTTGCTGTTGTGACAGGTGGTCTCAGCGGTATTGGTGCAGCTATTGGCCGCACAATTCTGGGAGCAGGCTTTCGCCTATTTATCTTTGACCAAGACGAAGGGCGATGCGAGCAATTTCTCAACTCCCTCAATGCTGGCAGAGACCGCGTTACCTGTTGGAAAGTTAACCTATGCGAACCAGAGCAAATTATCCAAGCCTTTCAAAATCTGCGCCAGGAGACCGATCGCCTAGATGTAATGGTGAATAATGCCGGGATCGCCTGTATTGACGACATTACCCAGCCCCACCAACCCATCCTAGACCAAATGCTCTCCGTCAATCTGCTAGCTGTGATGGTTTGTACCCAAGAAGCTCTATCCCTGATGCTGCCCCACCGCCGTGGCCGCATCATTTACATTGCCTCCTCTGCCGCCATTCACCCCCTCCCCTTTCAGGCTCTTTACAGCGCCACCAAAGCAGGTATCCTTGCCCTTGCCCGCGCTCTGCGAGCAGAACTGCGCGAAAGTGGTATCACTCAGACTACTATTTGTCCGGGACCCACTGTGACGAACATCCTCCAAAACTTCCCCCAAGATTTTATTGAGCGCCACCGAGTTTTAGAAGAACCGCGCCTCAGTGCCCAAGATATCGCTCGCATCGTCGAAATCCTCATCAGTTACCCAGATAGCGTCAGCTTAGACGAAGTTCTGATCACCCCAGCCCTACATCCCCTCTAACCTACTTCTAGCCCACAGGAAGCAAGTAATGGCTGATAACTGTAGCGATCGAATTGTTTTAGTAACGGGTGCCACTCGGGGTATCGGTGAGAGCATTGCCCAGGTCTTTCAGGAAGCAGGAGCAACGGTACTGCTGCATGGCCGAAATCGCGACCGCCTCGAAGCAGTACGGCAGAAGTTAGGTCTCCCGGCCAGCAGCACCTTCGTAGCCGATCTGCGGAGTGTGACTGAGATTGAAGCTTTATTTGCAGCGATCGCTGCAAATTACCCAGGGTTAGATATCCTGATCAATAATGCAGGTGTCAGCTTATCTGGGTCATTTCTCCAACACTCTGCTGAGGAATTGCGGGAACTGCTCGATATTAATGTACGAGCTGTTCACCTCTGCTGCCGTCAGGCTTTACCCTTAATGCAGGCAAGAGGTGGAGGAGCGATCGTCAACCTCTCTTCCAATGCTGCTAGCAAACCCTTACCCTTTCTAGCCGCCTACAGCGCCTCCAAAGCTGCTCTGGAAGCACTTTCCTCCTCCCTCCGAGAAGAATTGGCCCCCTACCACATTAAAGTGATGGCGATCGCGCCGGGTGCGGTAGAAACAGAAATGAGCACTCAAACCGATCCAGAATTTGCTCGCCAATGCAATCAGGATATTATCCGCCTCCAGCCGAGTGCCGTTGCCAAAGCCATTTTAGCCCTCTGTCAGTTCGCCCAGATCGGCAACCCAAAAATGTTGATTTTTGAGCATGATGCTCTGGCAGCTTCCCCCAACCACTCCTCAACTCCTGTATCCACCCCTCAGAAAGGCTACCCAGAGGGTTAAAAACACCAGCCTATCAGACAGACGCCTCCAAACTCATCAACGATTCAATTCCACCCTCTCCCCATAGCGCAACAACATCTCCAAACTCGCCAACCGATTTTGCCAAGTTTGCACCTGATAACGATTTGCTGAATCCTGCACCCTCATCCAACTCGGAAACTGAGCTTGAAACGTTGCCAACAAACTTTTCGCAGTCGCTAATTTTTCACCAGAAGGATGAGCCACCAATTCATTTAAAGCTGTTGCCAACTCCTCAGCTCGACTGCCTAAACCTTGTAAATCTGATTCCAAAAGCGACAATTGACGATTCGCTAACATAAAACTCCATTCCTGCTTCAGCGCCATAAATCGAGACGCCGCAGCCGCAAAGGGTTGCCGATAGGGAATCGGCTCTTTAACCGATGCAGAAACAGCCAAAGATTGCCCTTGAGTGCGATTCAAAAACCCTTGCAAACCATTGCTAATCGTCTCAACGGCAAACATCGAGTAACCTCCCGTTGGCAAATCCCGCAATGCCTGAATTTGGTCGATCGCAACCACTTCTGGCAACCTCAGAAGCTTCACCGCCGGTGCAATTAACGTCGGGCCAATACTGCGTTCCGCCGTCAAAGGTTGAGCGATCCGCTGCAACCGATTGGTATCTAGCGCATAAGTCATTGGTACAACCAAATCCACATCCCCACGTCGAGCCCAGACTTCCCAATCTTGTTGAATCAAATAAAGGCGCTGAAACTCTGGATGAGGGAACACCGCCACTGACAAAATGGTACGAGGATGATGCTGCCGCAACAACTGAGAAACTTCTGCCACGAAGGAATTAATCTGCTCAGTTTTAAACTCTGTCCACTGTCGCCACAGATCCCCATTTCCCACCGAAAGACGAGCCGGATCAACTCCCGTAAGCTGCTGGAATCGTTCGCGAGCTGCCTTCCCATAGCCAAAGCTAAAACCCGCATTGGGGTCTTGAAACGGATAGCGAATGTAATCGAGCTGTAACCCATCCACCTGATAACGACTGGTAATTTCATTAATCAGTCGTAATAGATAGCTACGGACCTCTGGATTCGCCGGATCGAGGTAAAACTTCCCATCATTAATGTGCTGACGGCGACCTTGGTTATCAAGATTCGCCCAATCAGGATGAGCGGCTAGCACCGGCCCTGGATAATCGCTGGGAAGTCCCAGTAGAGCATTATGTCGCTTGTTCCCCGTTGCAAACGCCCAAACCCAAGCGTGCAATTCCATGCCTCGCTCATGGGCTAACTTGACACCGGCCGCGAGCGGGTCCCACCCCGCTGTCAGGGGATTGGGTTGCGGGGCCACCTGGCTGGGGTAAATGGGATACCCTGCATTCACGGTCTCAAAGAAGACTGTATTAATGCCTGCTTGAGCCAGGCGGTCAAAAATTGCTGCTAACCCAGATTCTGAACCAGCTCGGACAATGGTCCCTCGATCCAGCCACACGGCGCGAATTTCCGCTCCGGCCCGCAGTCCGTCTGTGGGGTAATTTTGCCAGAGAAGTTGTCGCGCTTGCAGCCATTGTTGCCGAGCAGTGGCGTAGTTTTGCTGGGCGAGGAGTTGGTCAAATTGTTGTAACACTTGTCTCGCTTGGGCGATCGCTTTTACGCCAGCTCCAGAGAGCGCAGGCGAACGACTCGGGCCGCCAGCTCCTATAGTGCTGGTGGCTGCCATCAGTTGAGCAGATTGGCTGTCAGCATGGAGATTGATGGGAGTCTGAGCTGAATGAGCTGCAATCAGAGCGCTTTCAAATCGGCCGAGGAGATTGGTGAGCTCTTGCCGCATCAAGTAAGCTTCAGTGCTGTTGATGGGTTGATTACCGGCCTGAACCTCCAAACCTGCGGGGGCCGATTGGTCGGAGGGGTCTGTAAAGGTCTCCGGTACGGGTGTAGACAGGGAGGGAGGGGGAGAGGGAAGGACTCTCGTCGAGACGCGATCGCTCGGTCTTGGGGGGACCGGGGGAGCGGTGGGTTGGGGTGAGCGAGCTGGTACAGGAACATTGCCAGGGATAACCGCCGGGGCAGGGTTGCGAGTTGGAGTTGCTTGGGATGCGACCGCTCCGGTGCTGGGATTGCTTTGATGACGGTTGATTGCCGCCCGCAACCAAGTATTATCAACCTCGGCTGTTGCTCCACTCCCCCACTGCCAACCCAGGTAAATGGCTCGATCGGTAGCAATGACGGCCGAGGAACCTGCACTTTGCTGCCAAGTTGCGGCCGTTAAGCTGTTTAAGCCGGCAGGAATCAAAACACCACCGGAGACGGTGCTGTTGGTTGCGTCTCCGGGCACCCAATTGGTCGAGCTGTTACAGGCAATATCTTTACAGCGATAGCGGGGTTGGGGGGTATTGGGTTGAGTTAAGGGAAAGGCCCAGTAAGCGCCCAGGAGCGATCGCAGAGATTGGCGCACCAAGGCGGGAGACTTGCGACCCACGGGTCCCGATGCAATCAGTCGTCCTCCCTGCTGCACCCATGTTTGTAATACCTTGACTTGCTCTGCTGTTAGCGTTTCAATGTTGGGTAAGAACAGGATGGCAATACCAGCTAAATCAGCGGGACTCTGAATTTTTTGCAAGTCAATGGGTTGATAACTGATGCCACTTGCCTGGAGACGGGCCGTAATCTGACTCCAGCCAGCAGAATCGGCACTGCGAACCACCCCTAAGGCGCCGTTGGCAACACTGGGAAGCGGGAACAACAGCAGGAACTGAATCAAGCCAGCGAGAGTGGCTGCAAAAACTGTGCGGACAGGCGCGAGCGATCGCACCGGGAGGGCCTGGTAACTTCCAGACCCGATTGTGTGAGGCGGTTTAGGCTGCATTGGCACGAGAATCTCTCATCACACCACTTGAGCGAACAATCATTTTCTGTTAACGGATAGCGGTTTTCCGGGTGCTGAGGTATAAACTGAAAAGCTCACAGGAATTGAGAACCGAGTGGGGTTTATATCCCAGGCAATGACAACCGCTAGAGCTTCTATCCCTGCCTGCGAATCATAGAGTCAACCGTGAACACTATACAGCGTTCGGGTTCGGAGAGCGCAGTTGTTTTCAGGGGCAGGAGATCGCTGCGGAGGGCTCCCAGACTTGCTCAGGACTCAAGCTGGATCGAGAGCGATCGCAGGTTTGAGGAAGCGGGAACCCCTCACAGTTTAAAGCTATCCCCAGCCACCCGTTCCCCCTCAATCGACTGCTTCATTCACTGGGAAGCGATCAATCAAGGCGATGGCGCGATAGGCATTGTTCCGTAAGGAATCCGAGACGTGAGGCACATGAGGGATCTGAGATAAGAAATCTAAGGTCCGCCGTAAAATCCGGACGACATCCCCCTCATCTAAACTGGTATGCTCGACCAGTTCCGGCCATTCCACTCCCAAGGCCCACTGCTCCACTAAAGCAATTAAATCCCACTCTAGCCACACCGGAGGGGCGGCGCTATAGTCATGGGATAACTTCAACTCTGGGAAGCGATGGCGCAAATCGTTGCTGCATCGACGCTGCATCTGAATTAAGGTGCGACGCAGATTGCGTTGCAAATTGCTCAGAACCTCCAGCACCTCTTCCGAGAGTTGATAGCTCGTCTGGCTATCGGGTCGAGACTGTTCCGTTACTAAGGCGGCACAGGTGGCTGCTAAGTGGTGAGGGTCGAGGTTGTCTAATTCACCCGACATCAGCGCTAAGCCCAGCCATAGTTCGTTATCGCCACGAATCGCTGCGGTTGCTTCTCCTAATACCGTAGGGGTTCCCTCAGCATCTAAACACCCAAAGCGTTGTAACAGTTCCCGCAGACAGAGAAATTCTTCCCAGTTGAAGGCGAGATGCTGTTTCAACTGCTCTTGCTTCTTGCTAATTTCTGTGTGTAATTCTACCAGTCGGTGCAAGCGCTTAA
This sequence comes from Actinomycetota bacterium, assembly GCA_050262755.1. Taxonomy (GTDB): domain Bacteria; phylum Cyanobacteriota; class Cyanobacteriia; order Cyanobacteriales; family Microcoleaceae; genus JBLNEP01. The sequence goes on along the minus strand of JBLNEP010000055.1, from coordinate 30,172 downwards.
AGATGGTCGCTGGATTACCCCACTGGTGGAGGGGGTGAGCGTCTAGTTGAGCTTCTAAGGCGATCGCTCGCTGCTGTTGGGTCTTGATTTCCGGTGGCACTTCCGGGGGGTCTGGGCGCGGGATTTGCTGAGCCACCACCGCGCTCACCTCATCCCCCTTGCGACATTGACCTAACTTGAGCGGCATTTCTGGGGGTGGCGCGAGGTTATCCCCTGCGCTCAACCGTGGCAATTCTCCGTGCAAGGCGACCACGTCAGCAGTGCTGCAAACGTACCAGCGGTTATCAATTCCCAAACAAACCAAGTGAGGCGCTTGACCGGAACCCGGTGTTTTGGCAATCAGTACCGCTGGGGTGGGTTCAGAATTTTGGCGTTTGGCTGTGGGGATATGTTTGCCTTTCAGGCTCACAATGGTGCCGAGGACGGCAAAGGCAACGGCAACGGATATATCCTTGATCAACGCCTCTTCAGCTTGATGTTGCAAGGTTTTGAGCAGCCGTTTCTCTTCTTTGAGACGACCTTGCAATTTTTCATAACTGGTTAATTGCTTTTCGAGTTGAGCGATGTCTGCTTTACCTCCATCGGTGAGTTGCGCTTCGATGTGGCTGTACTCTCCAAGGAGTTCGTCAATTTCTTGTTGCTTGTCAATGGACTTTAAGGCAGAAAGATATTGACCAAAGCTGCGTTCTACTAACTCTTTGGCTGCTGCTAACCGATGGGTTTGTAGCAAGTTAAGGACCATACCGTAGCTGGGGGTAAATTGGCTGACCAGCGGATCGGGTCCTTTGGTGGCGAGGTAAGCAGCTTCGACGGCTCCTTCAAACCGGGTCTGTACCGTGACGACATGACCGAGGGGGTCCATCCCGCGTCGGCCGGCCCGGCCGGACATTTGCAGGAATTCGGAGGGTTTGAGCAGGCGGTGACCGTCGTCTGTGCGCTTGGATAAGCTGGAAATGACGGTGGTGCGGGCGGGCATATTAATGCCAGCGGCGAGGGTTTCGGTGGCGAAGACCACTTTGATTAAACCGAGTTGAAAGAGTTCTTCTACCAGTCCTTTCCAAGCAGGTAAGATGCCTGCATGGTGAGCAGCGATGCCTCGGCAGAGAGGTTCAATTTGGTTGGTGCGACCGGCTTCTGGGTTGCGGGTGAGAAAATCGCTGATTAAGCGCCGCAGTTCGGCGGATTCGGCTGCTGTGACGAGGGAGAGGTGTTTCACTTCGTCTACTGCTGCGTCGCAACCCCGGCGGCTGAAGATGAAGTAAATAGCTGGCAGCATATCCCGCTCTTGCAATTGAGACAGGATAGTCGCTAGGGGCGGCACCGTGATGTAGGAGCGGTCTTTTTGCTTTTTTTTGGGGGCGAGGCGGGGGTTGATTCTCTGTTGTTGTTCGTTGAGGAGGGGGAAGATGCCTTTTTCGTTGCAGAAGTGATATTGGAGGGGGACGGGTCGGAAGTTGGAGAAAATGAGTTCGGTAGGACCGTGGACTCTGGCGATCCAGTCAGTGAGTTGTTCGCTGTTGGCAACGGTGGCAGAGAGGGCGGCGAGTTGAACTTCTGGGGGGCAGTAGATGATGGATTCTTCCCAAACGGTACCCCGTTGGCGATCGTTCATGTAGTGGCACTCATCCAGGATGACGGCTTCGACTCCGATCAAGGAGGTACCGACTTCGCCGATGGGGGTGCCATAGAGCATATTCCGGAAAATTTCTGTGGTCATCACCAGGATGGGGGCGTCCCGGTTGATGGAGATATCGCCGGTCAATAACCCTACCCGATCAGCTCCGAATTGGTTGCGGAAGTCACGCAGCTTTTGGTTGGAGAGGGCTTTGAGGGGGGTGGTGTAAAAGACGCGCTTGCCGCGGCTAAGGGCACGATGGATGGCATATTCGCCGATCAGGGTTTTGCCGGAACCGGTGGGGGCGCAGACGACTACAGATTTCCCAGCGTTAAGGGCTGCGATCGCCGCTCGCTGGAAATCGTCTAGCTCGAAGGGAAATAGGATTTTTAGATCCAGTTCTTGACTGTTCTGGGCAGTGTACGACACCACGGAGTTTTTTTGGTTGCAGGGTGATTGTGCTTTAATCTTGCGTTCAGCAAGGCAGCATCTAAACTTTAATTATTTTAAACTATTCTTAGGCAATTGAGAGTAGAAATTAAGAATTGGGAGGTGGGGGGGAGGTTTCTACGTGAGAAGAAACAGGCTGAGTACCGGATGGGATGCAGGGGAAGGGGAGGGTTCATTGTTGACTGTTAAACATGAGTCGCTTAAGGTTTGTCGATCGCAACTGGAAATCAGCTACAATCAGGCAATTAAAGGGGGTTACTCTCTTTTGGGTAAATCCGGTTCGTTTCTTGGGCAAGCACTGGGTTCATTAGAACTCCCTCCAACACTTAAGTATTTGTCGGAAGATTTTTTCTCTTGCTTCCAATCACCTCTTGCTAATTTTTATGATTCCTACGACTTTTATGATTCCGTTGCTGCAATTGGCAGGAGGCGATTGTCTCTCGCTCCAAGTTTATCAGTTTCAGGGTGCTACCTCCGGCAAAAAAGCTTATCTTCAGTCTAACTTACACGGAGCTGAAATTAGTGGAAATGCAGTCATTTATGAGTTAATTCAGTTCCTGTTGGCTTTGGATGCGACTGCTCTGGTCGGCCAGATTTGGCTGGTTCCTGTCTGTAACCCAGTTAGTGTTAATGTGCGGTCGCATTACTTTTCGACGGGTCGTTATCATGTTGCGGATGGTAAAGATTGGAATCGCATTTTCTGGGATTATGAAAAACAAGGCGAAGACCTGGAAGCTTTTGCTAAATCCCAGCTTAGTTTGTCCGCAGATACTATCATTGCTAACTATCGCCAAAAGATTCAACAAAGTTTTTCTAAAATCTTAGACAAGCTCCAGTCTCCTAGTGGGATTCCCTACCAAGAACGCTACCGTTATCAGTTACAATCTTTATGCTTGGATGCAGACTATGTCATCGATTTACATAGTTCTAGCAATCAAGCTTTAGATTATCTTTATTGCTTCCGGACCCGGGAAGAAAGTGCCAGAGCTTTCCGACTGGATTATGGAATTTTAATGAATGATTATGATGGCGATGCTTTCGATGAAGCGTTTCTCAAACCTTGGTTGGCGTTGGAGAAGCAGCTAGCAAACTTGGGTCAATCGATGCAATTTGATATTGAATCTTGGACGCTGGAACTCGGTTCAGGGATGCAGATGAATCCTGCATCAGTAAGCAAAGGTTTACTCGGGATCAAAAATTACTTAGCCAGTAAAGGTTTATTGAAAATAGAAGGTTTTCCTCTGCCAGGAACCGATTCCTATGAAATTAAGTTAACCCCAAAAACTCAGATTAAAAAATACTATGCACCCGCTGGTGGGATGGTTCAATCGAGAGTTTCGTTGGGTAGTTTTGTCAAGTCGGGAGAGCGCCTCTATGAAATTCTCAGCTTTAATAAAAATGGGGAACTACCGACTTTAATCGAGATATTTGCTGAGTCAGATGGTTTCGTTTTTGATGTTTTGAGTAATGAATCAGTGAATCAAAGTGATTATGTTTTGAGTCTAATGGCAGCATAGGGAATGGGTTAGTAGTTAGTAATGAGTGCTGATTCGCCTAACAACTGCCTACGAACTAATAACCACTAACTTGCGCTATTCCCTATTACCCATTAGCAAGGTTCAGTCTCCCAAGCAAATTCCTAAACCGCGAGCTGTTCTGACAATGATGCCGTTGAGATCGACTGCACTGTATTGAGAGATAGCATCAGCAATGGGTACGCTTACTACTTCTCGATTTTGCCAAGTCACTAAATGGTCGTATTTTTCATCAGCAATTAAATCAACGGCCGCTATCCCGAATGCTGAAGCAATTAATCGCTCCAAGGGTGAAGGAGTGCCTCCCCGCTGAATATGTCCTAACACAATGACCCTGGTTTCTGCACCGCTACAGTCAGAAATTGCATCAGCTAAATACTGACCAATTCCACCTAATCGACTTTGTCCTAAGCGATTAGTAAACATGACTGGTTCTCCCCCTTCTGTACGAACGGCCTCTGCAACGACGATTAAACAGTAGTTTCTTCCTTGCTCCTGCCGTTCGCGAATTTTTTGGCAGATACTGGTTAGTTTGTAAGGAATTTCTGGAATCAGAATGACATCGGCTCCGCCAGCAATTCCCGCACTAATGGCAATATGCCCAGCGTCACGACCCATGACTTCAATAATCATGACACGACTATGGCTAGCGGCGGTGAAATGGAGGCGATCGATCGCTTCTGTGGCGATGTTGACAGCAGTCTCAAACCCAATCGATCGCTCGGTAATTCCTACATCATTATCAATCGTTTTAGGAATTGCAACTAAATTGAGGTTGCCTTGTTCAGCAAGGCGACGAAGAATGGCGAGACTGCCATCCCCGCCAATGCCAATTAAGGCATCAAGTCCCAATTGATGATAGCCTTCAATGATTTCGGTAGAGCGGTCGCACAGGCTACCATCAGGCATCGGAAAGGCAAAGGGGTTGCCTGTATTGGTGGTGCCTAACATCGTACCGCCGATGGTGAGCCAAGTATCTACTTTTTCGATATCTAAGGATAGAGCTTCCGGAGGGCGGCTCATCAATCCGTGGGTGGCTTGGCGAATTCCGAAAACTTCCCAATTGTACGTTCCCGTCGCTCGGTAGACAACGGCTCGAATGACGGCATTTAAGCCTGCACAGTCTCCTCCACTGGTGAGGATACCAATGCGTTTATGTTTTCCCATAATTACTGTTTTGCATTTGTTGATGACACGGTGAGCTAAGGGCTTAATCTCTGATTGCCTATCAAGAGGTAACTCAGTCGATCGTTCATGAGGAACTGTTGACAATCTCAACAGTAAATTGATTACTCGCCACTTGGTAGGAGGACTGTCACAAGGCACAGTAAAACATTGACCTAGACGCGCTCTTCGATCGCCTGGGCGATTCGTTGTACTGAGATGCACGAGTCATCATCTCCGTGGATTTTAGATTGTAAAATCCTTAGGATTCGGTCTTAAAAGATTTCAGAATTAAAAAAGAATTTCACCGAGATTAGGGCTGTTCTACAACGACGGGAAGGTTATGGGGTCAGAAAACCTGCTTTGTAGAAAATTCTTCAGCGATCGCTTACGTAAGGTTGGATGTAGCGGCTATTGGCCCTGACGTAACAACGGGTTTCTCGCCCATCACTCGCTGCTTGTCCTCCCCTGACTGGCATCCACGGTTTTCCAGAAGCATCCCGACTGTTCATCAACACTTCATCGGAACCGCCTCGCCCAACTTCTACCTGAATAATATCGCCTTTATTTAAGACCTTGACAATGGTACTACTGCTATCGGCCGCGCTGCGACAGTTTAATTGATCGGCGATCACCTCCCACAGGGAACCAGGGGCCAGGGGTGGAGTTGTAGTGCCTTTGAGGGGGGCTTCGTTTCTGTAGTAGTCACCGAAGCGATCCGGCGAGTTTTGATGGGGGGTTTGACCCAGGGCAACGGTTGCGAGGTTGGAAACAAAGGAAGCAATGAGTGCGATCGCCTGGACAGGGTATTTCATACAGGTTTTTGGTGAATTGTTAGTGGAACCAGCGTAAACCCACCCGATACGGATTTGCAATTGGCTAACATACTTAGCTGTGAGGGGAAGGGGAAGAGGGGAATGGGGAAAATGGAGAATGCAAATCCGGTGATTGGACTCTGTCGTTCATGGAGTTGGAGACTGCTGTCTGATTCAAGTCAGAACTTCTAAATCCGGAGGCGGGTTAGGGCAGTCGGCTATTTCAGCCCACGATTTTCCGGTTTAAAAGCCTCCTGACCTACTCGCTGGTGGTCGGGAAAGCGCGATCGCTCTTGCAACTTTTTTGAGTACCAGCCCTTGACTCTTCTTAGAATGTAGTATAGTATGTAGTATATTGAAATCAGAACGCAGTCTGAATATAAATCGGGGTATTCCTTTCCGGTCGAAAATAACTTTTGACAACCATTGGGGTCCTTCTCACCTTGCTCGTAGAGGTGCGACTCATTACTCTGCTTAATCAGAGGAACTCTCTGATTTGCCCTGCAAACTACTGCTCACTCATGGAGAGGGAGAAAGTGATGAATATAAATTTACCTACCCTCACAGATTTTTTACAGCATATTTCCACAGTCAACGAGCCATTTATCCTCAAAAATAATGGTCAACCTCCCTTGTGGAGTGATGAAAGTTTTCACCAATCTTTTTATACTCAAAATCCAGAGCAGTATGCACTTTTAGCCCTCATCGATCGGGCAAAACCTGCTCAACAGATACGGATGCTATTTACTCTGCTTCAACGCTCCCGTGCAGGAATGCCTAAAGCCATGCGCCAGACTCTAGAGCGAGTCACTGACGTACTGTTAACCATCCTGCATCCTGATAGCATCCTCACAATTTTTCTGGCATTGCGACGAGTCCGTGCGAATCACAAGCATACGACTCGTGCAATTTTAAAATACATCCTCAATCATCCTCAATTCGAGGATTTAGCCTTGCGTCGTCGTCCTGCGGTAGTGGATGCTCTAGAACACGCTTTAGGGAAAAATACAGCACAGGGTGCAATTAAAAAGCTAGGGGGAGCTGATGAAAACTCTGCGAATTTACCTCACAAATTCTTGCGAAAGACTTGTCAGGCTGTAAAAGTTCAAGCCGTCTTACCCTACCTGTACCGCCCTCCGGTTGGTCAAGGGTTGATCCCCCCAGTGGGTGACATTCAATACACTTTGGTTCACAGCAAAGCCACTGAAGTTTTTGAAAAAAAGCAGGAGCGACCGAAAACAATTACAGCGACCAATCGGGGTGATATTTCTGCAATTTTGGTACATCTGTATCGAGGTGGTTACTCTGAGGAATTGCAAAAATCTTTAGAAGGTTCGGTACAAGCAGCAAGTGCAGAACTTCCTAACTTTAGTGGGAAAGTCGCTTTAGTGTTAGATGCTTCTGCTTCAACTCGCAGCTATGGCGATCGCGAATTTTGTGTGCTTGCTCAGTCAGTGGCATTGAAACTGATTCTAGAAAAGTGCTGCCAAAATTTGCAAGTTTATTCCGTTGGGGGTTCTGGAGAATTGCCCATCCCAGAAGGACCGACAGATTTAGCCACTGCTTTGCTTGATGCTTTGGAAGAAAAACCGGACTTAGTCATCATCATTTCTGATGGTTATGAAAATCTGTATCCGGGTGATTTGGCGAGAGTGGTTGCGGCTTTACCGCTGTTGGGTCTGCAAACACCGATTGTATTTTGCCATAGCAAATTTACAGATCGAGATGATTTGAGCTTGCGTCGTCCTGCTGCAAATTTGCCACAGTTGGAATTCTGGCATCAGGATGATTTTTCTGAATTACTGCTGCATCTATTTTCCCGAGTTGCTGGCGGATTGGGTGAGCAGTGCCTGAGAGAATTTTTACTCCGAAAACTTGATTCACTGGAAAAGGAGTTAACTCTATGGACAGCCAGCAATTAGCTTCGCTCGTACCCAGCCATTTAGATACTGCTGCTTATCAGTTTGGACTGCCCCAAATGTCTGGTCAATTAACTGTTGTGCCAGTTTTTGGCTGGGATCGCCGGGACAGGTTTACCAGTCCTTTGTCGGGTTTGAAATTAAGCCGAGTCCACGGTTATGGGAATTTGGAACTGCACAATGCCAGTCAAGAGGGAGTTGCGATCGTGCCACTCCATATCGGTTATATTCAAGACCAAGCTCAAAATCATGCTTTGTGCCGTTCTGCTTTCATCGCGGCGGGACAAAAACTCATGTTTCAGGATGCTTGTTGCGTCCAAGCGGCTCAAGGTGGCTATTTGGAAGGACGCGAACAATGGTTTTTCATTCTGCCCCTACAACTCCGCTTGAAGGCCTTAGAATTACGCGGCTTGAAAAACTACAACAAACTCTGGGAGGAGATTGGACGGCTTAATGCTTCGCTGGGTTTACCCAGGATCGGACATCTGGAGCAGGTGATTAGTCGTAAACGTGCGTTTTTAACGCAATATCAGAGTCGATTGGAGTTGCTTCCACAGCAGACAGGAGGATTATTCTTCCTGCAAAATCAGTTGGTGGGAGTAGAAATTGCTCCCAGTGCTGCTTACTTTCAGGAGGTGTGGATGCCTTTGGTTTGCTTCTGCTATGGGGTAGGGGCAATGTCCGTGGAGAAATCCATCCAGGAATGTGAAAAACCCGTTGTTCCCCTGGTGGCGAGTAGTTTGCAAGAACTCCGCCAAAAACTGCATCAAAGTCGCCTGAAGTTGCAGCAGCAGTTGTCAGGCTGTCTTGCGAAAATTCCCACTCAAAACTTCCGAATTCACGAGGAAGAGCGCTTTTTATCTCTGAGTCTCAAAACTGCGATCGGTTCTGATTTTGCCGGTCAGTTTATAGAGGAAGCAGGAGAAGTGGTGTATTTGTCGATGTTTGCTAAGCCTGATTCCTTGAGCCATTAAAGAGTTACCAAGCAAAAGTTGAAATTAAAAATCTTTATTTTTTCTTTTGCTTTGGCTCTTGACAGGCTTGTAGGGTTTGTAGGAAAGTAGATGATAGAGGGAACTAAGTTAGGTAAAAGCGTCCTAACCTTCTGATACCATCATCAGGTAACTGCTTTTTAAGTAGTGGTGACGTTTAAGCGCTAACCGCTTGTCCCTCTTATTAAAGGAAAGGTAGCTTTTCTATACACAGAGAAAGAGACCCTCCTGATAAAATTTATGATGTTATCATTGCGGGAACTGAGTTGGGTGCAGGTGCTTTCTTAATGATTCCAAGTCATAATTGAGAAACACTGTGTTGCTAACCACTTGTCCCGCTATAACCATTTTTAATACTTTTGTTTAAAGTTCACCTGGGAGCGTGGTAAAATTAAGGGTGAAAAGATTGTACTGAAAACAAGTTTATTTACCCTGGTCTTTGTGTCAGTTAAGACAAGCAATTTTAATGATTGGATGCTTCTTCAGATAGAGGGAAAAACGCTCCAGCTCATCCGATACTAGGTTTATTATTTTAGTTAGTTGGAAACAACATCAGCGGGAACTGAGTTAGAATGCTGGCTCAGAGAAGCTGCTTTTTACCCAATGGATTGTGGACTCAAAGTTCTCTAGTGAGATCGAGACTTTAAGGCAATGATTAGTAGACAGACTCCCTTAAATTATGCCCTGATGGCGATCGCTGCTTTTGTATTAGGTTGGTTACTGACTCTTGGTTATCATAGTTATTGGTTTCGTGAAAAGTGCATTCGGCATTATCCAGATGGTACTCAAAATATCGGTTATAATGCTGAATGTGTAGACGAGGAGAGAAAGGAATCAGCCGCCTACTAAACTCAGTCATGTTTCTTTTCTCTAGAAGATACGGAAGGGTGGAAATGTCATTGTTTCCACTTCTTTTAGGTCGAAATTTGGTTTTGCAAAAGCTTCCAGAGGATGGAAGCGCTGCCTAGATTTTTACAGTTATTCCTTCAACATTCGTTCCAGTTGCTTCACCACGTTTAAAAGAGGCGGTGTCCGATCACCGCCTCTAGAGAACTATCATAAAATCACTCAATTTTTTAGAATTGGCATTGTCCTCTAGCGGACTTTTTAGTCTTCCTGTATGTTCCACTCAAGCTGTGCGATCGCAGAGTTTCTAGCATTCTCAATCTGGTCAATTCCTGCTTTAAGAGCAGCTAAATCTTTAGCAACCAATCGCCGATCGCTCAAAGGATCGTAAGCTTCCCAGTTGCCACTAACTTCTTGGTCTTGCCACACAAACCAGTCTCGATAAAGTTCGCCTGTATCAATATCATCGCACAAAGCTAACCAATCATCTCCAGAGAGTGCTTCTGCATCCAAAGCAACTAATTCTAACCAAGCTAAGGCAGTACAAGTATCGAGATCAACATTCTTTGGAACTGAGTGCAATTGAGGAGTCGTAACGGTAGTCAAGGCAAGTGTTGCTTTCATAATTTTCACCAAATTCTATCCAGCGAACAGGAACTCGAAAGAAATAGATGAGGGGTGATTGGGAGTTGACAAGAATCAACCACCCCATTGCCGAATCATGGTTGAGGAGAAACGCATTTGAGCATCCGTAGTGTTGCTGCTGCTGCATAATTTCGCTTCGCTCCTTCCTCTGGATAAAAGCGGTTACCTGTTTCATTCAGGGGAGAAGCAACAGAGCAATAACCCGACATTTGAGTAATCAGTGAAGATGCCCAGTGGCCTTGAGTATCAGCGAAATCCTTAACGGGTTGTTTGGGAACGACTGTCGGTGTTTGACCTTGCAAAGTCATGCCGTATTCTGCCGCTCTCCGCAACACAGCCATCAATTCAGCACGAGTGACAGGTTGATTGGGTTTAAAGGTTCCATCTTGATAGCCACTGACAATTTTATTGTCCCGTGCAAATTGAATTTTAGCAGCGCTCCACCGTGAAGTATCAACGTCAGGATAAGGGTTTGACGCTACTTGATTGGGAATGTTTAAATTCACACCTTTGATCCGTTTTAAGGATTCTAGCACGAGAGAAACAAGCTGCTCCCTGGTTAAAGTTCCTTGGGGTCGGAAAGTATTATCTTCGTTGAATCCAGCGACAAATCCAAGAGACACTGCTTCGTCAATTTCTTTGGCATACACATCATTGGCAGTATCTCTGAATTTATTGGTAGCAGGAGTTTCATTCCCCGAATTGCTAGTGCCTGGAGCTGCTTGATTGCTGGCGAGATAAAAGTGACCTAGGGTTTTACCATCATAAGCACGCTTGGCAAATCGCCAGTTGGGATCGAGATCGATCTTCATCATGTCGTTCGTAATCCCGTGGGTTTTACCAATAACAATGGGAGGTAAACTGGGATCGCTAATCGGAGAACCGACGAGGACAACGTCATTGCTTGTATTTTGCAAATTCAAACTGTATTTCAACGCTAAATCATTGCCGGCCATACGGATAGAATAACCATTGCTGTCGGTCGCACGCCCGCAGATGCCTGTAAAGTCAAAATTAACGAGGAGCGGATCAATTTTAACGGGACTCGAACCACTTTCGCTCCAGCAAGGTCGTGAATTAGCAACCTGTTCTAAAATTAAAAGTTGATAGCCGATCGCACGAGGTACGGCAATGGCAACCACTCGGCTTTGATCGATTTCTGTTTGATCGAATTTAACAGCGGCTGCTACTTGATTTAATGTATTAATCGTGAAGAGGGCTGCGGTGCCAAGAGCTGCCATTGTCAGTCGCTTTAGAAGTTTCATATATCGTCTCCGTTTTTTTGCTTGATGTCCCTACTGTAAAAAATGCCGGGAGGGGTCGGTGGAGGAGATTAGGGACTTAAGAAAAATTTTTTGAGAAATTTTGGGCGAGGTTTATAACCCTTGCCAGTTGGAGGTTTGACGCTCTCAAGGCTCAAAAGGCCTGCCTGAGCTAACCTCCTTAAGTTAGGGCGAGTCCGGGGGAGTTGAGCAGAGGGGTGATTTCTACGGGGTTGCTTGAGGCTGAATCGAGGTTGCCAGCTTATCTCCCTTAAAATCGTCTAGAATACGAAGCGAAAGCGTTAAATTCCGTTCTCTGTGCAAGCATAGTGCTCAAGTCAAGGCGCGATCGCGGTCGGATTCTCACGGCCTCTGGGTTGAAGAAAATTAATGAGGCAATCCAGGAGTGGGCCGATCACAATAACCTTAAAGGCACCCTGACTGAGATTGAGGCAGAGTCGGGCGTCGGTTCTGATACGGTTAGCAAAATCCGCCAGGGTCGCGAGGGAGCCGACCTCAGCAAGATTCAACAGCTTTTCGCGGCCTTTGGTTTGACGCTGGTGGCGAGTGACCATCGTTCCTCTCGGGGAGACGATCGCACTGAGCAAGAGGAACCGAACCCTGGGGCACCTGAACAGGAAGTCACCGCAACGGGTAGAGTTGCTCAGGTTTTGCTCAGCTATCGCAGTGTTGACCCTGACCTCAACTTGGCAAGGCAGTTTGAAACCGCTATTAGTGCAGCGGGACACCAAGTTTGGATGGCCGAAGACCAAATTCGCTTGGGAGATAATTGGTTCGATCGCATTGATGCTTTCCTGAAGCAGTGCGATTATCTGCTGTTGCTGCTACCGCCCCAGTCTGCTCAAAGTGAACTGTTGACTTACCAAGTCCAGCAAGCAAAAGAATTACAAGAGACTCGTAGCGATCGCAGACCCGTGATTTTGCCGGTGCGGGTTGGCTTTCCCCTCAGCGAACCGCTCAACCATGATTTGCGGGGTTATCTCTACCGGATTAAACAGCGAGAGTGGCGATCGCCTGCGGATACCCCCCTGATTATTGCAGAAGTTCTGAGCTTGCTAGCAGAAGAACCGATTGTTTCCAAAGATGAATCTGAAGAAATACCTCACGCTTTATCCTCAGGAGTTAGCTCAACAAATATTCCCTTGCCAACCGCAGAACCAGAATTGCCAGGAGGTCAAGTTGATGTCGCCTCTATCTTTTATGTAGAACGACCTCCCATCGAAGAACGCTGCTATTCCACAATTTTGCAACCCAGTGCCTTAATTCGGATTAAAGCACCCAGGCAAATGGGGAAAACTTCCTTACTGGCGAGAATTTTGCACCATGCTTCGCGGCAAGGCTATCGCACAGTCCCCCTGAGTTTTCAGATCGTCGATAAAGGCGTATTTGCTAACTTGGATAAATTCTTAAAGTGGTTCTGTGCTTACGTGGGGCGAGAGCTACGACTTCCCAATCAACTCAATGATTATTGGGATGAGATTTTTGGGAGCAAAGTTAATTGTAAAGATTATTTTGAAAAATATCTATTGCCTCAAATTGATAGCCCCCTCGTTTTAGGGTTAGATGAAATTGACCGTGTTTTTCAATATACAGATATTGCCGAAGATTTTTTAGGACTGTTGCGAGCTTGGCATGAGGAATCGAAGCGACGGGATATTTGGAAAAAGCTACGGTTGATTGTGGTTCACTCAACGGAAGTTTATATTCCGATGAATATCAATCAATCTCCTTTTAATGTGGGGTTGCCGATTGAGTTACCTGAATTTAAGGCTGAGCAAGTGTTGGATTTAGCAAAGCGACACCAGTTAAATTGGTCAGAGAGAGAGGTTACTAACTTAATGGCACTGGTGGGGGGACATCCTTATTTAGTGCGAGTGGCACTCTATCACATCTCTCAGCAGAAATTGACGTTGGAAGAATTAACAGAAAATGCTGGGACTGAAGCGGGAGTGTATAGCGATCACTTGCGGCGACAATTATGGAATTTGGAAGAATATCCAGAATTAGCAGTGGCGATGAAAGAAGCGGTTGAGGCCACTAAACCTGTCAATTTAAAAGCCATTCAAGCGTTTAAGTTAGATAGTTTGGGGTTAGTGAAGTTACAGGGAAATGAATGCAGTCCGAGGTGTGAGTTATATCGGCAATATTTTAGAAGTAGGTTATCAGTTTAAGCTTGCGAAGGGTTTTAATCCAGTTGATTGTTTCTCCAGAGCAAAAACAGGCAAAATGCTATTTTTCTTGAGAAAGCAGCGTCATTCAGGAAGGAAATGAGTCAGAAAAGGAAGAGAAGGACTTGGTTGGAATTGCAAGGAAGATGAGATAGCAAGATGAGTGAATTAGGGAAAGTTTCTTACTATCAAGTTGGTGGCAGTCTGGCGGGGAATGCAACTAATTATGTGAAGCGACAAGCGGATGATGACCTCTATTATGCTTTAAAAGCGGGGGAATTTTGCTATGTTTTGAATTCCCGGCAGATGGGTAAATCTAGCTTGCAGGTGCGAACCATCCAACGCTTAAGGGATGAAGGGTTTGCTTGTGCTGCGATTGATATTTCTGAGATTGGCAACCGGGGGGTGACTCCCGAACAGTGGTATGCAGGGTTACTCCGCACCTTAGAAAATAATTTTGACTTGTCAGACGCGGTGAATGTACGGACTTGGTGGCGCGATCGCAATTTTTTAGCGCCAGCTCAGCGATTGAGCGAGTTTATTGAGACAGTATTGCTAGCAACAATTCCTAGCAAAATTGTGATTTTTATTGATGAAATTGACAGCATTCTTGCCTTGGATTTTTCTGCTAGTGATTTTTTGACCCTGATTCGAGCTTGCTATAATAAACGCCCTCATCATCCAGAATACAATCGTCTAACTTGGGTCTTGTTAGGAGTGGCATCGCCAGCAGATTTATTTCGAGAGCAAGGGACGGGTGGCAGTACCCCGTTTAATATTGGTCAAGCGATTGAACTGGCAGGTTTTACAGAACCAGAAGCACACCCTTTAGTGGAGGGATTGGCCGGAGTCGCTGCAAACCCTCAAGCCGTTTTGAGAGAGGTTTTATCCTGGACAGGAGGCCAACCTTTTCTCACTCAAAAAGTGTGTAGGTTGCTGCTTGAAAATGTAGATGCGACGCTGCACACTCCTCAGACATGGGTTGAGCGGGTGGTGTATCAGAAAATCATTGAAAATTGGGAAGCTCAAGATGTACCAGAACACTTAGTAACGATTCGCGATCGCTTGCTGAGAGAAGACCCCCGCATTGTCCGGCGACTCGGTTTATATCAGCAAATTTTACCATTTTCGCAATCTGCTACGACTCAGGGAGAAATAGGGGGTATCGGTACGGATGGCAGTCCCGAACAGATGGAATTGCGTCTGTCAGGGTTAGTCGTCAAGCGGGGTGATAAGTTAACCGTTGCGAATCCTATTTATCAAGCTGTTTTTAACAAAAACTGGGTGGCGTTTGAGTTGGAAAAGCTTCCCCCTTATGCGGATCAAATCAAAGCCTGGTTAATTTCTAATTATCAAGATAGTTCCCAACTTTTGCAAGGCGATGATTTATCTTCAGCTTTAGCTTGGGCGGCGGATAGAAGCTTAAGAAACGAAGATTTTCAGTTTTTAACCGCTAGTCAGCAAGAAGTTCTTACCTCCCAACAGCAGGCCCTTAAACTGGCTAAAATAGAAACAGAAAAAGCTTGGAAGGATGCCACTCAAGCTCAGGGTGAAGCTGCTTTATCTAAGCAAAAAGCTCAACGGTGGATTGGGATTGGTTCTGCTATTTTAGCTGCATCTTTAATCGGAGCCATTAGTTTTTCAACCCTTGCTTACCAGCGGTTTAAACTTGCCCAAGCGAGTATTGAAATTGAACAAAATGGCACCGATGCTTTATTATTAGCGCTCTCGGAAAAGTCAGAGAATAGTCAAGCTTTACTAGAAGCTTTACCAAGGGCCATCTCAGCGGGTCAACGGTTGAAGGCATTGGTGGCAGGCAATCCCCCTTTGCAACAGTATCCAGCCACTAGACCCTTATTAGCTTTACAAGTGATTCTCGACAAACTGAATGCCGAACCGCCGTTAAGAAAAGTAGTTTTTCCCGCTCATTTGGGTGCAGTCACTAGTATTAATTTTAGCCCAGATGGGAGATTTTTAGCAACGGCTGGTGTGGACGATTTTGTGAAATTGTGGAATCGTTCTGGGCAGAAAATTCAACAGTGGAAAGCGGAGCAAGGCTCGGTGAATAACATCATGTTTAGCCCAAAGGGTGAATATTTAGCGACCGCAGGAAGGAATGGGACAGTAAAACTGTGGAATGTATCCGGGCAGAAGATTTATGAGTGGAAAGCCGTGCAAGGGTCAGTTAATAGCATTAGTTGGAGCCCAGACCGTCGGTTTTTAGCCGTAGCAGGCATCGACGATACGACCAAAATTTGGGATTTATCAAAGTTACCCAAAGCTATCTCAGTTGCTGCTGAGCTAAAAGGTCACAATGGCTTAGTGAGAAGCGTAAATTTTAGTGCGAATGGCAAATATCTCGCGACTTTGGATGGAAACTCTACGGTGCGAATTTGGAATGTTCTAGGCAAATTGCAGGCAACATTACCTGTCCAAGCGATTAGTGTTAGCTTCAGCCCGTCTCCACAACAGCAGCGCTTCGCAACCGTTACTCTCAATGGTAAAATTGGGCTGTGGGAACTACCAGGAAAGCAATTGTCTGATGAACTTCAAACGTTACATTTAGATGCCAAAGCAGTCAGCTTTAGCCCTGATGGAGAACGCCTCGCTACAGTCGGAATTGATCGAACGGTGCGACTCTGGAATTTAGCGGGACGCCAGGTTGCTCAATTTGAATTTGAAGAAAATGTTGTTAGTATAAATTGGAGCCGAGACGGAAAGCAACTAGCGATAGCTGGAAGCAATGGTACTGTATGGTTAAGGCAGGTTGAAGGATTACAAGAGCTGCTCCAGCAAAGCTGCAATTTTTTCACCCGTCAACCTGATTATTCCACCAGAATTTCTAATCTCTGTCAACCTTTGTAGATGTAACCTTTATCAGGGATTATAGATGCTCCTGAGAGCAAAACTTGGGATCAATAGCGTTCAATTTATTTGGATTGGCGAAACGTTGGAATTAGGGTTATTCACTCTTCTGAGGAGCTCTTGCTTTGCTTGTTCAGGACTCTGTCCTTTCGGAACCTCATATAAGAGTCGGCAGGAACCATCTTGACGGTTAGCGGCACAAATAATAGGCTGCCCAGTTCGAGATACACTGGTATTAATTAATTGCTCCCAATTACCTTGCTGGCGGTAATTATTTAAGAGTCCCGATACTCGCGTACAGCGGGTAATAGCATCCTCTCCTGATTCATTAAAATAATTTTCAGCCGCCCACAGAATCACCGGAACATTTTTGCCTTGTTGGGTGGCGAGGGTTGCTGGGTTGCCTCCAGCAGTGCCACAGAAGAAACTAGCCGTTTGAGCCAGAGCAGGACAGCTTCCTAGAGCAGGAGCGGCTATGGTTGCAATGGCAAGGGCAAAAACAGATTTTAAGAGCTGAACTTTCATAGATGAGCACAAGCCTTGTTGATTCCGACTGATAATACTTTAAAAAGTGAGACAAGCTTGTTGCCGGGAAGATTAGGCATTTAGGGAAAACAATTAAAAGAGAGTGAAAAAAATCTGCTGTCCTTTGCTGCTAAAGGGATTGGAACTTTTAGCCCTTGAGGTGTGTGGAAGCATTAACACCCTTAACTCCGGTGGTAAGGCAGTTTCAGCACTCAAGCGGTTTCAATCCGCTCCCCTACTTAGAATGATGACACCGCAGGGAATTAAAGACAGCCACTGCTTTCTCTTGGGCATTAGTACCATTCGTGGTCAAAATCACCACCCGTTCAGCGTCTGTTTCCGTCAGGCTGACAATATACCGAATTGCTGGCAAAGGGGAAGGCAAATTGCTCAAGCTCTGCTTGCCTTCCTTAATAGTAACGGGAACTGTTTTGCCACAAAATACTTTATTTTCTATCCGAGAAGCAGTTACATTAAACTCTTCATCGGAAGTATCAGGAGGTGGTTCATCACCTTTGTTTAATTCCTCTCGATCCGTTTCTTTATTAAGCGGAAGTTTTCCCACTAATAGAAAAATGTCGGGTGGATTTTTAGCACTTTGCACCCTCGCGAGTTTGACGCTGCCAATATTAACGCCAAAGCTGCCTTTAGAGCCTCCGGGAATTTGATAGTCAAAGATGCTTTTAGCGATCGCCTCGGCTCTGGCTGGATTAAAGGCATTATTTAAGGCTTTAATCCCGATGCCGACAACACTCGCACTAATGAGGGATAAGGCGCCCATGACAATAAAAGATAGTTCCCAGAAACTCACTCGATAGGTAGGGATTTCATTATTTAAGGGTTGATGAGTCATTGTGGATTGTGAATCGGTAAATTTGTTGATACTCTGATGCTGGTTCTATCGGTTTAGGACTGAAAGTCATCCGCTCTTCTCTGTTTAACTTAAATCTACCCCCAAGAACCGATCTAGAAAACGAGTCCGCCAAACAGCGCGCAAAATTAAACACCACTCTAAACCAACTAAACCTAGAAATAGGCAATCAACCGCACTCGTTGGCGAAAGTTCAAAAAAGTTGCGGATGGGGGGAATTGCTAAAATCAGCATATATACAATTAACAAAAATAAAGCGGTCAGCGAATACCGCCAATCCCCACTTAAAGGTTCACCGCCTACCCAAGCAGTGGTCGGTGGTTTGAGAAAAGGAATTAAGAATAATTCACATAAAATTAAAATGGTTACTAAAGCCGTGCGCGGTACTCGATAATCTACTTGGCTTAACCCTAAACCAGGCGCTAAATCTAAGATGGCGCTAACCAGATATAGCAAGTAAACTAACAGAGCAATGATAGTCATCGTTAGCGTTGCTGGAATGGTAAAATGCAGCAGCGATCCCACCACACTGCGTCGCTTTCTCGAACCTCCTGGCTGCGCCCAAAGCGGTAGAAAAATGGTCGGCAACCCCACCCCGATTAAAGACACAACCGCGCTGTGTTTATTCACCAAGGGAAAACTGTCTGTCACCATTGCTGTTGCAAAAATTAACAGCGTTACTGAAAAGACTCTGACGAGAAAGAGTGCTAAAGTGTCTCGAATGCCATTCCGGATACGCTGACCTTCTAAAAAAGCACGGGGGAGCGCTGCAAAAGAATCTTTCATCAAGACAATATCAGCGACACTTCTTGTAGCTTTGCTGCCACTTTCCATCGCAATTCCTAGATTAGATTGCTTTAAAGAAAGGACATCATTAACTCCATCTCCGATCATCGCAACGTAGTGATTTTGTTGGCGCAACGTCTGCACCAATTTTGCTTTTTGTTCCGGAGTAATTCGACCGAAAATATTACAAGTAATTGCCGCTTGGGCGAATTGGGCTTCATCCATCGCAGCCAACTCTGAGCCAGATACTAATTTAATTTCTGAACCTAAGCTGACTTGTTTCGCAAGGGCGGCGACTGTTTGCGGGTGATCGCCTGAAATCACTTTCACTTGAATGCCGGCGCTAGCGAAGCCATGCAGGGTTTCGCGGACCTGGGGACGCAATTGATCGCTAAATTCCAGGATGGCTAAAGGAGTCAGGTTAGTTGGTAAAACTTGCTGCGATTTCTGTTCACCAATGGCATTGAAATCAGGGCTGTAAGCAAAGAGTAATACCCGCAATCCTTGCTCAGTTCCTGCTTGGATGTAGCTGGTCATTTCTGCTGTAAGGACGACCGCTTTGGCGAGAATTTCTGGGGCACCGAGGACGTAAACTCCAGCATCTGGGTCGTCGTTAAAGGCGATCGCGCTCCACTTCCTCGCGGAAGAAAAGGGTATTTCGGCTATGACAGAGCGGGGTTGACCCGGACAGGCGACTGCGATCGCCTCGCTGGTATGGTTCGCACTGGTAGTATTCGCTGCATAGTTCCCTAATTTTTGCTGGACTGCTTCCTCAGTGAGGCCAATCGGAAAAATGGTTTCCAATTGAATTTGATTAGTAGTCAAAGTCCCCGTTTTATCCAGACAGAGAATATCAACATTACTCAAAGACTCCACCGCATTTGCTTGCTGAATTAAAATTTCTTGTTTCAGCATCCGCACGGCGCCAGTCCCATAGGCGAGGGTAATTGCTAATAACAAACCAGTCGGAACCAAGCCCGCAACAACTGCTGCTCGCTGCACCGTATCAGCGAAAGAATGCGAGCGACTCAAGAAGCTAATCCCTACTAAAATCCAGAGAAAACAAGCGAGCAGCATCAACACCCGAATCACCAAATTAATTTCTTGTTGCAGGGGTGTATAAACTTGGCGAAAGGCTCTCGCCCCTGTCACCAATTTATAAGCAATTGTCTGAGTTCCTACTTTTTCCGCTTCAAAACAAGCAGTACCACTCGCACAAAAACTTCCTGAATAAACCTGATCCCCTGCTACTTTAGGAATCATATCTGACTCCCCCGTTAACAGAGATTCATCAACCTCAATGCGACCTTCACCCACGATCGCCCCATCCACTAAAATTTGATCGCCCGGTCTCACGATTAAAATATCTCCGATGACGAGCTCGGCTGGCTCGATATGAAATTCTTGCCCCTCGCGGATCACATTCGCAGTGGGTCGATTCAGTAAGGCAATTTGATCGAGTTTTTGTTTCGCCCAAATTTCTTGGCAAATACTCACTAAAACTCCACCAAAAATGACAATAATCACCAGAATTGCATCACCGTAGCGATGCAAAATCGCCATCACCACGCTAATCGCAAAAAAAACCAAATTTAAAAAAGTAAACAGGTTTTCTTGCAGAATTTGGCGGTAGGAACGACTGCTTTGTAAGGTAACATTATTCCCTTGGCCGGCCGCACGCCGCTCCTTCACTTCTTGCTGCGTGAGTCCTTGGAGATTAGACGTTGAGTGAGTATCCTGCTTCATAGTCTTAGGGGTGTGAATCGCTAATAGCGAATGGCTCATGAACTGATTCGCATTCACTATTAGCAGGGAGAATGGAGAAGGGGGTTCAGCCTTTTCGTTTGATCCAGTTTGGAAGGCGAGCGCTAAAGGGGTCAAGGTCGGCTACATTTATGGACTTCATCTTCACTCCGAATCCCAACCTCAGCCCCTTTTTCTTTCAACTTTATCAGTTAAGGCGATCTCGGTTGCACCTTAGCATACATCCTCACCCAAACACAAGTCGATCCGGATTCGCGATTGGTAATACCCTTTCTGAAGGAAGTTGCACTCACTCCACTTTCTCCTGACTTAGGGGAAGTTGGGAGGAGTTAAGATTAAGTGCAAAGTGAAACAGAAAGGGTTTAAAACTCCCTTACATCTTGACTACTTGGATGCAACCGGTTTGACAAACTGACTATTGGCGCGGACAAAACAATTCATGGGTGCACCGGGAGTGGAGTTTTTATTAACAAGAAACCAAGGTTGTCTTTGAGTATCTGTTAAAGTGCCAAATCCTGCCGGACCCGGGTCAATTTCAAAAGTCTGTCCCTGTTTTAAAGTGCCAATGACTGGCCAATTAGCAATATCTAAGGTGATATTACTGCCTGGATCTTGAATTTGTTCAATCGAATATTTACCCATGCGGCAACTGACACCAGCGGGGTTAGGATCGACCACCTGCCAAGATTTATGAGAAGTTCTGCTATAGTCCCCTTTCTCGTTTGGTTTTGGCAATTCAGCTTGAGAACCAGAGGGAGTGAGACTTGCTGCAGGAGTCGGTGTTTTTGCACTGGGGGTGGGAGTCGGTGCGGCGAGAGTTGCCGTGGAAGTTGGTGTTTTTGCACTGGGGGTGGGAGTCGGTGCGGCGAGAGTCGCAGCGGGAGTCGGTGATGGGGAATTCGGAGTGCCACTGGAGGTGGATGTCGCCGACGTTGGACTAGGAGTCGGTGAGGTTTCATTACATCCAACCGCACTTACTCCCAAGACTCCCACCATTAACATCAAGGGCAATAACTTCCTGCCGTAATCACATCCCTGAGTGTTCACTGTCTTGATTTTTTCCCTTTGATACATTTGAAACATTCTCAATTGAACCTTTTTGATTTCCAGAGTCAGCGAGCGCGCTTTCTCTAGGACTGACACAGCTCAAAGTACCCCAACCCACGCTCTAGGCAACTTGCACGCCCTTTCTGGGGGGTCACATTTCGCGATCGCATCAGCCCTGTTTTAGCTGCTTCTTCACTATCGCCTAAAATCATCCCATTGGCTATGCTCCAGTGCATTACCTCACAGCGGTTCACCGGTCAAACTAAACGGTCGTACTTCCGTAATTTTTACCCGCACAAGCTGACCTTTTAATGCAGCAATATCACCCTTAAAAAAAGTTAAGCGATTCCCGCGAGTTCGCCCCATCACTTGCTCCGGATCTTTCGGGTTTTGATCTTCCACTAAAACTTCTTCAATGCGACCTAAATAGCGCTGCGACCGCTCTGCCGCGCTCAGACCCACTAAATGATTCAGTCGTTGCAAGCGATCCGCTTTCACTTCTTCGCTCAATTGATTTTTCCACAGAGCCGCTGGTGTCCCCGGTCGCGGCGAATAAGCAGCAGTATTCACCAAATCAAACCCAATCTCTGCCACCAAGGTTAGCGTCTTCTCAAACTGTGCTTCTGTCTCGCCTGGGAAGCCAACAATCGCATCGCCACTGATCGACGCATCGGGCATATAGCGGCGAATGGTCTCAATAATCCGGCGATATTTCTCCTGAGTATAGCCCCGCCCCATTGCCTTCAAAATCTCATTGTCTCCCGATTGAAACGGAATATGAAAATGTTCGCAAGCTTTCGGCAATTCTGCACAAGCGCGAATCAATCTTTCTGTAAAATAGCGGGGGTGGCTGGTTGCAAACCGTAACCGTTCAATGCCAGGAACATCATGCACAGAATAAAGCAAATCCGTTAAGGTGTGCAGATGACTACCATCCGGTTTGGTTCCAGGTAAATCCCGACCGTAAGCATCAATATTCTGCCCTAATAGCGTCACTTCTTTGTAACCTTGACGCCCTAATTCTTCCATTTCTGTGCGAATTGCAGCAGGGGTGCGAGATTGTTCAACGCCCCGCACATTGGGGACAACACAATAAGTACAGCGTTCATTGCAGCCGTAAATGACATTCACCCAAGCCGTCACCTCGCTATCGCGGCGTGGCTTCGTGATATCTTCCATGATGTGAACCGGTTCTGTCGCCACCACTTGATTGCCATTAAACACCGCTTCCAGCAAATCTTGAAGGCGGTTAGCGTGTTGCGGTCCCATCACTAAATCTAACTCTGGCACTCGCCGCAGTAACGTTTCTCCTTCTTGTTGGGCGACACAACCAGCGATAATCAAGGTCAAATTCGGTTCCTGGCGCTTCCGCTGAGCTTGCCTGCCGAGGTGGGAATAAACTTTATGTTCAGCATTATCCCGAATGGTGCAGGTATTGTAGAGGACGATACTAGCCTCGTTGGGGTCTTCTGACCACTCGAAGCCCATATCTTCTAGGATGCCAGCCATCCGTTCAGAGTCGGCTTTGTTCATCTGGCATCCGAAGGTCGTGATGTGATAACGGCGTGGAGTGGTGGTCATAATCAGTTGTGGAGAAAACAGAGAATTTCAGGTTTCAAACCTTGATAAATTATAGATTTTTAAACTGTCTCTTTGCCGATTATCGGGGAGGAAAGTACAGAGTACAGCAGCAGAGAGTCGAGGCAAAAGATCGATCTGACAGTCAACACTCAACTATAGCCACTGACCGCCCCGAAAACGCCAGTAAGGAAACAAGATCCGCATGAGAGTTTGTGAGGCTAGATAAACTGCTAGCCATACTGAACTATAGTGCCAAGCAAATAAGATTAAATTAAAATCTGCCTGGGAGATGCCGGGTAACCCAATCACTTCGATCAGCAATCCTAAAAAAATTGCTTCCCAAATCCCCGCCAATAGTTGCAAAGCACCCGGCCAATCCCGGTCCCAGCGAAAAGTCTGGAGGTAGTTGTAGAGAACATCCCAAGCTAGGCCAAAAATCCCGAAATAACCGAGGCTCCAGAAATAAATAGCACTGGGTTGAGCCCCTATTAACCCTAGAAAAAAAGGTAGGGTTACTAAAGTGCCAACTGTTGCGAATAGTAATAACCGAGTTTGCCAGCGACCCAATAAAGTAGGAGTCATAACACCAAGTTAAATCAGAAAAAAGGCAACACAATATTTTCAGGGAAGATCGGGAATTTCACCTCCTCCAACCCTTACCCCGGAGAGGAATTCCCGACCCACTTCAACCACTGCACCAAAGATCGGCCCATCCCTAACGGGTGTATCCCCGGTGCTCTCGCCGCCACCAAACTCTCAAGCGATCGCAGCGCCGCATACTGCAACCCCAAGAAGCTATCCACCGGCGCATAGGAACTACCCAACGCGATCGCACCCGCCGTATAGATCCGCCCCTCTCTCGCACTGCCTCCAAAAGGCGGTTGAGGCGGGTTTCGCATTTCCACCAATTCAAAATCCTCAGCCACACTCAACCGCCCCAAATGGTTCAGGGGGAGGTCGTAGTGAATCACCAGATCCTCCAGCAGGGAACTGGTTTTCACCTTCGCATCCAAACCGGTGGCATCAATGATAAAGTCAGCTTCCAAACGGAGTTGCCCTTTGAATCCCTGTTCCTGAATCACAGTTACTGGGCGCTTGTGTATGTCGGGTTCCACTCGTTCCACTTCCCCAAATACAATTTGATACCAACCTTGGCTGAGTCCTTCTTGAACAATATGTCGCCAGTCGCGACGGTTAGCCGTCGTTGTCCCGCCCCAGTCAGCCAGTAATTGCGGGCGTCCTTCGGGGTCAGCAGCTTCGAGAATTGCCCGGAGATCGCCTCCCCAGCAAGCTTTTGGCCAATTGAAGGGTTGAAATTCATAGTGATTTTCTACCTTTCGCTGGGCGCGACCAAATTTGTTGCCCTGGGGTTTCGGCGATCGCATCAAGTGCAAAACATGAATATTAGGCTGGCGCTGTCGCGCTTCATAGAGTCGCTGGACAATGCGCGAGGCGACAATGCCTCTGCCCCGAATGAGTATGGTCCCTCCATCGCGTTCGAGTTGTTGGTAGACTTGCTCATGACTTTCATAGGCATTCACCACCGAGGTAAAATCCCCTGTTTTTTCCCGGTATGCCTGCAAGTCAGGGAGGAACTGAATCGCTGGGTATCCTGTGGCTAAATGGACATATTGAGCGATTAAAAAAGCATGGTCGCGCTCTTTGGCACTAGAACGGGAATAAGCGATCGCATAGCGGCCATCATCCATTTTACGGATCGACCGCACTCGCCCGTAGCGGAACATCTGGGACCAGCCGATCCGCTGGGTTTCCCGATCGATGGCGTCAAAGACATTGCCGGATCGCGGGGTATAAGTTTCTGCAAAAGTTGGTTCTGCAAACACCTGCCACATTAACTTCAGCGCCTCACCCAACCGCCCTTTTTTAGCGTCATACCACGCCTCCCGCACCGCATAGGACGGCCAACCCCAAATATTATCAGGGCAGGAATCTGAATTAGACCGCAAGCGTTCCCGTGGGGGAATTTGGGAATTGAGACAGAGGCGCTGATAGCGGGCGTAGGGTTTGGCTTCCATACCTAAAGCGATGATCCGAGAACTTTTGACCCCACAAATTCTCAGCAAGTCCACCCAGATCAAGCTGCCTAAGCCAGCTCCAATGGCTGCATAATCAATGGTATGGACGGGTAAACCGCTGGCAAGGAGCGATCGCTCAGACACCAGAGAAGCTTGCAGAAATGCCTGGGGGGGAAAGCTACCACTGATGGGTTGAGGAAGAGAAGCAGTGGCATCTGGGAGATCCGTCTGGGGGTTGAAGAAAATTTGGGAATTGCCAGCCGGTAAGGGAGAATTGATGGCGAAGGAGATATCGATCGCGTAGGGACCAATTTGCAGGGTATCTCCATTGGCGATCGCACTTCTTACCTGGCGGATGCCATTCACAAAAGTTCCATTGCGGCTGCCTGTGTCAGTGATGATGATGCTGCCTTGCTCGACGCCGATCGCAGCATGGAAGCGAGACACTTGACTGCTGTTGAGAACGATGCGAGAAACGCGCTGCCCGTTAATGGTTGCAGGCATCGCGTCAAAGATCCGACCGATAGCAATGGGGAGATCGAGTACAGGAGAGCGTCGCTCCCCAGTGGCTGAGTCTTCCCAACTAAGTCGGAGGCGCAGAGGTTGAGGATTCATCGAGGGTGTTAGCAATAGATGCCACTGGCAACGAATAGCACTGATGGGGAGGTGAGAGAAGAGGTTCTTCACTCTCCTAACCCTTGGACTGACTCACCCCTTCCGCCAGGGGAGCGGGGAGCGATCGAGCGAAGATCGGTGTCAGTCCTAGCCCGGACAGTACGGGCGAGGGCGAGGGGCTGTCTTACTCATTGTCCCCTAAATGTTTTAATTTTGTTAGCACCTAAGACTTTCCCCCGATCGAAGCCCGGTCCTAATCAGTGTTTTTATCCTCCCAGCAACTCCTGTAACAGTTGCTGACTAAAAAATCGCAGGCAGAATCTTTATATTAAACTATTAAGTAACCCTGCTTTCTACTAAATCTCTCATCTCTCCTCCGGTCTTAATCCCTTTAAAATCGAGCCGAGCCAACAGTGTTGATCAAACAATCCCCCTCTAATGAGCCAGAGAAAAGCGATACCTGCTCCCTCGACGCTGCGACCAGCGAACTCCTGATTAATGAAAACTCCTATCAAGTTTTTTATGAAAACCTCCCCGCCCTCTGTTTCACCCTTGATTCGACGGGCAGGATTTTGTTCGCTAATCAGTTCGGTGCGAGCTGTTTGGGCTATCGCCAACAGGAGTTGATTTCTCAACAAATTTTCACTTTTTTTCACTCCCAAGACTTGCAAAAACTGCGAACCGAGCTCTCGGTTTTGAACCATCGCGATCGCACCTCTGAAGTAGCCAGTTGGGAAGGTCACCTTGTCTGCCGAGATGGTCGCTATCTGCGGGTGTTAGCAAAAGCCCGACTGCTGCCAACAGCGATCGCATCCCAGTTAACACTTCATGATAGCAGGAAGAGAGGAGGAGAGGAGAAAAAAAATGGGGTTGATTATCAGCTATCAACTTCTCATTCGTCATTTCCGCTCATTTTACTCATCTGTGAAGACCTTAATTTTTCTCAACCAGCCAGTCTGAGAGAGCGGGAGCAAAAACAGCGATTTCGGAAGCAATCACAAGTGCTGGTAGAATTAGCTAAGAGCCATGCCCTCGAACCAGGAAATCTCAATGCAGCAGTCAAAAAAATCACACAAACTGCTGCTGATACCTTGGAGGCAGAGCGAGTCAGTATCTGGCTTTATGGCGATGACCGGACTCAATTGCAATGTATCGACTTGTATGAGCGAAGTACCCAGCAACACAACGCAGAAATCCCCCTGTCATTAGCGCGAAATTCTGCTTATTTTCAAACACAAATTTCTGACCTAAAAACCGGAGAACAATCCGCTGCTACTTCAGCTCAAGAAATTTATAAATCTGAATATTTCAAGCATGGCATTGCTAGCCTCCGCCTTCCCATTTTACTCAGCGATCGCATTGAGGGAATGATCTGCTTTGAACGCACCTCAACGCTGGGTCAGTGGGATGAAGATGAAGAACACTTTGCCACAAACTTAGCCACTTTTGTGGGGATGGCGGTAGAAGCATGGGAAAGAATGAGATTAGAAGTTCAGCGACGAGAACAGCAGCAAAAGTTATTAAGTCAATACTACGAACAACTCGAAGACCGCGTTGAAGAACGCACAGCAGCCTTAAAAAAAGCCAATCAACAACTGCAACAAGAAATTGCGCTCAGAAAGCAAGTAGAGGCAGCGCTGAGAAGGCAACAACAAGAGCAGCAAATTATTTTTGACTCTGTGCCAGCGATGATCTGGCAAAAAGACCAGAATAACCAAATCGTAAGAATTAATAAAACAGCCGCCGCTTTTACAGGGTGTTCGCTTCAGGAACTAGAAGGAAAATTAGGAACAGAATTTTATTCAAAAGCGGTTGCAAGATCGGCTCAAGACGACTTAGAAGTCTTAAATTCAGGCAGTCCTAAATTGGGAATTATTGAACCATTATTAACCGCATCAGGAGAGCAGCGTTGGATTCGGACTGATAAAATTCCCTACCGTGATGAAGCCGGAAATATAGTCGGAGTCATTGTCTTTGCCGTAGAGATTACCGAATTATTACGGGTTGAGCAAGAACTACGACAGTACCGCGATCGCTTAGAAGAATTGGTGGCAGAGCGCACCGCCATGTATGAGCGTGCCATGAGACACTTCTACTGGAGTAACCAACAGCTACAACAGGAAATCAACGACCGCCTCCAGGTAGAAGCAGCCCTCAGTCGAGAACGTAACCTGTTTATCGGGGGTCCCGTCACCGTTTTTCGCTGTCTCGCCCAAGAACATTGGCCGGTGGAATATGTCTCACCGAATATCGCTGAATTCGGCTATAGCGTCGAAGACTTCACCAATAGCACATTACGGTATGCTCAGGTGATCCATCCCGACGATCGGGAACGAGTGGCGAGGGAGGTGCAAGGGTATCAAGAAGCTGGGATCGCGTCCTTTGAACAGGATTACCGGATCTTAACCCCCGATGGCGAGAGCCGCTGGGTGTGCAATTTCATGACCGCAGTGAGCAATGAAGCCGGGGACATTACTCACTACGAAGGATATCTCCTCGACATCACAGAACGCAAGCGCGCCCAGGCGCAACAGGAGCAATCATTATCTCTGTTGCACGCCATCCTCGAATCAACCGCAGACGGAATTTTAGCCGTCGATACCGCAGGTGAGATCGTAAGCTGCAATCAACAATTCCTAGAAATGTGGAACTTGTCACCAACGGTTTGTCAGTCAGGAGACTGGTGGGAACGACTGACACTGCTGGCGCAACAGGTGCAACATCCAGAGGATTTCTTGCACAGAGTCAGACAACTGTACAGCCAACCAGAAACGGAAAGTTGTGAGATCATTGAATTTAACAATGGTCGTTTCTGCGAGCGCTACACCCAGCCGATCCGTGTCGGAGAAGTCATTATCGGTCGGGTTTGGTGCTTCCGCGACATCACCGAACACAAGCAAGCGCAGGCTACTCTCAGCGAGAACCAAAGGCGTTTTCAAGCGATTTTCGACTGTTCGTTCCAGTTTATCGGCTTACTGACACCAAACGGGATCGTACTGGAAGCCAATAAAACCGCCCTCGACTTCGCCGACATCGCACTGAGCGACATTGTGGGTCGCCCGTTTTGGCAAGCTCACTGGTGGACAATTTCCCAGTCCACCCAGGAACAATTGCGAGCCGCGATCGCACGAGCAGCAACCGGTGAATTTGTCCGCTATGAAGTACAAATGTTGGGTGCAGGAGGTAAAATCGCCACCATTGATTTTTCGCTCAAACCGATCAAAGATGAAACCGGCAACGTTGTCTTACTGATTCCCGAAGGTCGAGATATTACGGAAAGTAAGCAAGCTGAGATGGCCCTGCGGTTGCAAGCAGAACGAGAGCATTTGATTGGGCAGATTCAAGCAAGGATTCGCTCGTCTTTGGATTTGCAAGCGGTGCTGAAGACAACGGTGGCGGAAGTGCGGCAATTTCTCCAGACCGATCGCGTGGTCATTTTTCACTTTCGGCCAGACTGGTATGGAGAGGTGGTCGTGGAGTCGGTGGGTGCTGGGTGGATGCCGATTTTAAACCAAACGATTGAAGACCCTTGTTTCCGAGAAAGTTATATCACGCAATACCAAGAAGGCCGGATCCGAGCGATCGAGGATATTTATCAGGCTAATTTAGGATTGTGTCATATTCAATTGTTAGCAAGCTTTCAGGTGCGAGCCAATTTAGTCGTGCCGATTATTCAAAGCGAACAAAGTTTAGCAAATTCTCAGTTGCAAACGCCTCAGCGGTTATGGGGTTTGCTGATCGCGCACCACTGTTCAGCGCCTCGGCGGTGGCAAGTGTGGGAAATGGAATTGCTGAAGCAATTAGCGACTCAGGTGGCGATCGCGATCGAACAATCTCAACTCTACCAGCAATTACAAGCGGCGAATCAAGAGTTACAACACTTAGCGTCCTTGGACAGTTTGACGAAAATCGCCAACCGCCGCCGATTTGACGAAGTGCTTAACCAAGAGTCACAGCGCTTGTTTGTGGAACCAGTGCGGTTGTCTTTGATTTTGTGCGATATTGACTGTTTCAAAACTTATAACGATACCTACGGTCATCAAGCAGGGGATGCTTGCTTGCAGCAAGTTGCTGGTGCGATCCGCGATGCCTGTCGCGATTTTCCGCCCGAACGTCTCTATTTTGCTGCCCGGTATGGAGGAGAAGAATTTGCGGTGATCCTACCGAATACAGATATGAGGGATGCGGTGGCGGTTGCCGAGGAAATTCGCCGCCGAGTCCGCGCCTTGGCAATTGTCCACGAACAGTCTACTGTTGCTGAGTGTGTGACGTTGAGTTTAGGGGTTGCCAGTACCTCCGCCGCTGGGACTACACCCACCAGTTTAATTGCGGCAGCTGACAGGGCCCTTTATGAGGCGAAGTCTCAGGGGCGCGATCGCGTGGCGCAAGCGTAGGAGGGGAATTTGCCAGAGGTTCAAGTCCCTGTCTCACAGCAGCTCTGGGAGAGGGCTCAGGTTTAAAGTTGAGCCATGCTGCAACGATGAGACAGGGCCTTGAGTCCCTAGCCGAGTTAATGATAGGCGGTCATAGGCAAGCAAGAACAAACGAAGTTGCGATCGCCAAAGGCGTTGTCAATCCGCGCGACACTCGGCCAAAATTTGTGTTCCTTGGTCCAAGGGGCAGGATAAGCCGCTTGTTCGCGAGTATAAG
>JBLNEP010000054.1:0-14082 GCA_050262755.1 Actinomycetota bacterium | reverse complement strand
CTAAACGAGTCCCTGTGCGCTCTACTTTGATTAAACACTTCACTCCTACCCATTCCACACTAATACCTTCCAGGTTGTCATACACACTCACTCTTCGTTGTGTCACTCGACCTCGTGTTCGTTCTTGAGTGATATCTACACTCGTTGATGCTGCTGTCTGAGTGTTGTGTTGGATGCGTTGGTATAAACTTTTTTGATTGCCTTTGACCGCAATCGCGTAATCGTTCTTAGTTGCTACAATCAGCTCTACGGTTTTTTTTGACAGTGTAAGGCGTCTAGGGTGAATACGACTCCTTGCAGCTTCAACACTTCTAGGAGGCTTTGTACTACAGCTATTTCGCTACTTTTTTTGTTGTTAAAAGAGCTTAAACCCACTGTCAGCCCCTGACGGGTGCTGAATACAGAGACTACTGTGACGAAGTTCTGGTAGGCTTGGCTATAGTGGTTGACGGTACTGGTAATGCTTTTACCATCCATTGCTAGCCATGCTTGGGGTTCAAGTTGTATCGACTCACTTGCCCATTGGTTAAATGTCGCTGCCAGCTCCTCAAAATTGATGCCCATCATCACCCTTCTAAACGTCGAGTCCGATGGTAAGCGAGTTTTCGGTAACTGCAAACGTTCTGCTAGAGCTTGATAATGGCGGGCTGCAAAATTTTCCAGAGCTGCATAACCGTAGCAACCACTTAAAGTTCCCATGATTACTAACAGCAGCACTAACTCCAAAGGATAACGGCGTCCTCTCGGGGCCCGAAAATCTGGGACTCGCGACAAGGCTTCTATGAGGCAGGTAGTCATTGTCTT
Organism: Actinomycetota bacterium; assembly: GCA_050262755.1. Lineage (GTDB taxonomy): Bacteria > Cyanobacteriota > Cyanobacteriia > Cyanobacteriales > Microcoleaceae > JBLNEP01. The sequence continues at coordinate 13,278 of JBLNEP010000054.1, read as the reverse complement.
TACTGGGGCTGTTTAGGATATATATATTTGGGCGAGCGTCAGAGAGCCCGTGACGCTGTGCGTACGCATCCTTGTATCACATTACCCTAATCTTTCTCTGAAGACAATGAATTAGCCCTGCTTGAGAAGGGGGACTTGAGAAGAGTCTTGTCCCCCCTTTTTAAGGCTAGGGGGGATCGAAGAACTAAACGTCAAACAGTTAACTGATATATTTTTGACGTTTAGTTGACAGCAATGGCTAACGCTCCACCCAACTGAACCCTTAAGCAATAAAAATGAGCGTTCCCTGATTCCATTCCAAGGTATCGCCCATTTGATACCCATCGTGAAAGGCGGCTAACAACACTTCACTGGTTTTGCCACAGGCGATCGCACCCGTTGCATCAATCCCGATCGCACCCAAATCCCGTTTATGTTCGTGGGCCTCCGCAAATGACCGCTCAAAAGCCGCCTTGATCGTAAACCCATCCGTCACCCGAATCACAATTCGCGCCGCCAAGCACTCATCCATAATGTGCTCGCCGATCCCCGTGCAACTCACGCCAGCACTCCCCGTGGCATAATTGCCCGCAGGCATCGCTGAGTCACTCACCCGGCCAATTCTCTCAAACCCCTTACCCCCTGTGGAAGTCCCCGCCGCAATGCGTCCCTCCACATCCAGGGCCACCACCCCGATCGTCCCCGTGCCAGCAGGTTCTGCCACCACACCCGCCATCTCCCGGCTAAAATTATTGTTTCGTTCCGCGATCCACTCCTGCAACCGCAACTCCGTGATCGGGTCATAAATCGGCAATTGCAATTCCCGCAACAACTCCGCCGATCCCACATCCGATAACACTCGGTCATCAGAGCTCTGCAAAAACTTAGCCAACTGAATTGGATTTTGCACCCGTGACACATTAATCACGCCACTGAATTGCTGAGCAAACCCATCCATCAGCGACGCACTCATGCGAATTTGTCCATCCGACTGCAACACCGAACCAGTTCCTGCATTAAAACGCGGATCGTCCTCCAACAACTGACAACCCCGCACCACCGCATCGATCGCACTTGCACCGGTTTGGAGCATCGGATACACTACCTCCAACACCTGATAGAGCGATCGCCTTACCGCCTCAACACCCCCCTTTCCCTTCAAGGAACTACCAGCACCACCATGAATCACTAACTTCGGTTGAACCCGTTCAACAGCCATTCTTCAAAACCTCAATCCCTCTTTCTCTGCGCTTCCAAAACACCCCTGCCACACAGCCGTCTCCCTTATGAACTGCTGCGTTGAAGAACTGCGACGATTCGCCTCTCAATCTTTGACCGGAGAACGGCGGCGACGGCAACGTTCGGAGCAATACTTAACATCATCCCAGCAATCGGCCCACTTTTTCCGCCAAGTAAAAGAGCGGTCACAAACCGGACAAATTTTCGTCGGCAAATTAGATTTAACTCGTTGTCGCGGCATGATGGTTCACTGGTAATTAATCCTCGATCGTGAGTCCTGAATCGTCGTCGGTAGGAGCCTCAAAAACAGCCATCAACCCACCCCAGTCAACCGTCAATCGTTAACCGTCAATCATGACCCCTGACCCATTATCGCGAATTCGCATCGTTTTAGTGGAACCCGCAGGCCCTTTAAATATCGGTTCCGTTGCTCGCGCCATGAAAAATATGGGGTTGCAGCAATTAATCCTCGTCAATCCCCAGTGCGACCCCCTAGGAACAGAAGCACGGATGATGGCCGTTCACGCCACCGATCTCCTCGAAACTGCCACCGTTGTCTCCACGATCCCAGAAGCCTTACAAGGATGCCAGCGAGCGATCGCCACCACCGGCCTCGATCGCACCCAACCCCCTAGCCTCGAAACTCCCCGAAATGCCTTACCTTGGCTCCTAGAAACTCCCTCCGCCTTAATCTTTGGTCGGGAAGACCGAGGCTTAACCAATGCCGAATTAAACTACGCTCAGCGACTGGTTCGCATTCCCTCCAGCGACGCTTATTCCTCCCTCAATCTCGCTCAAGCAGTCGCCATTTGCTGTTATGAGTTATCCCAGGCAACCGCCAACCGAGGGACAACCGATTTAGCCACAGATTCAACCACTCAATCACCCCTTTCTTCTCCCTCAGCACCCCTAGAAGCCTTAGAAGCCTACTATCAGCAACTCGAAACCTTGCTCTTACAAATCGGCTATCTTTATCCCCACACCGCCGCCAGTCGGATGGAAAAATTTCGCCGCTTGTTTAACCGCGCTTATCCCACGGCTGAGGAAGTAGCTCTACTGCGGGGAATTCTGCGTCAAGTGGATTGGGCAGTGCGGTGCTACCCAAAAAACTCAGTTAGTGATACTCTGAATCCGATACAAGATTGTTCAGGGGACACGCTACACGAGTTCTTGTGAGTGAGGCAATCAATTAAAAGCTAAAACTTAAATATCGACAGTGGTGTCAGGAGTTAGAGTGTGGCGGAGCGGTTTCCAAATCGGTCAATTTTATCAGTCGTATCCTCTCAAGAGTCGGGCGAAAAGCCTGCCAAGTCCAGCAAGGGACGCCCGCGACGCAGCCAGGGCCGCCCTCCTCAAAAGGACGCAGGGAGTCGAGGCAAGAGCAATCCTTCAGCAGCGCCCGAGCTGGAAAATCGGCGATTGAGGGCCAAGTCAAACCCACCCTCGAAAATCGAATATCTGCAATCTCTGAGCGCGAGCGCGATGAATGGCAACCAGCCACGCCCCACGAACCCAGCCCCTCGCTCTCGGAAGCAGACAAACCCGCCCACCTCACTTCCAGGGGAAGGCAGAAAGCGACAGAAGGAGGAGCCACCGCTACCGCCCGTTGGCACAAAACCTGTACCCCCCAGAACTCGCCCGGTTTCCGAGCCGCCACCGCCCCAGCCTAGGAGCCGCGCAGCGAAACGTCCGCGTCGTCGCCCAACGTCTCCGCTGGTGTACGCAACTCGCTTGCTGATCGTGGGAATTGGCATTGCTGTGATTTCGGGAACGGCGCTGTCCGTGCTGAATGCCTTGAGCCACTCGGCGGCGGGAGCTGCTCAGGAACAGAACAGCCAAACAGCAGAGGCACAGAAAAGTCAACAGACTAATCCGACACCGACGCCTGCGGCTCGGCTAGCTTTGCCACTGACTCAGGAAATGGCGGGTCTGAAACAGCAAATTCAGGCCTTGGCAACTCAAAACCCTAATTTGACGGCGGGGGTGTTTCTTGCGGATTTAGATACCGGTGGGTTTGTGAGTTTGAATAGCGAGGTGGCGTTGCCGGCCGCGAGTACGATTAAAGTGCCGATTTTGGTGGCTTTTTTCCAAGCAGTGGATGAAGGGAGAGTGCGCTTGGATCAAAAGTTGACCCTGCGGAAAGAGCATCTGGGAGGAGGTTCTGGTGAAATCCAGTTTCAAAAGCTGGGAAGGGAGTATACAGCGCTGGAAGTGGCGACGAAGATGATTGTGATTAGTGATAATACCGCCACGAATATGATGATTGAGCTGTTGGGGGGTATGGAGACTTTAAATCAGCAGTTTTTGACTTTGGGATTGAAGGGGACGGCACTACACAATAATTTACCGGATTTGGAAGGGACGAATACAACGAGTCCGAGGGATTTGGTGAATTTAATGGCGCAAATTCATCAGGGGGGAGTGGTGTCGATGAAGTCGCGCGATCGCATCTTACATATCATGCAGCAAACAGAAAATGATTCTTTGTTGCCGAGAGGGTTGGATCAGGAAGCAATCATTGCTCATAAAACAGGCACGATCGATTCGATGTTAGCGGATGTGGGCCTGGTGGATATGCCGAGTGGCAAGCGTTATTTGATTGCGGTGATGGTGAAGCATGCTAAGACGGAGCGGGGTGCTGACAAGTTAATTCGCGACATTTCTAAGGTGACGTATCAGTATTTGAGTGAGGGAGAAACCGCGGCGAGTCCAGCTCCGAAGTTGTGAGGTGAAACCGCAGAGTTATGTGGCTGTATGCAGAGTATGACAGGGTGATGGGTCAATAAACAAGCGATCGCCATTACTCAAAAAGAGACCGAACTCACAGAGCCCAACTCCCAAACTAAATCGTCCTTCAGGGAGGGAAGGGCAATGCTTAACGGCACGGCGCTGAGCCTACCCTCCGACTAAAAGTTGCCTAAGCAAGCTGGCTGATAAACTCATCTAGACTCGCACAAGTCCAAGCTTGACGGAGCAAACCCCGCAAATTTTCAGGCGTCAACCCCTCACCTTCAAGTTTTGGGCCTACCTCTGGTGGCACAGCGTTAAACCTCACTTCTAAGGCGTCAAAAATAGAAGTTTTCAAGGCTTGTTTTTGTCCTTGTTCGACTCCTTTTTCTACTCCTTGTTGCAGGATATCTTGATAGATGACTGACTCGCGCATGATGTCCTCCTGAAACAGTTGTTTGATTAAGCTTTTTTCAAAGCGCAAACCTGCTAGGATTTCGCTACAGGCTGCAATCTGACCCCGTTCTGCTGATGGCTCAATTTTAGCTAATTCTTCCCCAACTTGACTGAGCAAGCGCTCTGGGGTTTCTGTGCGACACAGAGCAGCTAAGGGTAAGAGAGCGGGATTGCGTAATAATGGTTCTGGGTCTTGCTGCCACATTCGGACGATCTGATAGCGATGCCTCGTGTTTTCCACACGAAATTGGTCTTTTAATCGATTAGCAGCAGGGGTTTCTTTGAGGATGACGAGTGCTTGCGTGATGGGCACTCGATACCGCCGATAAAGTCTTACCCAGTAGTCTAACATTCTCAGGGGTAGGGGTGGCTCGCCAGCTACGTTGACCTCAAATTCTAAATGGAGAATTCGTTCTTGGGTTCGTAAAAAGGTGAGATAATCGGCTCGGATGGGTTCAATTGCTAATTCTGTTTTAAGGATTTCAACAGATGTGGGAGTTTGTCCTAAAATCCAGGTGGCAAATTCTGCTGGGTATTTTTCTGATAGATATTTGCAGGCATTGTCATAAGACATTCAAGGAATTTAGCTGGGAATAGGGGACTTTTTTATTATAGGCAAAAGTGAGCATAGAAAGAATGCTCTGCGGTTAGGAATGGTTTTTTTATTTGGGTAAGGAGTGGGTAATTTTCTTAAATAAAAAATTTATCAATCATTGATTGCTCCACCTGACTCTACTAAATCACTTAGATCTGCTCTAAGCGCATCAACAAGTGACTTAAGAGATTGCTCGACTTCATCAGGATCTTGCTCTAATCCTGACTCACAAAGAGCATTCCATCTATCTTGGAGATAATGGCGGATTGTTTGGCAATATTTCGAGTGCCGCCGAAGAGGAAAAATTCTCAGAACTTATTGAAACTTAGCCAGGCAATCCCCTGTGGTTAAAAATAGTGGCTACCCTAATTCAAGATTTATTTAATGGTAACGTTTCAGAACTCTTATCTTATCATACCCTATTCTTAGATGATTTAGAATCCCTCTTGCAGCAACCCTTTAACCACTTATCCGATTTAGAAAAACAACTCATTGCTTGGCTAGCCAATCAAACAACCCCCGCTTCCCTCTCACAAATATCATAAAATCTGCAACTCTCACCCTCAGACTCATTGAAAATTCTGCAATCCTTAGAGCGACGTTCCTTCATTGAAAAAATCAAACAAGGAAATCAAACCCTCTTTACCCTGCAACCCTTAGTCAAAGAATACGTCAAAACCTTAAACCGCCAATAAACGCAACTAACCCCATCAATATCTGCGTTAATCTGCGTGCATCAGCGGTCAAAAAAAATCATCCCCCCAAACTTCCCCGCTTCAATTGTTCTCGCTCGATCGCCTCAAACAACGCTCGAAAATTCCCCTCTCCGAAACCTTGAGCTTGTATCTGTTCACCATTCACCCAACCAATTCTGCGCTCAATTAACTCAAAAAAGAACGTCGGTTTCTCAAAAATTGGCTGAGTAAAAATTTGCAGTAACATTCCTTCAGAAACACCTCCCTGGCAATCGACTAAAATTTGACAAGCTTCAATGGTTTCCCACTCAGTCGCTGCTAGATATTGACCCCACTGTTGCCGTACCTGCTGGTAATAAGAAGAGGGAACAGTCAGAAAAGATAAACCGCGCGGTCGCAGTTCTCTAACCACCTGTAAAATATTCTCAGTCTGCAAGGCAATATGCTGAATTCCTGGCCCTTGATTAACCTCTAAAAATTCCTGAATTTGAGAATTAGCTGATGCAGGTTCATTAATCGGCAATTTCACCCCGCCGTCAGGGTGTAGCATGACTCGACTCCGCAAGGCCGATTGATTGGTTTGAATTTTAAAATCCTGCTGAGGTTCAAATCCTAACACGGTTTGATACCAATTTAAAGCAGCTTCTAAATCTCCCGCCTCAACATTGAGGACAACATGATCGATTTGGGTGAATAATTTTTGAGGGTGAATGAGTCGGAATAAAGCAGGATTGACGGAGGAGTGACTCAGGGACTGAGTTGAGGGATTAACGGTGAGAGACGGGGGGATAAATAAAGGCTGATTGAATAAATTATGTTTCTGTTTTTTTGAGGAAGTAGTGCTTTCTAAATCTACTGCCAGTATTTCTCTTAATAAATCCTCTTGAGAGTCGGAGGCAAAATCTGTGACTGCTTCACTCAAGGTATGAGTAACATCTCCCCATCCAGCTATTTTGGCTCGTTTGAGAGTGCCTTCACTCAGCCGAATTTGCTGCATGGGTTCTAACAGTTTAGCACCCGCAGCTACTGCTTTTTTTAGCACTGAGTCGAGATTTTTAACTCGGAATGCTACATCTGCCACGCCGGGAGGATGTAACTTCAACCAATGAGCAACAGGGCTCGATCTTGACAAAGGTGAAGAGAGGAAAAAGTACACTCTGCCACTACAAACAACCTCCGTTTGAGTCTCGTGATTAACTTCACTCGCAATTGCTTGAAAGCCTAGCTGGTCAATAAACCAGTTACGGGAAGTTAGGGCATCTTCGACATAGAAATGAACGCGGTCAAACTCCATAATTGATAATTTCGTTAACTTGTTCAGGGTTCATTTTAAAGGGAGGATTAAGAGAAATGCTCCCCTTAATTATGAACAATTGCCACTCGTTCCCGTACAGTGTTTCAGCCTAGAAAAATAAATGACTTTCTGGCTGAATATTGATTTCCATCGGCACCGCTTGGGGTTCCGCAGAAAGGGCAAACATTATCGCATCAGCAGCCGTTTCAGGGCTGAGCATTTTTGAGCGGTCTACTTTTAAGCTAACACGATCCCAGAAGGGAGAATTCACCCCTCCGAAGTAGAATAAGGTAAATTTAATCCCATAACGTCTCAACTCATCGGCTAGACACTTACTTAGACCAACGACGCCAAATTTAGAGGCACAATAAGCGGTCCCCATCGCCATTGAATGTTTGCCCAAAATTCCCACAACGTTACAAATGTGACCTGCTTTGCGTTCCTTCATTACATTCGCTGCCGCCTGACAGGTATAAAAAACTCCTTTTAAATTGAGCTCAAGCATCGCATCTAAGTCCGCAGGTTCTAGCTTGTTCCACTGCTTCAAAATACCTGCACCAGCAGCATTGACTAAAACATCAATTTGTCCAAAGTGGCTGACGGTTTTCTGCATTAAAGCTTCTACTTGTTGCGGATCGGTGATGTCGGTGGGAACAGACAAGACAGGAACACTCGCTAATTCCGTCGCTAAGGCCTCCAAACGGTTGGGGTCTCTTGCGACCAACACTAAGCTAGCACCTGCCTTTGCTAGTTTGCGAGTAACCGCTGAACCGATGCCACCACTCGCACCCACCACTATCACCACTTTACCCTGCATAGCTCTTTACATTTCTTTACATCTTTTTCCATGATACAGGGACAGAGTTATGCGATCGCAACTCGGAACTTCCCATGTGTCCCAGTTACCTTAAACCCAGAGCAAGATTTGAGGAATTCTGTCAATGTACCACTAATTTTCAATTCCTTCAGAATTGAACTTGCTGATTTCCCATATTTTTGGGTGAACGCCACTCCTAAATCTCCCACTAATATTTGATCTTTTTCGACTTTAACTTCTAATTCTTTTAGGCTTTCTCTCAACGCCTCCTCTAATTCATGTCTGGAACAAATTTTCACAGCGAGTCCTTGATAAGCAGCAAAGACTTCTGGCAGGGTTTGTCCGATTTCCTGATGAGCAATGACCGGATCGAAAGGCGCAACCTCTGTTGTAAATTCCAAGGGATTTAGGGAGCGATCGCCATTGCCTGCAATTTGCAATCTTGCTTGAAATAATGTTGAAAACACCGCTAAATCAGCTAAACGCTCAGCCATTGAACTTTGTTCTTTGAACACCCATTCTTTTAACTGATTCATCAAATCTTGAAAATCGGGAATTTCTAATCCAATTGCCAAAGAATAATACTTGGTTTCACCAGTATGATAGGTTTCAAACGCCAAGTTTTTCTCTTGACGCCATACCCGATACACTCTTAATCCTTGACTTTGAAGTTCATTGCATAAATGAATCAACAAGGTATCAGAGGAACAAACTAACACCTCTTTAGCCGTTGGATAATGAAGGAAAATCGAAGACCCAACCGCGATCATTTTCCCATCCGCATTACTCGGTCCACTGGGGACATGAATGAGTTGATAGCCTCGCTTATGCAATTCTAGATCTTGATTATTGAGAGAGGGATTTCTCCAGTTTGCAAAAGCAATTTTAACTTGCAAAGGGTAGCTGCACAAATCAGCTAAAAATTGCTCGGCTTTGAGGTCAATTTTCAAATTTTCCACATCTAGCAGTAAAATTGCTAACCCGATATCCTGTTGAGACGGAGGTGTTGGCGAGTCTGCTCCCTGAGATAAAATCTCGCGGACCGGAGGAAGCTCGCTGAGGGGCAATTGACCATTTTCCTTGGTAGAATAAACGGCATGAATGGGTAACTCACCCTTGATGATTTCGCTTTCTAAATCGTTAGTTTGAGGGACAGGGAGAAGATCGGGCTTAACTGTAATTGGCTTTTCCTCTCCTTCAAGTTCAGGGGTGGCAGGAGGCATTGCTACCACTTCTGAAGTTGGGAGTACATTAGCAGGAATTGGCTCTAAAAAGGTTTTCCCGCAGTCCTTGCAGAGATAGCGCTGTCTCCCTTTTTGTTTACCGCTTTTCCGATAAGAAGTTGATTCGCATTTGGGACATTTGATCGGGGCGATCGTGCAACCATTGACTGACATTTTATCCTCCCCTCTTTACAATTTGTTAGGATTTAACCACGGCGACTTGCCAACCTTTTTCGATTTTTCTCAGCTTGAGAGAACTACAGGACTGCAAAAATTTGGGAAATTTACGACTCAGGTTAAAGTCTTTAATAAATTGGGTGATTGGCTTCCCATATTGTCGCTGAAATTCACTGCCGACATAGGAAAGAAAAATATAAGATTGAGTAGAAGGAGCCGTTAAACAATCTACAATATTAACAATTGCTTTTTCTAAGTCTTCTAGGGAATTAATGGAGTTTTCAGGGAGAGAAGTGATTTCTGGAGCCGCAGGGGGAGGATTGGTCGCTATTTTGGAAGTGGGTTGATTCAGGTCAAATAAAGTGACATAGCTTTGAGCCGTTTCAGAGGGTTTGTGAACGGCAAAGATTTGGGGGTAATTGAGGAAAATATCCTGCGCTTTACTTCCGGGTAACAGGAGAGCAACGGCTTGATTCAGGGGTTGATTGTACTTTTCTTTAAAAAGCGCCGAGACTCTCGCTAGCTTCACCCATTGATTCGCCGTTCGTTCTTGTTCAAATTGAATTAATTCTTTTAATTGATTGAGCAACCGTTCTAGGGGGGTGACTTCGACTAAAGGAGTGAGGGAATATTTCTGAATTTGTCCTGTATGGCTATTTAAAATGGTGATACAATCTCCTTGTTTTCGGACTTGGTACACTGTTAATCCGTGAGCTTGCAGCGTATTACTAAGATGGATCAGTGCTTGGTCAGAGGAACAAACAAAAATTTCCTTGGCAGTTGGGTAATGTACAAAAATTGAGGCTCCAACCGCAGCCATTTTCATATCAGCGCTATCTTTGCCTGGGGGAACATGAATGAGTTGATAGCCGCGTTCATGGAATTCAGTATCTTTCTTTCCCAGGCTGCGCCAGTTGGCAAAGGCAACTTTAATTTGGATGGGATACAGGCAAATACTTTGTAAGAATTTCTCCGTTTCGGTATCCAGTTGCAAGTTTTCTGTATCTAAGAGCAAGATGGCAATACCGGGGGGAAGCAAGGCGACTGGTTTGACGGTTGGTACTGGATTTTTGGTTGCGTCTGAAGGGGGTGTTTCTGCTACAATTAAGGGAGGAGTCAGGCGAGAGATCCGAAGAAATAATTGATTGAATTTAGGAGAATGAATAAATTCTGGAACCAGCAAGGCTTGCAGGTACTTTTTCGCGATCGCCAGCAGTGAATCTCGATCGGTCGCCTGACTCAAGCCTGCTGTCAGCTTTTCGATCAAGGCAGCTTTGCAGTCAGGTTTCCACCAGGGAGTCTGTCGGTACTTAGCGGCGATCCATTCAGGACGTTGCTGCTGGATCGCCACCAGAATTTGGTAGATATGGCGGCTGATGGCACTGACACCAGCCGATCCGTGATTCACTGGCAAGCGGGTTCGATCAGGCATGGCCCTCTACAAGCGGGAATGCTATTTCAATCCATGATAAGACAGTGAGATTGTTGACGGTTGGTGATTCGCTAGGAATGGGGGAGGGGGAGAGAATTGAACTCGGCCGATCTCTTGCAGTTCTTCACGTTCTGTCAGCTTGTTAGCTAAGGGTTAAAATCTGAGGGATTTTTACTCTCCAACGGCCGGAAGGGATGTCTGAGGGGAGTGAGATTCGCTATTACCTCTGGGCGAGCATTCCTGATTGGGTTTATGCTTGCTTCTGAGCGATCGCGTGCCAAATCAAACCAGCGACAATTAACCCTAAACCTGCCAGCCAAATTTGTTGTTCTACCCAAAAAGCTAGAAATAGACAGGATGCTAAACCGGCCCAGGCCAACCATTGAGGATATAACCGCCCCTCCGCTGGCAATCGCAGGGCTGCTAAATTAGTAATTGCGTAATAAATCAAGACGTTAAAGGCGCTAAATGACCAAGTGGTTTTGACGTTGCCGATCGCCACTAACACCGCGATCGCCACCCCCACCGTCACCACCGCCACATCCGGCGTAGTCTGGGACTGGTTGAGTCGCGCCACGATCCGCGGCAGATCCCGCCGCCGGCCCATCGCCAGCAAGACCCGAGATAAGCCTAAAATTAAGTTCAGCAGCACTCCCAGTATCGCTGTTACCGCACCCAAGGCCACCCATTCCGCCACGCCGGGAATGCCGAAACGACGGGCCACCCATTCCAACGGGGCCGCCGCGCCAACTCCTTGCAAGTTCAGGGTTCCCAGTCCCGATCCGACGGCCACCCCCGCCACGGCCAGATAAAGCAGTAGGGTTAAACCAAGCGTGACGATCATCGCTTGGGGGATGGTGCGCCTGGGTTCGAGCACTTCTTCCCCCATGGTGGCAATGCGACCATAGCCGGTGTAGGCTACAAACATGAGGGCGGTGGCTTGCAGGACTGAGGCGATCGCAGGATTTGTTTCTAGGGAGAGATTGGTTAACTGGACAGTGGGCAAACCCGCCACCACAAACACCCCTAAGGCCAGCAGCGTCAGGGAAATCATCACTGTATTTGCCCAATTAGAACGCCGAATTCCGCATAAGACAATCCCCGTGAGGACAACAACGGCCGCTAAAGCGGTGGGGATTAATAAGCTGCGATCGCTGAACCCTGTCGCATTCAGCAGATATCCCGCGAAACCTAACGCCGCCGTCGCCGCCGATGCCGTTTTCGCCCATAAAAACATCCAACCGGCCGTAAATCCCAGCCAAGGCGTCAGGTACTTGTAGCCATATTCATAAGTACCGCCACTAACCGCATGATTTGCTGCTAACTGGGCGCTGTTCAGGCCGTTGCAAGCGGCAACAAAAGCTGCGATCGCCACGGCTAAAATTACTCCGGGACCCGCAATTTGCGCGGCAATGCCGATACTCACAAAAACGCCAGTACCGACAATGGACCCCAACCCCATTAAAGTTGCACCCCAAAGACCTAACTCTCGCTTCAGAACAGGTGATGACATTTTTCTAGAGTCCCAGCAATTGCGAAAGAGATAACTGTTATTATCCCTCGTTCTTCCCCTTTCCCAATCCACTCGACCGCCCAACAATTCACGCTCTCTTTAATCCTGTCCTTTGCCAATTCCCCAACTTCTTCTTCATCCAAAACGCCCTTGAATATAATCTCTGGTACTGGGATGTCCAGCAGCAGTAAACATCTTGCTAGTCATCCCAAATTCGATCAAGCGGCCGATGCGACTTTCATCGGTATTAAAAAAAGCTGTATAATCTGACACGCGAGCCGCCTGCTGCATATTATGGGTAACAATTACAATCGTGAGTTGCTGCCGCAAAGTTTGAAATAACTCCTCAATTTTCAGGGTTGAAATCGGGTCAAGGGCAGAGCAAGGTTCATCCATCAGTAACACTTTCGGCTGCACTGCTAATGCTCTCGCAATGCAAAGTCGCTGCTGTTGTCCCCCGGAAATTCCGAGGGCAGATTTTTTCAAATTGTCTTTTACCTCATCCCAAAGCGCTGCGCTTCTTAAAGAAGACTCCACAATTTCATCTAACTCAGTCCGGCTCTTTCCTCCAAAAATCTTAACTCCATAGACAACATTTTCGTAAATGCTAGCCGGAAACGGATTGGGTTTTTGGAAGACCATGCCAATTTGTCGCCGCAAGCGGTTAATATTGACGCGACGACTGTAAATGTCCTGCCCGAAAAATTCTATTTTTCCCTTAACTTTTACCTTTCCTTCTAATTCGCCAATACGGTTAAGCGCTTTGAGAAAGGTTGATTTTCCGCAGCCAGACGGACCAATAATCGCCGTAACTTGTAGCTGAGGAACCTGCATTGAGACCCCTTCTAAAACTTGATTGTTACCATAATAAAAGCTTAAGTTCTCAACGCGCAAAGCAGAAATTAATTGAGAGGGTACTTCTACAACAGGTTCCCTGATTAAGGGTTCAGTATAAGGCACGGGTTTTCGGGAGTTTTCTGATGGCATAACTGATTAAGGCTTGAATCGTTTGTAAGTAACGGTGCGAGAGATAATACTAGAGAGTAAAACAAGTCCTAAAAGGACAGCAGCAGCCGTCCAAGCTAATTCGTTCTGCTCTTTATAGGGAGAGCTAGCATAGCTGTAGATTAA
>JBLNEP010000053.1:0-49108 GCA_050262755.1 Actinomycetota bacterium | reverse complement strand
ATTTTAAAGCGTTATAACCAAGGAGAGAGAAATTTTAGAGGTGTAAACCTAGCGGCCGCTAACTTAATCGCAGCAAATCTCACTCACTCTGACCTATCAGGAGCCGTTTTAAAAGAAGCTTCTCTCGCCAGGGCTCACCTAGAACGGTGTTTCTTACTAGAAGCTAATTTAAACGGAGCTTTCTTATACGGAGCTAATCTTAGCTTTGCCAAGCTCAAGAGTGGTCAACTCATAGAAGCAGATTTGACGAAAGCGATTTTGAGTGGTGCTTACCTCGCGAGAGTCAATCTAAGCGGAGCCAAACTGAGCGGTGCAATCCTCACGTGGGTAACTCTTTATGGAGCTAATTTAGCAGGGGTAAACCTCTGCGGTGCGAATTTGAATGGGATCAACCTGCGTTCAGCAAATTTAGCAGGAGCCAACCTCAACTGGACAAATTTAAGCGGTGCTAGATTGAGCGGTGCTAACCTGAAAGGCGCTCTTTTGAATGGAGTCAAGCTCAAAGGCGCTTTCTTGAATGGGTTGAATTTAGAGGGAATTAACTTCAGCGGTATGGAATTGGAGGGAGCGCGACTCAGCGGTGCTAAATTACAGGACGCTGATTTAACAGGTAGCAGTCTTAGTGCCACTCAGATGCGGTGTACCAAGTTCGATCGAGCCAAGCTCAAGCAAGCAGACTTGCATGAGAGTGACCTGAGAGGCGGTCAATTCATTCAAGCTGACTTGATGAAAACAGATATGAGGGAAACGGATCTGAGAAATGCTGACTTAAGCGAAGCTAACCTTAACTTAGCGAATCTGGCGGGAGCTGATTTGAGTGGGGCGAATTTACGAGGGGCCTATTTGTGGGGGGCAAATTTAGAAGGAGCCAACTTGCGGAATGCCGATCTCAGCGGAGCCAGCTTGCGGGGTGCGATCACCACAGGTGCTAATTTGAATGAGGCGATTCTGGCAGGAGTCACGATGCCAGATGGCAAGATTTATTGAGCGCGGATCAAATGCTATTTTCCCAGAGACTCGCTGGGAAGTTCCGGCTGACGATCGGAGTTGACTGAGTGCTGGAAGATTGACCAGGCAATTGAGGCAGCGATGTTGGCCTGGCGATCGCTCGCTACTGGACAAAATACAAGGGGTGGACTCCTTGCCCACCCCACCACCAGAAGATCGATTAGGGAGACGGGCAAGATGCCCATCCAGTCACAGCGCGATCGCTTCGCAATTCATCGAAACCAACTGCTAACCACCCATTCCTACCAATTGCTCAGCATCGCCCTCGCTCTTTCCACACTCCCTCGCACCAAGGCTGCCGACTCAATCAGAGCCATCTCTTCAGCCTCCGTTAACTCTAGTTCTAACACCTCTTCAACTCCACCTCGTCCTAAGCGGACAGGAGTTCCTAAAAACATATCCCGCAAACCATACTGCCCTTTTAGATAGGCACAACAGGATAAGACTCGCGACTGATTTAATAAAATCGCCTCCACCATGGCATAGGTAGCAGCGGATGGCGCAAAATAAGCACTTCCCGCCTTCATCAGTTCGACAATTTCTGCTCCTGCATGGCGAGTTCGTTGTACCAACCGCTCAATCGTTGCGGCATCCATCACTTCTACCAAAGGCTGGCCATTGACAGTCGTGTGGCGGGGTAGGGGTAGCATCGCATCTCCATGACTGCCCACCACCACTGCCTGGATCGCCTTCAATGGCACGCCTAACTCCATCGCAATAAAACTTTGAAAGCGGGCAGAGTCAAGGGTCCCCGCCATACCCAATACCCGTTGGTAAGGCAAACCCGAAGTTTCCCAAGCCACGTAAGTCATCACATCTAGGGGGTTCGTCACCACCATCAACACCGCATTGGGAGACTGAGCGATCGCCTGCTTGGTCGCATCTGCTACGATTCGAGCATTGGCCCTCAACAAATCATTCCGACTCATACCGGGTTGGCGGGGAAGTCCTGCCACAATCACCACCAAGTCAGAACCCGCTGTATCTTCATAATGAGTTGTGCCAATAATGGTGCGATCGTGGCCTCCCAGCCCCCGCGCTTCCATTAAATCAAGGGCGATGCCCTGGGGCCAACCCTCCACAACATCCAGCAACACGACATCTGCAAGATTTTTTTCAATAATTCGCTGAGCTAAGGTACTGCCAACTTTACCTGCACCGACGATCGATACACGGGCGGAACCAGAATTAGGGGGAAAGAAATCACTCATTAGTCACCGAGACAATTTGCTGGCGCGGCCCTCGCAAGGGCTGCCGTACAGGTTTATTTTAGAGGTATTTCGCCAATCGCAAAGGAAAAATATCAGGGGAGGGAGGTTCACGTTCTACCTTCCCATTCCCCCTCCTTTGCACCTACTTAGGGCTTGCTGAAAAAAGCTAAAAGCTGCATTCATCAAGGGTCCGTCAGGTATTCAAAGTTCTGTCAAGCGCTCCCAAATCTGGTGCTAGACCTCAAAACGTTTGCACTTTCCCTTTCCCCTTTTTTCCCCTTTCCCCCTTTCCCCCTTCTTTAGAACCTACTTAAACTCTTCCAATTGGTCGAGTCGCAACCAAATATTCGGGGTGGGTACCCGACCAAACTTGACGAAGGCAAAATCACCCCGGATCTCCATGACTTCGCCCTTGGTTTCAAAGAGATAGGACGAAAAGCGGGAATCGCTGGCTTTGGCTTCTAGACTGTTTTCCAACTTGTCTCGGAGAGCGCGGACAATACTACCTTTCTTTAGTGGCATGGCAGGTTCGTTCATAAATCTACACCTCCCAAATTCTAAAACCGATTCGCTCTCAGCGGACTCCTATTTCCTGTTTATTGCTGACACTCAGGGCAAAAATGAGTGGAGCGACCTGCCAGTTTCAGGCGCTGGATCGGGGTGCCACAGGTGCGACAAGGTTGACCGGCCCGGTTATAAACCCAAGCCACACCACCGTAGTTGCCATTCACACCGTAAACATTGAGAAAATTACTAAAGGTCGTGCCGCCCGCAGCAATGGCACTTTGCAAGACCTGAACGATCGCTCGGTGTAACCGTTCTGTTGCTTCCGGAGTCAACTCAGAACAGGGAATCGTCGATCGCACGCCCGCGAGGAACAACGCTTCATCGGCGTAGATATTGCCTAAACCAGCAACCACCGTTTGGTCTAGTAAGGCTGATTTAATCGGTCGCTGTCGGTTTTGCAGCTTGCTGGCGAAATACTCGACTGAAAACTCCTGGGAAAAGGGTTCTGGTCCTAGTTGCTGGAGGCCTGTCACGATCTTCGACGGCTCCGTACCAGGGGGAACCCACCACATTTGACCAAAAGTCCGCTGATCTACAAACCGCAATTCTCGATCGCCGACCAAGAATAAGCGTACCCTGGTATGTTTCTGCAAAGGGTCGCTTGGATGTAGCCACAGCAGTTGACCGGTCATCCGGAGGTGGACGGCTAACCGAGAAGGGGAAGTTTGGTAAGCAGGCTGAAGATTGGAGGACCCAGCAGTGGCTAAACCCTCTTCCTTTCCCTTTCCCTCTCGCCTCTCCCCTTCTCCTGGTCGATAGAGGTCTGCCAATAAGTATTTACCGCGCCGAGACCACTGAGCTATCGCCTTCCCCTTCAGGCCTGCCAAAAAATCAGCAGCAGAAAGTGGGTGGGCGATCGTACTGGCGTGCAGTACCTCGCCACCCACAATTTCCAAATCCAGGGTCAATTGATTAAGACCCCGGCAAACAGTTTCGACTTCTGGCAGTTCTGGCACAACTTAGCGTTGTTCCGTACCCTGGTTGGGGGAGCCTTCTGCACTACCAGGAACTTCCGCACCAGGCTGGCTGCCAGTGCTGGTTTTGGGTTGCTGGGGTGCAGCTCCGCTTCCCGTCTTACGGGCTCTTTCATCAACGGGGGTTTGGCGGCCGCCGCTAGCTGCGGTAGATTTACCTTTGGCTTTCGGTCCGGCTACTTCGATTAATTCGCTTTGGGCGAAGTTGTTGGTATTGACACCGGCATAATTGACTTTCTCAAAGCGAACAATAACGGGGTATTTAATGCCGCTTTGGTCAACCGAGGCAACTGTACCCACTTCTTGGTACCAGTAGGACTCTTTGCGGAGGATACGAACCGTAGAACCGCGCTGAACCATAATCTGTTTTTCCTTTGCAATGAATAAATTGCGAAACCAATTGATTTTCAGCGTACTACTCGACTAGGACTCTCGGAGCTATCTGATCTTTAAGTTTTATTGCTACTCCACCCACTGGACGCGGACGAAGTGGGCGGAACGCCCCCAAATGTCTTGGGTGAGGGAAATTTCTGCGACCGCTAAGTTGAATGGAATTGCTGTTGTGAGGTAGCGCTGGGCAACACGACCCAAGTCTGGGGCTAGCTGTGCGGCGGCGGTTGCAGCTACGCCCAAGCCTAACAATTGCAAAATCGGTCCGCGTGGCAGCAATACATGAATGCCAACGGCCAATCCTGCGGTCAGCAGCATTCCCACGGACAGATTGGTGCCGCAGCGGGGATGCACTGCTAAATCCCACTCTCCTCTCTGGAGGCGCTGCAAGGCTTGGTTGGCTGCTCGCTGCAACTGAGCTGTATTCACGCGACCGTAGAGGTAAAATCCTTGGTCTGTGGACATTCCTCCCAAGAGTTCATTGTCGGCCCCCTGTCCTGACCCGTTCCCAGAGTCGCTGAGGACCCAAACAGTGGCGTGTTCTAAAGCATGAACTTGTCGTAATGTCAAGAGTTCTTTTAAACCAGGGACGAAGCTGAGTTGTCGGAGGAACTCGGCATCCTGTGTGGGAGTGGGGGCAAAGTCAAAGGGAAACGAGCTAGCCTGGGAAGCAGGTGAAGCAGCAGTAGTCATGGCAGGACGCCTCCTTAAGATTTGAGCGATGGAATCAATGGCAGTATAGGAATTCAGAACAGTTGAGCAGGAACGGTGAATTTCCAGCGCCTTTACTGCTCAACGCGCTGACCGTTGCGGAATATACCTGGAAAGCGCCTGCCATTGGGTTCAATGAGTATGCCTTTACCGTGAGGCACTCCTTTTCGTAACTCTCCCTGATAGCGGAGGCCATTGGCGAAGGTGCAAATGCCTTTAGCATCTAACTCGGCACTAAAAAACTGACCGGTGCAACGGCTACCGTCGGCACGGGTGAAAGTGCCAGCCCCCAAGGGTTTACCGGCGAAAAATTCTCCTTGGAAGCGATCGCCGTTGGCAAAGATAAATTGACCTTGACCGGTTGGTGCAAGTCCGCCGTCTTTTTGAGCGGGGCCAAAGGAACCGACATAGCGATCGCCATTGCTAAAAATGGCAGTTCCAAATCTAATTTGACCATTTTGGAATTGTCCCTCGATGCGGGCATCATCCTTGAAAATAAATACCCCTTGACCGTTGGGTTGACCGAGGCGGAACTGTCCTTCGTAGCGACCGCCAGTGGAGTATAGATAAACTCCTCTACCATTCGGCAAACCATTGACGAAGTCTCCCATATAGAGGTCACCATTATCGTATTGGCACTTAACCCGACCTGTGGGAATATTGGGGAGGCAGCGACCACTTTTTGCACCGATGGTTTCTGCTATTGAGGATTGGGGGCGAGTCACATCACTGGCGGTTCCGAGGACTAATGCAACTAATACAGCCATCCCTAGTTTCTGACATGAGGAAAGCATGGCTTAACTGTCTCCTATGCAGTTCTGGACACAATTATTTTCCTTGATCGTGATTGGCAACCTAATGACCCCATCACATTTGCTCTTGGGGACTGTTTTTATTTGGCAAGCTTGCCTTCGCGGAATGCTCCTGTAAAGCGCCTGCCGCTACTATCTGTCATAGTCCCTAAACCGTGAGGCACTCCTTTCCGCAATTCTCCTTGATAGCGCACGCCATTGCTGAACCGACACTGGGCATTGCGAGCGTCGAGGGTGCTATTGAGGAACTGCCCTTCGCACACTGTCCCGTCTGGCCGGGTTAAGACGCCTGGACCAAAGGGGACGCCGGCAAAGAAGCGTCCGACAAAGCGATCGCCATTAGCATATCTAAATTCTCCTTGACCGTGAGGCTGGCTGCTAATTTGTCCGTTGGCCACATTTCTCACAACTTGGAATTCTCCGGTGTAGCGATCGCCGTTTGTGAACAAAACAGTCCCCGACTTCATTGCTCCATCTTGAAACAGCCCGCTATACCGGGCGTCATCTTTAAAGATAAAGACTCCTTGACCATTCGGAATGCCATTGCGGAATTGTCCTTCGTAGCGATCGCCATTGGAGTAAACATAAATTCCCCTACCGTCTGGCTTGCCATTGACAAAATCTCCCTCGTAGTTATCGCCACCTTCATAATTGCACCGTACCCGACCCGTCGGCGGACTTCCTTCACACACTGGCGGTCGTTTACCGGTGGCTCCCTTTGGATCTTGGGCGATTGATGGTAGTGGATTGCTAAAGTTGCCGACCGCTCCCAAACAACCTGCAACTAATATTAATCTCGAAAACTTTTGCATTGAACCCCGCATCAGCATCTCTCCTCAAATTGCCATTTTTCCAGAGGATTTTTAGACAACCAACCCTCGCTACAATCCCCCTTCCTGTTAATTTAACATCTCTTTTTTTTAAGAACTATGGTCTCATTTTTCCTCAATTATACAAGATTTTTTTCATTCAATTCTCCCTCATTCTGACAAGAAATTGAGGAGACAGCTTCAGGCTACTCTTACTAATTCAGCTTGCATGAATGCTCTTTTAGCGGTCTCCTCCCTTGCCAAGTTTAATGCTTCACAGTTCTAGGAACGCTAGCAATTGCACTGCCTGCATTTCTCACAGGACTCCCAGCGTTTTCTCCAACTGCTTTCGCGACCTCAACACCGTTTTGTTCTAAAACAATCACCGGGTCAACTCCTGGTTTTAGATCGACCCGCTTCACTAATACTTGTCCATTTGCCAGTCGCTGACCGATTTTCACATAACGGCTGGTAGGTTCTGTTGGGACTTTCACAATCACTTGAATCTCGTTCCCAACTTTGACTACGCCACTGACTTCGATGCCTCTGGCGATGTCCGTCGAAGGGGGAGGTGGTGTTGCTGGCCCTGTCGCGACAGGACGGGGATTCGGATCGACCCATTGAGGAGGGCGATTATCTACGGGTAGCTTCGGTAGCTCTGGTACTCCCAGAGGTTTAGCAGCAACGGGCAGAGCTGGGGGACGAACGACAGCGGGAACCCTCCTGGCGACTCGACCGCCACCAGCAATATTGGGAGCGCTCCTCACGGCGGTTCGATTAGGGTTCTGCCATTGGGTTGGGCGCTTGTCAACCGGTAATCTCGGCAGTTCTGGAACTCCTTGGGGTTTGACTGTACCGGGCAAAGTTGGAGGTGCTACGCCGATGGGTCGCTGACTGACCAGAGGGTTAGAAGTTTGGCGAGTGACTCTACCAGGGACGCCTAGGGCGGGAGGATTGAGTCCTGGTAGTTGGGGGGTAGTGCCGATCGCTGCGGCTCCGCCACCATTCGGCAGGGAAAGGTTCTGACCTGAGCGGTTACCGACGGCTGTATTCGGCAAAGGACGGTTACCCACAGTTCTTGTCGCAACTATTTGGGGAGGCCGTCCGATCGCTGATAGGACGGGGAGATCGGGAACTTTCTGCTCGGCCAATTTGGGTAAGCGGGTACTGGGACCACTCCGATTGGTTGAGTCGCTGTTGGTTCTTCCTACCGTATCATTTTGCAGTGGCTGAGGGGGAAGCGGGCCGAAAGGGTCTGCCAGAGCTGTGGTCTGGGTGGTTAAGGGTCTAGCAGTCCGGGGGGGAAGAGGAGCGGTTGGGTTCTGTGGCGTGCCGGTTTTGAGGTTGCCCTCAACTTGCTTGGCTCGGTCATCGGGGTTGGTTGCAGGAATTAAACCGGGAGCTGCGGCAATATCGCTGGGCTGAGGGGTGACGACTGGTGAGGCAAAGGGACTGGCACTCGCAGATGATTTGGGAGAAGCGCTGGCTTTCACTGTCGGCGAAGCTGAGGGGGAGCTAGGAGAGGGGCTAGCTTGGTTGCCTGAGTCTCCTTGGCATCCAGCGATCAAAGCTGCCAGTGTCCCCGTGGTGAGTAAGAATAATCGTTTACGCATTGCCAATCCCCAAATGCTTTATTTCACAATAGCTAAGGTAACTGCCTCTTGCCTATGCTTGGGCCGCTTCCGGCGATCGCAATTATCCATCAGAACTAGCCAAGCTCGATCGAAGTCAGGTGGACCACTGCATCCGACTTGATTGCATCCGAGCGCGATCGCTTGAAAAGTGCCAACTTTGGCAAGGTCGATCTTTACCAGACTTCTGGCAAATAGTCGCTGCAATGTTAGCATATTAGTACCTTAAAGGCGAGGCTCGCTGACATTTAGCTGCTAGAGTGGTTCCCTCACCATTGAGCCAAATTTTTGTCTGAAAGTCGTTGAAAGTAGGGGGAACGACCGCCCCTTTGAGCAGAATCTCAACCTAAATGTTAAGAAAAAATGTTACTAGCAAGCTTAACCGCTCAACCAAGCGGGTGGGTCTGTAGTAAGGGCGTTCCGGGAGCGGTCAATGGTATGATGGCTGAGGAGTCACGCTCGTGAAAGGGTAAAAAAGCACATGGTACAAGCGTCTGTATCTCCTGTGGTGCTCATTATTTTAGACGGTTGGGGTTATCGTGAAGAAACGGACGGGAATGCGATCGCCGTTGCTAAAACACCCGTGATGGATAGCCTCTGGGCTGCTTATCCAAGGACGCTGATCCGCACTTCTGGTAGAGCCGTCGGGTTGCCGGAAGGTCAAATGGGCAATTCAGAAGTGGGTCATTTGAATATTGGTGCTGGGCGGGTCGTGCCTCAAGAATTAGTGCGGATTTCTGATGCGGTGGAAGATAAAAGTTTGCTGAAGAATCCGGCACTCGTTCAGATTTGTGAAACCGTGCGCGGGCGGGGTGGCAAATTGCATTTAGTCGGCCTGTGTTCGGAGGGGGGTGTCCATTCCCATATCAATCACCTGTTTGGTCTCCTAGACTTAGCAAAGGAGCAAGGAATTTCTGAGGTTTGCATTCACGCGATCACGGATGGTCGTGACACCAATCCTAAAGATGGCATTGAAGCAATTAGGCAAATTGAAAATTATATAAATAAAGTTGGAATTGGCCGCATTGCTACGATCAGCGGTCGTTACTATGCAATGGACCGGGATAAGCGGTGGGACCGGGTTCAACGTGCTTACACTTTAATGACAGTTGATGGCAATGGCGACGGTCGTTCTGCGGTGGAATTTTTGAAGGATTCCTATGCAGAAGGAATCACGGATGAGTTTGTGATTCCCACTCGCATTAAACCGGGGGCGGTGGTGGCAGGAGATGGAGTGATTTTCTTTAATTTTCGTCCCGACCGCGCCAGACAATTAACCCAAGTCTTTGTCGATCCAAATTTCCAAGGATTTGAGCGAGAAAAAATCGAGCCGTTGGCGTTTGTAACGTTCACGCAGTATGACCCCAAGTTCCCGGTTGCAGTTGCCTTTGAACCACAAAACCTCAACAATATTTTGGGTGAAGTGATCGCGAATCACAATCTGCGACAATTCCGAACCGCAGAAACTGAAAAATACGCGCACGTCACTTATTTTTTCAATGGTGGTTTGGAACAGCCATTTGTAGGTGAGGACCGGGAGTTGGTGCAGAGTCCAATGGTGGCAACCTACGATCAAGCACCGGAGATGTCGGCCGCCGAAGTTACTGAGGTCGCGGTCGCAGCAGTGGAAAAGCGGGTGTATTCCTTAATTGTGATTAACTACGCCAATCCTGATATGGTGGGTCACACGGGGATGCTAGAAGCAACCGTAAAGGCCTTAGAAACCGTCGATCGATGTTTGGGCCAACTGTTGGCGAGTGTGACAAAAGCGGGTGGTACTGCCATCATCATTGCTGACCACGGTAACGCAGAATTGATGTGGGATGAGCAGGGGAATCCCTGGACAGCTCACACGACGAACCCGGTTCCGTTTATCCTAGTGGAAGGGGAAGGGGTGAAAATTCCCGGACACGGAACGGATGTTTCTCTGAGGTCGGATGGCTGTTTGGCAGATGTCGCGCCGACGATTTTAGAGATTTTAAAGCTACCTCAACCGCCTGAAATGACCGGCCGTTCGATGATTCAATCGGCTGATTTTGAACTCCGTGCCAACCGCACACCTGTGCGAGTCCGCCTCTAGCTTTGCTAAGGTGGATTATCCATTAGTAATGACTCATAACGGCTTCCTATGAATCTTGTTCAAGTTTTACAAATTATTTGGTCTTTGTCTGCCCTGGGAATTGTGGTTTTGGTATTGCTGCACAGTCCCAAAGGTGATGGAATTGGTGGCATTGGCGGACAAGCGCAATTGTTCACCAGTGCCAAGAGTGCGGAGACTACCCTGAATCGCATTACTTGGGGTTTGGCGGTGGTGTTTTTAGGATTGACGGTAATTTTGAGTGCGGGTTGGTTAGGGAAGTAATTTCTCTGGCGATTTTCAACCGCCGATCGACGCAGATAAACGCAGATAAGATCAAATTAAGGTAGATTTATTTGCGTTTTTTTGTGTTCAAGTTATGGGGTTGCAGACAGTTATTGGCAAGCAGCGATTGAGCTTTTGGTTTGGTTTGGTAGTGGGGACTGTGGTTGCGATCGCTTTGAGTCTGGTCAACAGTCCTGCTGCGAGTGTGACCCCTGCGGAGAAGGAGTTACCAACCCTACAAGTTCATGCTTTGCCACCGACTCTGGCGAAGTGGCAAGACCCGGCCGCGAGTGGGGATTATTTTGAGCAAATTAAACCGCCGGAGTTTGGGCATTTAATTTGGTCGCAATTTCCGATTAAGGTCTATGTGGAACCGCCTAGCAATCACTCTCAGGAATGGGTGCAGGCGGTGGTGGGAGTGGTGCAGGAATGGGGGGCTTATTTGCCGTTGCAGGTGGTGAGTGAAGCGGCAATTGCTGATATTAAGATTTTACACCAAGCTCCGCCTCTTGTACCTGGAAAAATGCAGGCGCGCTCCGGTGAAACTCACTATGAATTATGGGTGAGGCAGGAGGGAAATGAGGCGATTCTGTCGCACCGATGTACCATTTGGTTAAACCCCAGTCAAGCGGGTAAATATCGGTCAGCGGTGGCGCGACATGAGTTAGGTCATGCTTTAGGAATTTGGGGGCATAGCCCGCTAGAAACCGATGTGATGTATTTTTCTCAGGTGAGAAATCCGCCGGCTATTTCGGCGCGAGATGTTAATACTTTAAAGCGAGTTTATGAGCAGCCAACTCGATTGGGGTGGCGGGTGATTCGGTCAGAAACTAGGAGCGAGGGGGCGATCGTTTCACCCCCTCGCTCCTAACGATTCGCTCTTAAGTTTCCCGATTACCGATTGGTGTTTTGGGTTTGTGCATGGCGTTGCAGACGAGCCGCCAGGTTATAGGCATCGGGGCCGGGATTTGGGTGCTCGATCGCACCATCGATCGGGCCACCGATCGCTTTCCAACCTGCGAGTCCACCTCTGAGCTCTGCTACGTTTTGGAATCCAGCTTGGCGGAGTCTGGAGGCTGCTTCAGCGGTTTGTTCGTCGCCGTCGCCATAAACGTAGATGTCGCGGTTGAATTCGAGGCTACTTTTGGCCCGCTCAACTAATTCATCCAGGGGCCAAGGCATGGCGCCGGTGATGTGGCTTTTGTTAAAGGTTTCGCGATCGCGAGTATCGACAATGGTTAGGGCTGGTTCGCCCCAATCTAAACGGGATTTCAGGTCATGGCTAGAAGACTGAGCTTTTAATCCAGGGGGGGTGGGAGTGATATCGGGAAGCTGTTCTTTTATGTTTGAAATTTGATCGGGAATTGTCTTCATAGGAAACTCTAAACTCAATGCTTGGTTAGCAATGTAACAAAGCGTTTAAGCAGGATTTATCTTTCTAAAGTAAGAAGAGGGATGGAACTAAAGACGCAATTAAGCTAGCTGAAGAGTAACAGGAATGGAGAAAGTTATTGATAGAGAAGTGCCTTTTTTCCTTTGGTTACTATGTAAGGGCTGGCTATAGCAGAGGTTAGACCCCCGTTCTACTGACTAAAGTTCTATTAAAAGCATCAAATTGAGAATTTGAGCGGGTTAAAACTGCATTTTGCTATTAGTCAGAACCTTCAATCCCTAGTTGACAGATTTCAGGAGCATGAAATCCTTTTGCTTTCGACTGAGGCGCAGTGGGAGAGGAAGTGGAGTTAAAGGTTGGGGAGTGGTGTCTGATTTTTGTATGCTTGTGTGATAAAATAATAAGATTTTGTTCATATTTATAAAATTTATTACAAAGCTTTTGATGTGAAGAGTGGGTCAGGCTATTTTAAGATTAAACTAGGGAAATTTTTTCTAAGAATCAGCTTTTTTAGGATAATCTTTCCCAATAAAATCCGATCAAAAACTTGTTATGTAGATATACGGATATGTCAGAAAAAAAAGAAACTGCTCTGTCTAAGAAGCCTCAAACGCCGGAAGCACAAGAGGTTTGGAATGCAAAAGCAAAGGTGCGGGTACTGTTGAATTTATGGGATTTAGGGGGAGGGGAGAGGAAGGTTAAGAAGGGCAATTTGACAAAAAGTATTGTTAGGACTGGAGAAACGAGTAAGGACTATGGGCAGGTTTTGGATGAGTTGCGGGAAACAGGCGCGATCGCCTATGAGTTAGCTCATCGGCAGCTTGTGGTACAGGTGACGGAACGGGGTCAGGAGATATTAGCAGAGGGATTAACCAGTGGGGATTCTCAGTTTGAGTTTGATGGTTCTCAAGTGGGGACTCGCTTGGCGAATGCGTTATTGAGGTGGTTGCGTTGTCAAGATGGCGGAGTGAGTATTGGGAAAGGAAAGTCAGAAAGTAGCGCGATCGCATCCTATGAGGAGTTTAAAGAAGTGGCTCTGGAGGTGTACGACCGCCTAAACCAAGATTACAATTTAGATGATCTGGTTCCTATTTATCGGATGCGGCGGGAAATAGGGGAACGAGTCACGCGATCGCAGTTTAATGAGTGGCTGTTGGAAATGCAGGCTAATGACTTCTTTCAGCTTATGGGGGGAGAAGTCTTAAATGTAAGTGCCGATCAGATAGAAGATTCCATCACCCCGCCTGTAGGGAAATTGCGCTTTTTTGCCAAGCGTCTCACCTCAGAAAATTAACCAAAATCTCTTTGTAGTTTATTACTTGATCTAAATCATCATGAATACTCGCTCAGTTTCTCCGAAAGTAGAACTCGATAGTGCCATCCAAAGCTACAATCCCTTTCGGAGGGCAATAATTGAGAAGGTACAGAGCGTCTGGGAGCAAGATCAAGGAAGCCCCGATCTAGAGATTCTCAATGCTAAGGCTTTCCAGAAGGTTTTGGAGGTAATTAAGCAGGTAAAAATCTGCAACAATACTAACGATAAGGTCGCTACTTTAGTAGTAACGGGCGATGTCGGTTCTGGGAAAACAAAACTCCCGGTTCGCCTCTGCCACCATCTCATCGGTGATGGTACTGCTTTATTTGTCTATGCCAATGCAGGTCAATATGGTGATTTAAACTTACTTAGATATCAATTTCTGCAAACTCTTGTACAAGAATTAGCGAGGATAGGTCATGAAAAAGTTACACAGTGGCAAGAAGTGGCAGCAGCGATCGCAAATGCTAGCAATCCCAACGCTCAACAGACTCCCTCAACAACCCTAGTCAAAAATTTTGACAAGGCATACGCCAAGGCTTTAACTAAAAATTCTAATCTCATTAAATGGTTAAGCGCTCAGATTCTCAAAGCTAAACCTGATGCAGATCCTTATATTCTGCGAGCAATTTTGTGGACCCTCTCTCAAAGTTATGCTCCGTATGCTGTGGAATGGTTAGCTGGCAATGAGCTAGATCAGGAAACTGCTAAGGCACTGGGTTTGCCGACTAACGCTAACAGAACAGCTTTAGATAAAGAGGCTGAAGCACTAAACACAATTAATAAAATTTTGCGTTTAGTGAGTGATTATAAACCTGTGCTGATTTGCTTTGATGAATTGGAAACCCAAGGCAAGCTATCGGAGGATGGTTTTACGAAAGCCCAGGTAATTGCTAGGTTGATTAAAGACCTATATGATAACCTTGAGCAATCCAGGCTTGGTAAAGGTGTCATCATTTTAACAGTAATAATGACATCAACTTGGACAAATGATATTGGTTCTCCTGTATCTGGTGCTGGTCTATCTGGTGCTGGTGAGGGTGTAGGTGGTGGTATAGTCGATCGGATGTCAACCGCTACACACGGAAAACCGCTCTTGTTAGAACCGATTAATAGCCAATTGGCTGTTGACTTAGTTGCTTTATGGTTAAAGACAGAACTATATGAGCCTCGCAATTTAACACCTCACGATCCAGTGTATCCATTCTCAGAAAATCAACTCAGGGAAATTGGCAAAAATAAGCCGACTGTACGGGAATTTTTAGTATGGTGCGATCAAAATTATAAAATCAATAATCCGCCAGCTCTACCACTTCAACGATATGAATTAGCTCTGAAACAAGCCAATGAATCCGCTCCAGTAGGTTATTTAGAAAATAATGCTTTGATTGCAGATGCTTTGCACTTTGGGTTTGAGACTTTAATAGGTCAGCCTCTAGAGGGTATAACCGCGACTGGTGAACGATTGAAGCAACTAATCATTCAAACGGTGGAGCCTGTTGGGGGTTCTATCAATTTGAAAGTCTCTGGCACAGAAAAGGGTAATAAAAGATTTGTTATTGGAGTAGCAGTGATTCAAGAAAAGAGCGCAATTGTAGTTAAAAAAGGGCTGAATAATTTAATTGACTACAACAAATTTGGTTTAACTCGTGGCTGTTTAGTGCGTTCTAAAGACAGAAAGATCAATAAGAGCGCACAAGCTTACAAATATCTTAAAACCCTCACGGAAAAACAAGGTGGAGAATGGGCATATCTCGATCCAAAAGATATCAAGTTGTTAATTGATATCCATACTGTCTATCAACAGTGTGAGAGCTATCACCTAACTAAAGAGCAGGTCTTAGAATTTTCAAGTCCGAAGATTTTAGAAAATTCGTTACTTCAAGAGATTCTGAGCGATCCATCAGGTGAAATTGATGCAGAAACTATTAATGATGATAACGAAGAAGATGCTCTCCTAATATCCCTTTTTGAGGAAAATAGCGAATACGAAGGAGCTAATGATGAGGAAATAAGTAGTTTATTTGATTAAGTAAGAATAAAGTCAATCAATGCTGCAAATAGCTCTGAGTTTACCGCTTCCCGATGTTGACGCATTAATTGAAGGGCGAATGATAGTAGCCCTACCTCGGATCTTTCTCAATCTGGGGCGGACATTTGCCCTCTATCCTGCTCCTGTTTTGAGTAATTCGCTATCTGCTGAGCAACAATATCGCTCAAATTATTTACCCATTGCCCAAAGAGCGATCGCTCAATTAAATTCTGAAAAAGTAACCATTAAAGCTTGGGCAAGGTGCGAATTTTGCCAAATGCTAAATGAGCCAGAATCATTAGCAGCTTTATCGCAGCTAACCATCTGGACAACAGAAGCATTGCAGCAAACTCTCCAGCAACGCCCTTATATTTTTCTTGCTTATCTGCGAGTTTATTTGCTTCCTCAACCGCTAGAAATGCCCGTGCATTCTAGCGGTAACTTCGTGCCTTTACCACATCCCTTAACTGTTTTTGATTCTTCCCCAGTTTTGAGCGATGCTATCTTTAGCAAACGCCGCCAACAACTCGAAAAATTAGAGCCGCCCATTCATCCAGAATTAGAAGAATTGCAAAGTGCATTAATACAAATCCCAATTAACAACCTGACGCCGAAAGAAATAACCGCAGTTAAACAACTCGAGCGGGAAATACAAATACTTTGGAATTGGAGTAGCGCCGCAATTGCCAAGCAACCCGCTCTAGATTTAGCTTGGATTGATACGATAGCAGCTTTAGCCGATCGCAGTTTAGAACTCGATGAAGGCAAGAGTAATTACCAAGCAGGAACAGATTTTGAAATCATCGTGCGTCGCAGTCTTGAGTTTCTCGGTTTTACAGTTGATGAAGCTTATAAAGGCGGCGCCGGTGGCTTAGATTTATTTTGTTCAAAACCATATTCACTGGTTGGAGAATGTAAAGCAGGTAAAACGATCCCGGATCGGACTGTTGAGGAATTAGATAGAATTGGCAAAAGACATCTTAGAGAAAATTATCAAACCGCTGTTAGATTAATTATTGGTCCTGGTGAACCAACCAAAAATCTTCGAGAATCTGCTCAAGTTTCTAAAACTAGTATTATCAAGGCTATGACTCTCCAAAAATTAGTCCAGCTACAGGCAAAATATCCTGGTTTTGTCGATCTAATAGAACTAAAAAACAAGTATCTTAAACCAGGTTGCATTGATTCAGAAATTGATAGATACATTGAAAAGAAAATGAAAGAAATTAGAGGGCGGTCGCAAATCATTCAGTTAGTCAAACAATACCTAGAAAATACCTCCCATGAGGTAGTGAGTGTTGAGGCTCTGCATGGTGCGTATTCCTTCTCTAATCCATCTCAACCCTTATCTTCTCAAGATTTGCACGAACTCCTCATCGAACTTTCCTCACCCTTAACAGGCTATCTAGGGCGAATAAAAGGAGAAAATTGGAAAGGCGATCGCTTTTATTTCCTCCGCAACTTGCCAGTCGATGACTAACCCCTTATAATCAAAGCAACTCATTGCCAAATCAGGGAAAAAATCAACATGACTGCCAAACACCAGGAGCGGCATCATTTTAAAAAAGTTATCGAAACACCTTTATTAATAAAGGCTTCTGTAATAATTTCTATAATCGCAACAGGAAATCTGCTATCTCTCCTCAGCTCCGATCGAACGCTTGCCAGTGAAATCTCTCAGCAAATTCCACAACAACTCTCCCAAACTAATGAACCGGAAAGAACTCCTGATGGTCAGGTAATTCCGGTTAATGGTATGCTGAGCGTCAAACTCACTAACCCAACTAATGCAGAAATCGTTTATCAAGCAGTGGCAGAGAGCCAACTCCGTACCTTAGCCGCAAATTCTTCTATAACTTTGAAGGATTTAAAGTTACCGGTCTCTATTTTATTTAGGCGAAAAGATGATGGTTTATTAAAAGTTATGCTAAACTCTGTGAGTGAAGGAATCGTCGAAGTGACTTTTGAGGAAACAACGGATTTAGGGATTGATAAAAGATCGTTAAGTATTCGGGGAGATGGTGCTTTGTTCCTCAGATAGGAAACCACAAAGCGAGTAACAGTCAACTGTCATTAGCGAGAATTTATGCCAATCAAAAAAATTCTTTCCTTTGTCCTCTTAATCTTTATCCCCATTTCCATCGCCGCTGAATATTTACACTGGGGTTCCCTCCCCATCTTCATCACCTCAGCACTTGCGATCGTTCCCCTTGCCATTTGGCTCAGCACCGCTACAGAAGAAGTAGCTGTCATTACTGGCCCCTCCATCGGCGCTTTATTAAATGCGTTGTTTGGCAATGCCACAGAACTAATTATCGCCTTAGTGGCTCTCAAAGCCGGATTAGTTGACATTGTCAAAGCGAGTATTACTGGTACTATTATCAGTAATTTACTCCTCGTCATGGGTCTATCCATGCTATTAGGAGGACTCCGCTACAAAGAACAAGAATTTCAGCCCATTGTCGCACGGGTGAATGGTTCCACCATGACTCTAACAGTAATTGCGATTCTGTTACCGACAATGGTCATTTATACTTCCAATGGAGTACAAGCAAGTGCCATCCGTAACCTCTCCTTGATCGCAGCCATTGTCTTAATTGCTGTCTACGCTTTAACTCTCCTCTTTTCATTAAAAACCCATAGCTACCTATACGATGTCGGATTAGTAGAATTAGAGTCAACAAATCCCACCAATACCGACGAAGCTCAAGAACACAAACCAAATTTATGGCGGTGGGTGGGAGTTCTAATCATCTCCACCATCGCCGTCGCCTTTGAATCAGAAATCTTTGTCGGCGTCGTCGAAGAAACCACCAAAGGTTTAGGACTCACCCCCTTGTTTACTGGTGTTATTCTCTTACCTTTAGTCGGTGGTGCGGCCGAATATGTAACCGCCGTCGGAGTTGCCATTAAAAATAACATGGATTTATCCGTGTCGGTGGCAATGGGTTCTAGCTTACTGGTAGGTCTCCTCGTCGCACCGATTTTAGTGCTAGTTGGACAAGCGATCGGTCAACCAATGGATTTAAACTTTAATCCTTTTGAAGTAGTTGCTGTTGCGATCGCCGTTACCATTGCTAATTTGATTAGTTTAGACGGTCGTTCTAACTGGTTAGAAGGAGTATTACTTTTAGCAACCTATATCATTTTAGGAGCAGCTTTCTACTTCCATCCCATTGTCTCATAACCTTCCTAACTTCCCCTGCCAACCTTTGATTAAACTTAAAGGCTGGCACGACTCTAGAGAAGTGAGAGGGAGTTCCTGGTTGAAAAATTTGCCAGGGGTTAAAATTCCTGGCGGCCTGGCAAGATTATCTCCACTCAATCAATCCTCATCAATTTAAACCGGGCGGTCTGAGTTCCGATAGTGGCAGGTTCTAACCACTCATCATCAGTCATTGATTATTACAATTAAGGACAACGACAATTCCTAGTTTTATAACACCGTTGCCCACCACTACGCTTTCTTTTACCATCTCGGTCATAACAATCAGAATTGTTATTACACTCTAATTTTTCCTCACAAATTGCTTCGCGAGAAAATACCCCCAAGTTTTGGATAGAAACTTGAGCCGTAAATGACCCCTCCTCAATCACTTGCTCATTCTCTTTAATTTGATAAGAAAACTTATTTTCCCCCTCTAAAACTGAAAAACTTCGAGTTTTATGTTCTTTACTCACCCTCAACTCAAAATCCTCCGATAATTCACCCCGGTCATAACTTCGATCTGTATAAGGATAAGGGTCCGTTTCCATCCCTGGCGTCACATTTTGAATCACCACTCGCCGATTCGGTGCTGGTGGCGTTTTCGTAGAAGCAAACCGAGCAGAAATTACATTTGGAGAAAAGCCTGTGCCTGGACATTGCCCCACATAATCAGCCCGCTTAAATTGAATTAAATTAATATCGGAACTGCTGGCATTACTCACCCGAAAAAAAGCAGGAGTCGTTTGCGCTCTCAGTCCCGACGTTGCCATCACTGCCAACACCACCACTAGGACAATCACAATACTTTTAAGCAGCCGTCGCCCAATTAAAAATCCTCTCTGTTCCATAAAGTTCACCTCATCCAACTAATTCTGAAATATCTCCGCTGCTTCAAACCAGAGAGGGTTCATCTTTAGAAAGTTACGCGATCGCGCCACCTTTCTAACAGTTTCGCACCCACCCCAGACACCCGCCGCCCCACATCCTCCAACGACGTAAAACGCTGCTTTTGCCGTTCCGCCATTAAACGTTGTGCCAACTTCGGCCCCACACCCGGTAATGCCTCCAACTCCTCCTGAGTTGCCAAATTCAAATTAACTAGCTTTTGCGGGTCAGGAGACTTCGCCACTCCTTGTACGGCCGCACAGACCTGTTGTTGAGCATCAATTTTTCGCGCGATCGCAGCCGGAATTCCCAACACCGCACCCTGATACAACCGCTCAAACTCCCGCTCAAAATGCGCTGCCACTGTCCGACTTTCAATCACTAAGACTGTCTCATCATTCCCCTCATTCGCCGCCTCTGTCCAATTGTGAGAACCTGCAATGACTGTTTTCCCATCGATCACCGCAAATTTATGGTGCAAGCGATCGCCCACCGGCAACCTCGGTACTCCCACCGTTGCGATCGGTTGCTGCCAAGGATGGTTACCTGCTTCCAACTGACAATTATCCAGTAAAGTCACCCCCATCAAATCCAGCGCCTCACTGTAAGGACGATAGGCGAAATTCGGGTCAATCAACGCCCGCACCGACACCCCCCGCAGAGTCTCCTGTTCCAATTGATCCGCCAACCGTTGAGCCGAAAACACAAATAACGCCAAATCTACTGACTGAGTCGCACGTCCCAACGTTCTGCCAATGAAACCATTGACACTTTGTTCCCAAGGTAGCCGCTTAGAAGTCGGTGAAAACTGCACCGCCACCGTCACCGTCCCCACCTGCACCGATCGCACCGGTCGCAACGGCTTTTTTATCCCAAACCGACTGTCCAGCTTACCACCAGGTCCATCGCCCCACATCAAATTAAACTCTTCGCCAAACCATTTTGCTAACTCAGGACTCTCAATTTTCAGCAAATTATTCGCATTTCCTCGACTCGCCGACAGTCCAAAATCACCGTGAATGTCAGACATCGTGAAATTTGCAGAAGTAACAATCAACGCTTTGCCATCCACAATTACAAACTTATGGTGCATCAAGTTGCTACCTCGCGTTCCACCCGCCGTATCATCAATCACCGGCACCCTAGCATTGCGTAAAATCGCCACCGCATCTTTCTGATTAATTTCATCCGGACTCAACTTGCCATCTTGATTTGTATCAGCAAACTTGACAAATTCATGGTAGCGATCGCGCTCCCGTTCCGGCAGTTTTGCCACCTGAGCCGCCGTTAAACTACTCCAAGGCTGATTATAAGAATTCTCCAGAATCACCCTCACCTTCACCCCTGCTTTGTATCGCTCTGCCAAAACCTGGGCAATTTTCGGCAACCGCAACTCCTGCACCGCCACCTCCACCGTTGAATGAGAGGTTGCGATCGCATCCACAATCAATTTTTCTAAATTATCTCCCGGTCGAGTTTTCTGGCGATAAGGCTCCTGATAGCTAGAAGCTTGAGCCTGGTTAAAATACACTTGCACACCTGAATCTTGAGGCAATGGAGTTAGGCGAGAAGCCAGGGGTGGAAGTGGCGGTCGCCTCTGAACACAAGCTGTCAGGCTCAAGACCAGAAGCAACGTCCAGCAGGGATTGAGTCGAGAATCAGAGAGTACAGACACTGAAATTTAAAAATTCTTAGTAGTTTTAGCGCTTTAGCAGTTCAAACCTATTTGATAATGTAAAGTGAGAACCTAATTAAATTTCTGTAAGGGGAATGAGTAGCCTCTTGCAAGACCGCCTCAGTGCCGGGAAGCCTCACTGATACGGTAGCTGCATTCAGGGGCGTGGGCCAAACCCGACACCACTGAAGTTTATGGCTAAAAGAAAAAGGGTTTTTCCTTGCGGTCACAAGGGATATGGTAAAACTTGCCACCGCTGTACACAAGAGCGTATGGCACAAGAGCAAAAAATTCAAGTGCTCGCGGAGAAACGAACCAAAAAACTAGAATGGGAGGCATCCTTTGCCCAGGATCTCATTGACCTTAGAGGCTTACCTGACTACGTAGTCGTTAAGGCACGTAGCATTATTGCGGCTTTGAGCGACAACAAAAGTTACAGAGAATTTGGTGGAAAGCGCCTCCGCCACAACCGCTTTATCATCAGCATTCCCGTAACGCGCAACTATAGAATGCTTTGCGAAGATTGCGGCAATTTTTTACTCCCCCAAAAAGTGATGTCCCACGAAGACTACAACGTCTGTAAACCGGGAAGTTAGGAAGAGGTTACTGGGCAAAGAACATTAGACAATAGAGTGGGAACTGGGAATTGGGGAAGATTGCCTTCTACCTTCTGCCTTCTGTCTTCTACTAAACAAAGGACAAACTTATGCAGATTTATCTAGACTACAGCGCTACGACCCCCCCGCGCCCAGAGGCGATCGCCGCGCTCCAAACCACCCTCACCCAGCAGTGGGGCAACCCCTCCAGCTTGCACGAATGGGGGAACAGGGCCGCTACTGTTTTAGAACTCGCAAGGGTGCAGGTTGCTAGTTTAATCAATGCACCGCCGGAGTCCATCATTTTCACCTCCGGTGGTACGGAGGCAGATAATCTAGCAATTATGGGGGTTGCTCGCCTCTATAACAAGCCACAGCATCTGATCGTTTCCAGCGTCGAACACCCGGCCGTATCAGAACCGGTGAGATTTCTCGAACAGCTTGGTTGGGAAGTCACGCGGTTACCTGTCGATCGCTGGGGGCGAGTCCATCCCCTAGATTTACAAGCTTCGCTGCGATGCAATACCGTACTGGTGTCAGTGATTTACGGCCAAAGTGAGGTGGGGACGCTACAACCGATCGAAACATTGGGCAGAATTGCCCGTGCTCATGGGGTGCTTTTCCACACAGATGCGGTGCAAGTCGCTGGGCGACTCCCCCTTGATGTGCAGCAGTTGCCAGTCGATTTATTGTCAATTTCCAGCCATAAGCTTTATGGCCCCCAAGGTGCTGGCGCTCTTTACCTGCGTCCTGGGGTGGAATTAGCGCCCCTACTGGGGGGCGGGGGTCAAGAGTTGCAACTGCGTTCTGGGACCCAGGCCGTTCCTGCGATCGCAGGTTTTGGGGTGGCGGCCCAACTGGCGGCCGAGGAATTGGCGATGGAGATGCCAAGATTGATGGGGTTACGCGATCGCCTATTTGATTTATTGGCTGATGTACCAAGTTTAGTCCCCACTGGCGATCGAATTCATCGATTACCCCACCATGTGAGTTTTTGTTTCCTGCCTACCAGTGGGGACCCTCAAACATTGACCGGAAAAACCCTGGTGCGACAGATGAATTTAGCGGGAATTGGCATTAGTTCCGGTGCAGCCTGTAGCAGCGGAAAAATCACAGCCAGTCCAATTTTACTGGCGATGGGATATAGTTCCCAAGCAGCCCTCGGAGCGATTCGCCTCACTCTTGGACGCCATACAGAAGTCGCAGATGTGGAGTGGGTGGCAATGGCAATGAAGCAAATTTTGGACAGATTAATGCCCAAGCAGTTAGCGATGAGTCTCTAGCTGAGATTCCCCATCCTCTGAGGATGATGAGAGTATTTGAGGGAAAAAAAGCCGAACAATTAGGAATAGGAGGATAATTTGATGAATTAGTTGGGGAAAAAATGGTGTTTTTAAGTGCTTGGGGGACGGGTAGCCTCTCCTCCCTATCCCCCTATCTAAAAAATTAAAGGGAGGATCGCTGACAACGGTAGTTGCAGAAATCCACCGAGTTTTTTTACCACTTCCAAAATGCCAGGCTATCCAGATTTTTAACCATAAAAATGCCGTGCCGGATGCGGTTTTCCAGACCAACCCATTTAATGATGAACCCTTCGCGACTTAATTGATCGGTGATTAAGTCAAAGTCAGATTCACTCGGTTCTCCCCAAAGAATTAGCCCCGGTAGGGTATTATATTCCTTGGCCAGCGCGATCGCTTCTTCTCTGGCGGGAGACTCCCAAGAACAAGGTACTAATACACTGTGTGGCGGAACTAACAGAAAGTGTCCCTTCCCCTGAGGTTGAGGCAGGGTTTGGGTTTTTTCAGCCCACCTGACCGTAGTCAGAAAATCTTGTATCGCTTCTAAATCAGTCATTTCAGCTTAATATTATAGAGATAGTGGCAGATGTGGCGCACCCTGCTCGCTGGCCTCACTGATTCCGTTCTTTGCACCCCGACCACCAGCGCAGCAACTTGAGCGACTATTGTGACAGTTCGATCGCTAGCCGAACAGTTTGCGACATAGCTCAGTTTACTGATACTTCAGAACCAGGTAAATATCTAACTTAATAAATATTTCAAAAAAATAGCAACGTTGGCCAGAACGCAGAGAGCTAGGTAAGATAGCCTAGAAACACCGATCGAACCAATTATGGTAGAAATTCCTAAAACCCTTGAAGATGCGATCGCTCAATCTCGTAGCGCTGTCAAAGCTGCAATCGATGCTGGTAAAACCAAGCTGCAAGTTGAGCTAGTCTTTCCTGAAATCCAACTCCAAGCACAATCAATTGCTCTCCAATTCATTCCAGAATTTGAAGAATTCGGTTCTAGTCTCAAAGTCTTCTTCCCCGACACCGGTGCCGCCGCCCTCGCCCGTCGCGACTGGGGAGAAGTACCTTTCCAAGTCACAGACCTGGGCAGCAGTCGTTCTCCCGTAGATAGTAGAATTGAGGCTGAAGACCAAGTCTTCCTGGTCGTCAACCCCGCCGCTGTAGAAGTTGCCCAAGTCGAACAACTCTGCAACCTCGCCAACGGCCGCCCCGTCATTCTCCTTAACCCCCGCTTAGAAGATGCCGCCACCATTGGCATTGGTTATGCCGGTCGCCAGCAGCGGGAACGCTTCCTCAACACCATCGAATCTTGCTATTATCTCCGTCCCCTAGAAGGTGCAGCCATCTTCCGCTGCTACCCTCAGCTTTGGCAAGTCTGGCTAGAAACGACGGATGGCGACTATAAACTCATTTCAGAAACCCCCCAAAGACCCGTAGGAGACGACCTCGATCGCATCATCGCTCAAGCAACCGGAACAGCCGACCCCTCTGAACCACAACCAGTCTCGCGACCGAAGAAAAGTTTTCTCTCCGAACTGCAAACCTTCTGGCAAGCTCTCACCCGCTAACCAGTGACTTGCTTGACTCTAGGCGGTTGGGTTGCCTACCAGAGTTTTTAGCAGCTCAGGCTACTGAGATGCTAACCTAGCAACTGCTCCGCCTTCTTCCCCACTCTCCCCATTCTGCGGCTCAGTGCGGGTATTAGTTGAAACATAACAAGGTCCTTTCCTGTCTTATTATCAATTAAGCAGGGGTGTGTAAACTAGCCTAAAGACATAAGCCTGCGTTTTGAGTCAGGGAACTGGATGTGCAAAATGAATGACCGGCGCATTGTCATAGGGGACGTACATGGGCACTACGACGGCTTAATGACCCTGTTAGAGGCACTTGCACCTAACTCAGGAGATCGGGTTTATTTCCTTGGAGACCTAATTGACCGAGGGCCGAAAAGTGCTCAAGTCGTGGACTTCGTGCAGCGGAGTTCCTACCAGTCTCTCATGGGCAACCATGAGCAGCTGATGCTAGAAGCCATGCCCTCTGGCAATGTCGATTCACGCGCTTGGCAAGCTTGGCTCTACAGTGGTGGAGAAGCGACGATCGCCAGTTACGTAGATACTGGCATCATGCCTCAACAACACCTCGCTTGGATGCGATCGCTCCCCACCTACCTCGACCTCGGTGATATTTGGCTAGCTCATGCTGGTGTCGATCCCAAACTGCCACTCGACCAACAGTCCGCGAACCAACTGTGTTGGATTCGAGGAGAGTTTCACCGCATCACTGAGCCCTACTTCCCCAATAAATTGATTATCACGGGTCATACCATTACCTTTACCTTTGAGAGTGTCGAACCAGGTGAATTGGTGCAAGGAGCAGGGTGGTTGGATATTGACACGGGTGCGTATCATCCCAAAAGTGGCTGGCTAACTGGATACGATGTCAGCTACCGTCGCGTTTATCAGGTGAATGTTTTTGACCATAGAGTGCGGATCTTGCCCTTTGATGAAATTGTCAAGCTGATTGAACCGTCGTCTTTGCCGAGTGCTCAGCAAGTCATCAAAAAAGTTTTAACTCAGACACACTCCTTCAAACGCGATCGTTAATGTGAGGTGTCATCCATTGACATGAAGTCAAGATTTTTAGGAAAGGGAAGAGAGAACACTACGAGTTTGCAACCGCCTCCAGTCAACAGGATTCCCTATTCCCCATTCCCTCGATCAAGACCTTAAAAACTGATTGATTCTTTGCCGATAGACAGCATTATTTAAGCCATCGCCCACCTCAGCTTGACCGGGGTTGATCGCTTGCTGCATCGCCGCGATTCGATCGGCCGTTGCTGGGTGCGTGCTTAAAAAACTAGGGGGTGAGGAGCGGTTGAGCAATTTTTTCATAAAGTCAATCATGGCAGATTGAGCATATCCAGCTCGTCCCAGAGTCTGAAGTCCCAATTGGTCAGCCTGATATTCTGCTTCACGACTGTGGGGGCGACGCAACGCTAGTTCGACGCCAATTTGCACTGCGACGCTGCGGTCGAGGCCTGTGGCTGAAGCTAACCCTTCTGCGATCGCCATCTGGCGCAATTGTTTGACGGCATGACGAGCGGCGATATGACCGATTTCGTGAGCCATGACGCTGGCTAATTGAGCTTCATTATCCGCAGCGGCGATTAAGCCTTTATTTACGTAGACAAAGCCACCCATTGTGGCAAAAGCATTGATCTGGTCATCATCCACGATTTGGAAAGTATAGGGAAGATTCGGGCGCTCGCTCTGTTGAGCTAACCGTTGGCCAATTTGATTAATGTATTGGGTCGCTGCGCGATCGCGGTACAGTCTAACTTCACTGCTAGCTAATTCTTCATTGATCTGTTTACCTAAGGCCACCTCTTGACTGTCTGATAAATTCGACAGTTGAATGAGCTGAATTCCTCGGAAAATCAGCTCCGGCCAGGAAATTGCCTGTGTGGGGTGTGGCGAACCGAAGGAAATGCCTGCCATTACTAACAGCGACAGGAACAGATATGCACCGCGGCGTAGAGAACGCCGATAAAGCCACGAAAAACTTTTGAACATGGCAGATAAGCGTGAGGAAAAATCAAACAAGGGTGGTCAGCAAAAGTTACAAGACGCTAAATAGGCAGACGGAATCGCAGGTTACTTGGTTGCTATTTTAGCTTTCTACCTTGCAGAGTTCCCATCCTAGTAAACAGGATGCAAAAACAATGCCGTCTAGCCGACGGCATCGCGCTTAATTGATTTTGATAGACCTCTCCAAATGCTGGTAGTAGAACGGTCGTTAGTGACTTAGCACTGGACTAGCCGTTTGACCGCTACTCCTTACCACATCCCTCGAACCGGTCGCGGTGGCTCGACTTGAGGAACGGGTGCTGATACTGGTGCTGGTGCTGGTGTTACGACTCGTCGCTCTTGAGTCCGGCGGATTTCGACGCTTTCCGTCGTCCGTCTGGGAGCTGGCATTACCACTGGATGGGGTGTAATGGGGTGAGTTTCTTGGGTCTGGTTTCTAACCTGAACGCGAGTTGTTTCTGTCCTGACTTCTGCAATGGAGGGTATGACTTTCACTTCCCCTGCGATCGCATTATCGCTGGTTACGATGGCAACGATTCGCGTTCCAGGTACTAAACCCTTAATTTTAATGGTCTGTTGAGAAATTCTCACTGTCTCGATCCCACCATGGTCTAGGTTTAGCGTCACAACCTCGCCAACAATACTTTTGATCGTGCCGGTGATGGTTTTAGTGGTTTCTACCTGGTTCGTAAGCTGGTGGTCAGCAATTTTAGTGGTCTGGTCAGCCAAGACGGGAGCTGTTGCTCCTGCCGAAATGAGCAATGACAGCAGGACTCCTGCCGATACTGTCTGATGATGAAGATTCATGATGACCTCATTGAGAGAATAGGGTGTGACAGACCGAGCTATAAAAGAGGGTCTTAGTCAGCAAGCCTTGGAATCAGCTATCTACAGTTTTCTTGTTCTTTTCTTGAGTTTCAGGTTATTTCTGCCAATTTTTTGCAGAATTACTGTTAAAATCAGTTTTTTTTCGCTGTTGTTGAGCAAAAGCAACAATCACTTTGATTGAAGCGTGCAGGGTGGAAATGCCGAGTTCAACAATTATTGTGATGGCTGGGAGGAATTGCTGACCTCTAAAAAATCCTTAAGCAGGTGTCTGTTGTAGTGATCGCTGCATCAATCAAGATGAACACCCTTTCCCTTCCGGTCGCGCTCATGCAGGCGAAAACCTGATATCAACACAGACGAATTTTGCACTTTCTAGGTTGCCAGATTGGTCAAAGTCATAGGAACAGTCGCCTACGAGGTTACTGCGTTGCGGATTTCTCACAGCAGTCATGGTAATCTATGTTGGGCTTCTTTCTAGATAGATAGTCCTGTCTCTGTTAGTTACAGCGCTGAGCTATGAAAATTTTGGATTCTCAAGGACGGTTATTCGGCAAACTGAACATCCTCGACTTGGGTGCTTCTTTGATTATTTTACTGGTTGTAATCGGGATCTTTTTCTTTCCGGGTACAACTGGTTCGGTTGCTCAAGTGGGTGGTGTCTCCCTCAAACCTGTAGAGGTTGATGTCATTGCTTTGGGTTTGAAGGGTCGCAACCTACAAGGGTTGTTTAAAACAGGCGATAAAGTTAATTTAATTATCCGCAATCAACCCTATGGTCAGATTGATATTAAATCGGTCCAAACTTTGACAAGAACAGTGGCTGTTCCTCAACCTAATGGTTCGGTTAAAGCTTTACCAGACCCCAGAGAAGAAGAATCCTTCAGCAGAAATATGATGTTTACTTTGCAGGGAAAAGGTCAAATCACTAAAGATGGCCCAGTTCTCGGCAATATCAAAATCAAAATTGGTAATACAGTTGAGCTGGAAGGCGTGAACTATAACTTCAATGCCAGTGTCATTGATGTCCGAGTGAAAAGCTAATCAAAAAATCTGAAAGAATCTACTTTTTTTCAAGGAGTTTGTAGTAATAAATTGAGTTGTCAATCGACGTGAATAAATGACTCAAGCTATTACTACAAACTGAAACAATCAAACAATTCAATTGCAGATCTTTTTTAGTTTCTTGGCAACGCCGATCTTCCTTCTGACTTCATTTTTTGGAAAGTTGTTTTAAAAATCGCTGGATTAAGCCAGTGGTAACAGCAGGAAGTTCGAGTTGTGGGGTTAACCCTACATCGTCTAAGGTTTCAAAGACACGAATTGCTTCAGGATTAAGATTCGCTAAACGCCGACCAATTTCTGGACCAGTAAATTCTGATTTTTGACCCCAAAGAATGGCAGTGGGTATAGTCAGTTGACTCATGTACAAGGACAAATCAAAGCATAAATCACCCCGAACAAAAGAGAGGGCGGCATATTCTGCATTGGGTTGTTGAGCTGATTGCAGATACGCTTCGACAATTTCTTGGTAAATGCGATTGGGTTGGGCAAATTGACGCTGTTCTAAGAAACTACGAATGCCATCACGGGTGGCAATTCCTAAGTTATAGAGCAGGCGGTCTACGATGGGGGTACTAACTAATTGAGCAAAGAAACTACGGCTGTAATCTTCTCCAAAGTCAGATAAGCCCGAAGGGATTGTTAGAATTAAAGATTTGAAGAGTTCGGGGCGTGCGACCGCAGCTCGGATCGTAAAAGCAGCCGTTAGAGATGAGGCAATGACCACCGTAGGACTGCTACAAGTTTGCTCGATAAATTCAATCAGGGTCGTAATATAGTCGTCTGGTTGATAATTCCGGGCTGGATGCTCAGACCGCCCCCAACCAATTAAGTCGGGTGCTAAAATTCGGTATTCTAGCGCAAAAGCTGGATAAACTTTTGACCACTCATAAGCACTCGACCCGCCACCAAAGCCGTGGAAGAATACCAAGGTTGGTAAATTTTCTAAACTGGATGTTTCGCCGCTCGTCCAAGGTGTTCCCTCCGCAGTATAGTAAACCATCCTGCCGAGAGCAGTGACTATTGAGCGCTGACCAAAGCCGATGGGTACAAGCATAAATCATGGCAATCCCTGAGCGGAATTGAACAGTCAGTTTTCCAGGATTCTATTATAGGCAGGGGAACTCGCTTTCGCCGTCCTCATAAAGGATGAGCTTCTATACTGAGCTGTTTGTGAGACAATGAGCAATTTTCGACCCAATTGTAAAGATTTGTTAAATAACAACGGTTCAGTGAGTCAAAGCATCCGGTAGAACCCTTGAAAATCGGAGCTTTTTTGGGGGTTGAGAGGGCTGAGCAAGGGTTGGCTATGGCTCTTGCAAACTCTAGTAGATCGGGGATAATTTTGATGAGGGGTGACACCCCTCACCCCAATCATTCCCAAAACAGGTGACCAGTTTGAGGGCAAGGGGGTAACAGGTAGGACGGGGTAATGTGGGCGATCGCCAGCCTTCAATCTCTCCCTGTGATTTTTTCCGGTTCAGGAGCATTTCAGGCTGAAGTGCTTAAGTAGAAGTCAAGAAGTAAGGTTAAGCCTGCTTCGAGATTAGATAAGAGCAACTGATTTACAGACTCTAACTTCTGGCTCACAAATAACTTATAAATGCGGAAGGGTGTAACAGCTATGCAACAGATCAGGGAATGGAATCGCGGGGGTTTTATGGCTGATGTCAAAGGTTTTCAACCTGAAAGATTTAGAGAAGTGGAGACTCCTAAACCTGCTAATGAGTTGAACAGCCAGTCTATCATTTTAGCCATTCCCGAACGCTGTCGGGCAGAGTTAGGGGACAATTTTGCGATGACAACCCCAGCTTGTGTCCGCTTAGGTTTAGAAGAATTGAAGTGTTTTGAAATAGTCGAGTATCAATTTGAGCGCTGGGGTATTACCTTTGCCAATGCGATCGCAATTCAGCCGTCAAATCCAGCTTTTTTCGTGCGACCGGACACGACAGTTTTGATGGGGGCCCCAAAAAGTGGCTTGATTGAAATCTTTTTTAAATATCCAGTTCACTTTGCATCAGCACTGGTAACCAGTTCGCGACGGACGGTGATGTCTGCCTATGATGCCGAGGGCAAAATGATTACACAGGCGGAACTGCCTGCCCCTAATTTAGTGGGGTCTAATTCGCCAATTCCTCCGAATGCTGTGTTGAGCGTCAGCGCTGCTAAAATTTATCAGATTAGTTTCTATGCTTTCGATGGTCAGATCATTGTGGATGACTTGACCTTTAAATTTTAAAGACAACGTCGCGATTCCAGCCCGGATCTGCATCCTTTTCTAATTCCTAGCGTTTGCTTGGAGAAAGAGAGGATTGCCTCTGCTTACTGACTGATTTTGGGGAGACTGTCTAAGACTTTCAAGGCGTCAAGCACTGCGTCTCGGACTAACGCTTCGGGTTCTCGACTCAGCATCAGGTGGAAGCACTCAGCGACGTGCGATCGCGTAAAAGTTGGTTTGGGCGATGTTTGTTCTAATAAAGCAGCATTTAAGCGAGTTCTCTGCAATTGAGAATGAGTCAATAAACTGGTGATTTGCCGGACTGCGATTAATCGCTTCATCGGGTCAGCATCCGCCAGATCTGCCAAAAATTGATGCAAGCGAGT
Source organism: Actinomycetota bacterium (assembly GCA_050262755.1). Lineage (GTDB taxonomy): Bacteria > Cyanobacteriota > Cyanobacteriia > Cyanobacteriales > Microcoleaceae > JBLNEP01. Next base: position 18,139 of record JBLNEP010000053.1, on the reverse strand, counting down.
TTCATCTTGAGTGGCTTTGCGAGCGATCGCCCTCCAAGCCAATACCCCCAGAAGTGCCACGATCCCAAAGGTTTGCACAATCATACTGAAAGCAATCCAATGACTTTCCGCATCAGCCCAGATGGAAATAGCCATATAAGTCCCTAAGGTGGCGAAACCGCCGCTTGCCACTGCTAAGGTCAATTGACGATTGGACCCGCTCAAAAACCGATATAACTCTGACTTGAGCCCCGGCCAGTCCCACTTCTGCATCCGATAAACCAGCACCATTGCCAAGACTCCAACGCCTGTAGACAGCAACAGTTCCCCATTCCACCATCCCCAGGCTGCGGTCACGGCCAAAGCAGCGAGCCAGCCTTTCGAGCCAGTCAAATGGTAAAGCAACCACTTCGCGAGGGCTGCGGGTACTTCCGGGAATTCTGCCACCGGGGTTGGTCGGGGACGCGGTCGCAGTTTCTGCCGCGGTTCAGTGAGAAAGGCACGCTCATTTCTCGCCTCGACCTGTAGGGGCCGCTGACTCCGTAGCGAAGTGCGCTCCCGTCGCCTCACGGTTTCCCATTCAGCGGACGAGGCACTCTCAACCTCATCTAGCAGTGGCTGATTGGGAGTGGGCGCTTCCGTTTCTAAAGGAACATTAATTGTTTTTTTAACGTGATCCATGCTGCAATTTATCAGAGATTTCAGAAAGCTGGAACCCCTGTTACCTTGAGGCCGGTTATGGGTAGCTTCCTGGCGGTCAAAACCGTCATTACTGCTAACAGACGGGTAATCCATTGCTAGTATAAACTTTGTGAGGGTCTCAAACCACCTTCAACCTCACTGGTTACTCGCTACCCCGACAAATTTTGCACCCCCAGTCGTAAACCTGGCAACTAAGACCAAAGCGCTCTAGAAATAGCAGCCACCAGCCAGTTAAATCACTTCCCTGGTTCCAGCCTTTAAGCTACAATTCAGACTAGAAGCATTCTTGACAGGAAGCCTAACCTATTAGCTTTCTAGAAAAACACGAGCTGGCGGTGAGAGCTAAGGAGCAGTTAACAGCGAAACAAACCCTAGGTAAAACTTCTTAGAACCCATTTACCAGATAGAGACCAGGGACAGCTAACCCTGATAGGTGCATGAAGCAGTTGTAAAGGTAAGTTCTGTGTTCTACCATGACCTCCCAGAAGACAGGCAATGTCTTTTTGTGCGAAGATCGCAACCTAGAACAACTTGTCTGGCAACGAGGTTGGTACGCCAACCATCAAACATTTTTGTGCATAAACTGCTAAGCTTTCTGAATTAATGAGAATCTAGTTGATGAAAACAAGGCTCTCACTAAAAGTCATCGGGCTTCTCTCTCTGGGAGAGATAAAGGCTAGCAAATATGCCTTCGTGCAACAAGACTCCGCCAAAGTGTATCTACGCAGGTTAGGCTGGTGAAGAGTGGGGTACTATCCTGGCGCTCAAGGCTCTAAACAGTCTACCTGGGAATTTCCGACTCAGTTATCAAGCCCAACAGTGCCAGCGTGCGTCTTGCAACCTAGGCAAGCGCCTACTAACTTAAGGTTGTGCAAAACTCGACCGTCAGAGAGCTTGGGTTTGATGGCAAAGACCTTACCGATATGCAAATACTTTACCGATGGATCGCCTAAGAAATCTTGCAGGAAAACCCATGTCTAGCACGCTACACCAATTCACCGTTCACTTTTGGGGCGTTAGGGGCAGCATCGCCTCTCCAGGGACAGAAACGGTGCGCTATGGTGGCAATACGCCTTGTGTTGAGATGCGAGTGGGTGAACAACGCCTCATTTTTGACGGTGGTACGGGGTTGCGGGTTCTGGGTCAGTCCCTCCTGTCCCAGATGCCGGTAGAGGCTCACCTGTTTTTTACTCACTCGCACTGGGATCATATCCAGGGATTTCCCTTTTTTGTCCCAGCTTTTATTAAAGGGAATTGTTTCCATATCTACGGCGCGATCGCTCCCAATAAAACCACCATTCAGCAGCGCCTTAACGACCAGATGCTTCATCCCAACTTTCCGGTGCCGTTGCAGATTATGGGGGCTGACCTCAAATTCTACGACATTGAAGTGGGAGCACCAGTGCAAATCGGTGATGTCAAGGTGGAAAGCGCTTTGCTGAACCATCCAGGGGAAGCGGTAGGCTACCGAGTCAACTGGCAAGGCCACGCAGCTGCTTATGTTACGGATACCGAACATTTCGCGGACCGCTTGGATGAAAATGTCCTATTTTTGGCCCGCGATGCTGACGTACTGATTTACGACGCCACCTATACCGATGAAGAGTATTACTCGGAAAAATCTCCGAAAGTTGGTTGGGGGCACTCAACTTGGGAGGAAGCGGTCAAAATAGCCAAGGCTGCTAACGTCAAAAAGTTAGTGATTTTTCACCACGACCCCTTGCACAACGATGATTTCCTCGATCGCGTGGGAGAGCAAGTGGCCCAACGATTCCCCGACAGCTTTATGGCGCGGGAGGGTTTGTCTATTCAGTTGATCCCTCCTGCTAATGGCACTTCTGAACAGCCGACATCGCAACAAGCAAAGGTTTCTGCCTAATCTGCTGAAATGGTTTGCGGTTCACAGTTAACCGTGTTGAGTTAACGGATAATCGATCATTGGCTGTGAAATGTGTCAAAATGTAAAGCGTGTGGGTAACTTCTTCTTGTAATGCTGCTCTGACTCCAACTGCCGTTGCCTTGGGAAATTTTGATGGTTTGCACCTAGGGCATCGACAGGTTGTGCAGCCAATTTTAAATCGACTGACCCTCTCTGACACTCTGGGCAAGCCACGAGGGCCTCAGCCCCGAGTCAGTGTCAGCTTGGGCGAAGGGATTACCTGTTCCCAGGAGATAGTCGCTCGTGACGGCGAAGAGCCAAGTTCTGAACGGCACGACTGTGAGCTCAATCATGGCCCGGAACCCATGACAGCGGAAGGTAAGCCATTGGTCTCTAGTTCCAATCTGGTTGAACGAGCTTATAGAACCGTTGTTACCTTCAATCCTCACCCGCAAGAATACTTTAGTGGTCAACCGCGTCAACTGCTGACGCCGCTCCCAGAAAAAGTAGAATTGCTGCAAGCAATGGGCGTCGAACAACTGGTACTGCTGCCCTTTGACCGAGAGTTGGCAGCTCTCACGCCTGCTGAGTTTGTCGAAGAAATTCTGGTGAGACAACTGCAAGCACAGCAGATTAGCGTTGGATTAGATTTTCGGTTCGGTCAAAATCGAGCGGGAACAGCAGCAGATTTGCAGGCGATCGCAGCCTCCTTTGGCATTGAAGTCACTCTCGTACCGCTCCAAACCTCTTTAGGAGAACGGATCAGCAGTTCAGTCATTCGCCAAGCTCTTTGTGACGGCGACCTCTCACGGGCGAATAGCTTGCTAGGCCGCCCTTACAAATTAGTCGGCCAGGTTGTTACAGGTCAGCAACTCGGCAGAACCATCGGTTTTCCCACAGCTAATCTCCAGTTCCCTCCAGAAAAATTTTTGCCACGCTTCGGTGTCTACGCCGTCCGAGCTTCAATCCAAGAGACGGCAACTTGCCATCCCCTGCCCCCTCCCTCCCCCTTACTAGGTGTGATGAACGTTGGCTGTCGTCCGACAGTAGAAGGTCAGCATCCCACGGTGGAAGTTCACCTGCTAGATTGGGGGGGGGATTTGTACGGCAAAACCCTAACGGTGAGCTTGGAACACTTTTTGCGACCAGAACAAAAATTTCCGTCTCTGGAGGCGCTCAAAGCTCAAATCCTGGCAGACTGTGCAGTCGCCAAACGGGTGCTGACCACTAACGGCTAATGGTTCGCAATTAAGGGTGCATAAGTTCGCAACAATCAGCAATACAACCTTAGCAGTTAGTAATTCGCGACATGAGAGAACGTATTGAGCGGCTCAAGCAAAATTTAGGTCAGACGATTGTCGGTAAAGCGGATGCGATTCGCTTGGTATTAGTGGCAATGCTGTCTGGGGGCCATGCTCTGTTAGAAGATGTGCCTGGAGTCGGCAAAACCCTCTTGGCGAAATCCCTCGCCCGCTCGATCGCTGGCAAGTTTCAACGCATTCAATGCACCCCGGATTTATTACCGACTGATATTACTGGTACAAATATTTGGAACCCTCGCAGCGGGGAGTTTGAATTTTTGCCGGGGCCGGTGTTTGCGAACGTATTATTAGCTGATGAAATTAACCGTGCAACACCCCGGACTCAATCGGCTCTCCTAGAAGTCATGGAGGAGCGACAAGTAACGGTAGATGGAGTTTCTCGTGGTGTTCCTAGCCCCTTTTTTGTGATTGCGACTCAGAACCCCATTGAGTATCAAGGAACGTTTCCTTTACCAGAGGCGCAGATGGATCGCTTCACCTTATCTCTGAGTTTAGGCTACCCGACGGAGTTGGAAGAACTGCAAATGCTGCAACGCCTTTCTGACGGCTTAACCGTGGATGAATTGCAACCTTGCATTAGCGTGGATGAAGTGCAAGAATTGCGACGGCTTTGTACGGCTGTGAAGGTAGAGGCGTCTTTAAAAGAGTACATTGTTAATTTGGTGCGGGCGACTCGGGAAGATGATGAGATTACCTTGGGTGTGAGTCCTCGCGGTGCAGTGGCTTTACACCGGGCGACGCAAGCTCTGGCATTTCTGGTGGGGCGGGACTATGCTATTCCTGATGATGTCAAGTTTCTCGCGCCTCATGTTCTGTCTCACCGCCTGATTCCAGCCGGAGGACGGCGAGCCAAGACGATTATTGAGCGACTGTTGCACTCTGTAACAATTCCCTAAAAACTGAAATTATCATTTTTTGTGAGCTGTGTTGGTTAAAGACACAGAATAAAAATTGAGCGTCTCTGTCAAGAGGCGCTTATTGCTGTTTGTTAGAGCAAATCCGGTAGCCTTGCTGAAGGGGGAAAAGGGGGAAAGGAGAGTCGGGACAAAAAGTGCAAAGGTTTTGAGTCAAGCACCAGATTTGGGAGCGCTTGAGAGGACTTTTCAGGCCCTAAGTACCCTTGATGAATGCAGGTTTTAGCTTTGTTCAGCAAGCCCTAGGTAGCATTGGCATTGTCAAGGACAGGGAAGATCGGTGCTTGGCTGATGCCCACCACTGAGTCGATCGTTATCCCCATTTTCTTCCTGATTCCGGTGCAACCAGAATCATAGGACTCACTAAAATCTGACACCGATCCGACAAAGGCAGCGGTTTTCGGGGAATATTTTCTCACTTTGTTTAATTTTTAACTTAAGTGAGAATATTGAGCCTGCTAACTGATATGCAGGCTATTGCTACTGATCTGTGGCGAGATGGCACAGATAGCGATAGGTTTTTTAATGGAATCAAGCCGATTCAGAGAATGAATTCCCCCTGTTTTTGAGCTTGGCATTCATGCCAAAAAAGCAAACAATCTTCCCACAACCAACCCCGCCTGTTGCAAGGTGCTAGGGCGGTGGGGAGTGTTGGTAGGGGATGGTAGACGAAGCCAAGAGATTGGCTTAGGAGACTTCTTCTCGATCAATTTGTCGCAGGTGAATATGCTTGCGTCCCAAGGAGATTTCAAATTCATCTCCTGGTTGGAGTTCCATCTGTTTGGTATAGGCTGCACCAATCAGTAAGTTACCGTTAGATTGAACACTGATCCGATAGCTGGCCGAGCGTCCGCCACGTCCATTACCGTTTTGCTTGCCGTCAAGCTGGATGCCCTCTGCATCAATGAGCGCATTCAGGAACTTCATCATATTCACCCGCTCTACACCATTTTTGGTAACGGTGTAGTAACCACAGGCTCTCGCTTTTTCTTCCTTGGTAAGGTTTTCGAGCTCTTTGACTTTCTTGATGAGAGCTTCGCCTTCGAGGGGTTCGATATTTTTCTTTTTAGCCATCTACTGAATCCTAAAACAATCAACGAGAGGTGTCAGCTTTTTTCCTTGGCTTCCTTTTGCTATAACCAAGAAACTTTGCTACATAGCTCCTAGTAAAACTATATTACACCGGATAGCTTCAGAGTTAACACCTTTCCCAACATTTTTAACAACGTACAGTCTTTCTTAAGGAGTAGGCACAGAATGCAAGCAATCTCTAAACTCTGTAGCGTAAGCTATCAGCTAGATAAATGTGAAAGCCAATACATAAAGTTGTCAATGAAGTTAACGACTCGCGGACACTACAGTGTCAAGGCACTCTTGGATCTAAGCTTACAGCCAGGGTATGGGCCAACCTCTGTTAAAGCGATTGCCAATCGCCAAGGTATCCCTGCACCCTATCTAGAAAAACTGCTGATCGAAATGCGTCGCTCTGGTTTAGTTCTATCAGTTCGTGGCACTCAAGGAGGGTATCAATTAGCTCGATCGCCTGCTCGGATCTCCTTGGGAGAAATCTTAGAAGCAGTTGGCGAAACAATTGAACCGTTACCTCGCCATACTCCCAAAGCAGCTCAAGCAGAAGACTGGGTAACGTTCTCTCTCTGGAACCGATTGCATAAAAAACTGACGGAAGCGCTTTACAGCATTTCCTTAGAAGACTTATACTACGACGTTCGCAGTTGGCAAGCAGCTCAAGGAGAAGAAAACAGTTTCGTTGTTTAGCGAGTCAGTGGTTTGTCCCAAGCTAGCAAGAGATGAGAGGATAGATCGCGACATCCTCAAAGCTATCCAGGTTAACGACTTTCTGTACGGCAAGAAACTGGTTTGACTACTGCTGATTTTTCCAGCAGAGGTGAGCGGTAGATTCTCCAGTTGAGCACTGATGCCCATTTTCTATTGTCTAAAACCACCTGTCAATGATCGATCGCTATCACTGTACTGTTGTGTTGATAATTGCGGCTTGTCTTGATTACCTGATCGGAGATCCGTGGGGGTGGCCGCATCCAGTCCGTGCAATGGGTTGGGCGATCGCTCGCTACACGCAATTTATCTTTAATCTCCAAAACGATCGAGGAAGAGAAGTGCCTGTTTGGTTACTCCGATGGGCGGGAATAATACTCGGGATCGGTCTAGTGATGGGGGGGGGAACTGTCAGTTGGTGGATCGTAGAAGCTGCCAACTGGATCTCCCCTGTTTGCGGTATCGCTGTAGAAGCTATATTGCTAGCAAGCTGTTTTGCAGGTCGGAGTTTGAGGGAGGCAGCTCTCGATGTCCTCCAACCTTTAAATACTGGGGATTTAATCAAGGCTCGCGAACGGTTGACATTATACGTCGGTCGGGATACCGAAAACTTATCTGAGCCAGAAATTCTGCGAGCGGTACTAGAAACTGTGACGGAAAATGCCGTTGATGGTGTGATGGCACCCCTATTCTATGCTTTAGTTGGGGCTGCTATCTCCGAGCTATTCTTAAAGGTAAGCGACATCCCTTTAGCACCTGTTGCCAGTGTGCCTTGCTTCGCTGTTCCATTGGCGATCGCCTACAAAGCAGCCAGCACATTAGATTCAATGGTTGGCTACAAAGAAGCACCCTATACTTATTTGGGATGGTTTAGTGCCAAGTTAGAAGATGCGCTGACTTGGTTGCCATGTCGATTCACCGTCTTTACTTTAGCTTTCTTATCTGGCAAACCCTTGTATGTTTGGAAAATCTGCCAAAGAGATGCGCTCAAAGACCCTAGTCCTAACTCTGGTTGGAGTGAATGTGCCTATGCTGCTGTCCTCGGAGTACAACTAGGCGGTATTAATTCCTATCGCGGTGTCATTAAACATAAACCGCTTTTAGGCGAACCAATTCGCCCCATTACAGCGGAACGAATCAGTGATGCTTTACGACTAACGCGGTATTGCTTTCTCATTTGGTTGGCATTATCATTGCTGTTTTATGGTTTTTTCTTTCTGGGTCAACTGTTAACCTGCTTTTGAGGCAACTGTCAACTTCCCGCAAGCAATGAATAAAATCGTTGAAATTCTATCGGCCGAAGAACTACGGCGTACTGTTACCCGCTTAGCATCCCAAGTTGTTGAAAAGTCGGGCGACCCTTCCGAGCTGGTGCTGTTAGGTATTTACACGAGAGGTGTAGCCTTAGCCCGTCTATTAGCCACTCAGATTGAAGTTCTTGAACAAGTGAAAGTACCAGTGGGAGCTCTAGACATTACCTTCTACCGGGATGACCTTGACCTCAAGGGGGTACGGACGCCGGCTAAAACAGATATCCCCTTCGATCTCAATGGCAAAACGGTTGTCTTGGTGGATGATGTCATTTATAAAGGACGGACAATTCGAGCGGCTTTGAATGCAGTCAATGACTATGGCCGACCCGAGGCAATTTGGTTAGCGGTGTTAGTAGATCGGGGTCATCGGGAGTTGCCAATCCACCCGGATTTTATCGGGAAAAAATTACCAACTGCTCAGGAAGAGCAGGTGAAGGTTTATGTACAAGAGATTGATGGGCAGGATGGCGTGCAGTTAATTAAGGGAGGTCATGTAGAGTAAATAAGAGGGTAGGCGATCGCCTGATTAAACCCTAAGCATAAATAAATGTGAGATTTAAATATTTTCGATACAAAGTGAGATAAAAGTGCTAATATCCGCGACAGGAGCATTGGAGCAGTGGCGACACCTTGAATTTGCACAGCTCAACAGAGGGTTCCCAGACTCAAGTCCAACCGCTTCCCCTTTACCCCTTCCCCTTTAACAGATAAGTCGTCATCTCTCCCTTCCCTTTCACATACAGTGAACCTCGCTTTTCAATCACATACTTATCCTTTAACAGCTCATAGGTGGCATTACTAAGCTGAATTTCATCAGGAATGCCGTGAGATTCCATGCGTGAAGCTGTATTAACCGTATCCCCCCATAAATCGTAGATAAATTTCTTCGTGCCAATAATTCCAGCAACCACTGGTCCGGAATGAATCCCAATCCGAATGCGAATCTTCAAGCCAGCTTCACTTCTAAATTCAGCAATTTCTGACTGCATATCAAGAGCCATATCAGCCAGAGATTCAGCATGATCGTCCCGAATAATCGGTAACCCAGACACGACCATGTAGGCATCCCCAATGGTTTTAATTTTTTCCAAGCCATAGCGTTCAGTGAGCCGATCGAAGCGGGAAAATATCTTATTAAGCAAGTAAACGAGCTCAATGGCAGAAATTGATGAAGAAAGTTCTGTAAAACCAACAATATCTGCAAAAAGAACACTCACCGCCGAAAAACTCTCAGCAATTGTTTCTTCTCCTTTTTTTAATTTTTCAGAAATCGCTTTCGGTAAAATATTTAAAAGTAGTTTCTCTGATTTTTGCTGCTCTAGTTCTAACTGTTTTAAATAATCCTGCATCACTTGATACGCTTCATTGCGCTGCAAGAGGCGAATGTAAGCTTTGGAGTGGTAGCGAATGCGGGCAATTAATTCAATGTGATCGGGCAATTTTACCAAATAATCATTAGCTCCCAGTGCAAACGCTTCTGCTTTGAGCTTTGCCTCTTCCTTACTCGACAACACAATCATCGGAATGTCGCGAGTTGTTGAATTAGCCCGAAAAAAACGCAATAATAGCAAGCCATCTATATCAGGCATGACTAAATCTTGCAGGATGACGGTGGGAGCGATTTTTAAAGCCAGAGGAATGGCTTCTGCTGGATCGCTACAATAGTGAAAAATAATATCCTCTTCCATCGCTAACATCCGGCGTACTGCCTCACCGATCATCGGTTGATCGTCGATGAGAAGAACTTTGATCGCGTGTTCTGTTAACAAAGAAGCAGCCCCTTTTTTGACCTAGTTCAACTTTTTTGAGCCATCATAACATTAAAAATTAATCACTAAAGCAGAGTCCTTGATTTCATAATAGCAGGAGCGATCGCGTCTAGGGGCAAAATGTCCTCCGCAGCTCCCAATTCTGCTGCTGCTTTTGGCATTCCATAGACAACACAGGTAGAACGATCTTGGGCGATTGTATGCCAACCCTTTGATTGTAAATCTTTTAACCCTTCAGCACCATCCCTACCCATCCCAGTTAGAACCACTCCTACCCCCTTGCCAGGCCAGTGTTTGACTAAACTCTTAAAAAAGACATCCACGGAGGGGCGATAAGGGTTATCGCGAGGTTCCTTTGTGTACTTCAGGGTTAAATTGGATTGCAAAATCAAATGGTCATTGGTACCAGCTAACAACACTTTCCCAACTGTTAACTGACTCTCTAAACTTGCCAACTCTACAGTTAGTGGTGTCTGCTCATTTAACCAGTCTACTAAACCAGAAGCAAACTGAAGATCGACGTGCTGAACAATGGCAATGGCCGCTGGAAAATTAGCAGGAAATTGGGAAAGGACTGCCGCTAATGCTTTCGGACCACCGGTCGAAGAACCGATCGCGATCAAGGGAGGCACCTTGGAGGAATAAGGTTTGAGTTTGGTAGCAGGTGTTGGCGCACTTTTGCCGATCAATTTCGCGATCGTCGCAATTTTAGCTAACATTTCTGCACCCCCTTCAGCAGTGCCACGACTGCCAACAATGGGAGTATTCACCGCATCTAATGCACCATAACCCATCGCTTCAAAGACTTTGGAGGCATTACCTGAGACGGTAGAGGTGACTACTAAAATTGCACAGGGAGAATTGAGCATGATTTGGCGACTGGCCTCCACCCCATCCATGACAGGCATGATCAAGTCCATCAAGATTAAGTCTGGTAGATCTTGGGCACATTTAGCAACTGCATCAGCACCATCGCGAGCGATCCAAGCAATTTGATAGTCGGGAACAGAAACCACCACTCGTCGCAGTGCCTCCACTGCGAGCAGCATATCATTAACAATGGCAATTCTCATGTTAAGGGAGCAAAATTTAGTGAGTTTTCAGAAACTATTATCTCCTAATTTTGTTCAACCTCTTCCAGAGTGTTCGGTAAACGTAGCTTGCCATCGCTTAGTTCTATGTTTAAGGAATCAAACCCAAATCAAGCGACTTTAAAGCGCGAAATTTCTTGCCGTAGACCCTGGGCAGCATCGTTTAATTGTGCGATCGCACCATTAATATCCCGCAAAGCATCCGCTGTTTGTACTGACGCTTCGCTTAACTGTGCCATCGCCTCGCTGATTTGCTGCGCCCCCTCTGACTGCGCCTCCATACCTTGATTCACTTCTTGAAAACGCGGCGTTAACGATTGCACTTGCTCGATAATGTCTGCAAGTTGCGTACTGATAATCTGGATATCTTCCACACCTCGACTCACCTCTTTGGTAAATTTATCCATTTCCATCACCCCAGTCGAAACAGCAACTTGCATTTCTTTAACCATGCTTTCAATATCTAACGTAGCAACAGCCGTTTGATCCGCTAAGCGACGAATCTCTCTAGCAACGACTGAAAAGCCTAAACCATATTCTCCTGCTTTTTCCGCTTCAATCGCAGCATTGAGAGACAACAGATTTGTTTGATCGGCAACCTTAGCAATTGTTGTCACAACACTGTTAATATTGTTAGCTTTTTCACTAATAATCCCCAATTTTCCAGCAATAGAACTGGTGGCATTTGCCAACTGGCTCATCGTTGTTTCCATGCGAAATAACTCTTTTTGACCGCCCCCAGCCGCCTGAGCTGTTGCTCCGGATAACGCCGTTACTTCATCCATGGTTTTCACTAGTTGCCGAGAGGTAGAAGCAATTTCTTTTGCCGTCGCTACCACCTCAGTCGTAGAGGCAACTTGTTCTGTTACCGTTGCCTCTAATTGCTTACCAGAAGCTGCTATTTGAGTGGCAGAGGTGGTGATTTGAATCCCTGACTGTTGAACTTGCCGAATTAATGTATTTAATCCCAAATTCATGCGTTGGAAAGCCGCTAGCAACTTCCCAATTTCATCCTGTTTTTCGCTGAGTTGAATTTGAGTGGTTAAATTGCCGTTCGATATCTTTTCTGCAACATCAACAACTCCTGCAATCTTACTTCCCAAGGGTTTGGCGATGGTATTACTGAAGTAAGCTCCAAACAAAACGGCCGTCAATGGACCGAGTACCAGCCCAACCACCACCCAAAATCTAGTATGTTTAACATCTGCCAAGGCTTCTTTTTCTGCTTTTTCTGCTATGTCTTCGTTAATTTTTAAGTCCTCTAGAATCGATTTGGTTGCTGCTTCAAAGGAAGCGCGATTCTCTTGAGACCGTTGCACCAGTTGAGTGTAAAGATTGCTGGCGTTTTTTGCAGCCACCATTTCCGGTGAATTTTCTTTATTCTGACGGATGAGTTCAAGCTGTCTTTCAAAAGGAGTCAGAATCCCTAAGCTCTCAAATCTTTGATTGAGTTGGAGGAAAGCTTCGTGGTCTTTTTTCCATAAATTCCAGTTGGTAAGAAGTTGTTTATACACTCGATCTTCTTCATCAGTTCGAGGGGTTGATTCATATTGCTTGAAACCCATTTCGATTTGTTCCCAAGCTCTCTTAATTCTGGCTAATTCTGCCTGCCGATCTTGTAGATTTAGTTTCGGATTTAGGAGCGCCCTTTCTGAAGATTCGATTTGAGTTTGCCCTTCATTGATTTTCCATAACCCCTCAACACTGGGTAAACTATTACTCCCCAATGTATCAATATGTTTGCTCAGGCGAGTATTTCCACTCCAAGAAGCTAAAGCGACCATAAAGACAATGAAGCCGGTGAAAAGAAAGGCGGCATTCATGCGGGCTTTTAAATTCATATTATTAAACATCTTTGTTCCCTTCTGAATGATGCGTAATTAAGGAAGTTGAGTAGCGATTGTGAGATGAGGTAGGCATCGGTTTTTAGGAGAGTGCAGGAGTATTGACTCTCCCAGTAGATGGCAGACGACTGTTGTACGAGACCGATCCAATTGTTTCCGAGCTGATAAGTTACGAGCTGTTTTCAGATTCACCATTTCAGATTTAGGATAGAAGATAGAGCCAGGCTGTGACCTTCCCAATATATGATCGATGATTATGATCTAGATCGGGGTAGGCTAGAGCTAAATGCAAGAGTTCAGGGCTTCTTCCTCCAAGCAAGCACAACAGTTCAGGCAACTTCAAGCTCAATTGCGCGATCGCTGGCACACCATTGAGCAGTTCGATCGCGGCGATTATGATATCTTGGTGATCCCTTCCGTCAGCTTAGACCAGCAAGAGTTACAGAAGGTGGAAGGAGCCCATCACTACGAAGAGCGACATTTATTTTCGTTAATTCGTCTGCGGAATCCTCGAACGCGCCTAATCTATATTACTTCAATGCCATTGCACCCGATGGTGATTGATTATTATTTACAACTTTTGCCAGGAATTCCTTTTTCTCATGCCCGCGATCGCTTACTGCTCTTCTCAACGTATGATGCTGCAGCTAAATCTCTCACACAAAAGATTTTAGAACGTCCTCGCCTCATGGAGCGGATTCGGCAATCACTGCGACCGGCCAAATCTTATATGGTTTGTTATAATTCCACCCTGTTAGAGCGGGAACTCTCTGTAAAATTAGGAATTCCTTTATTAGCGTGCGACCCGGATTTGCTATACTGGGGAACCAAAAGCGGTAGCAGACAAATTTTTCAGGAGTGTGGTATCCCTCATCCCGATGGTTCTCAGCTTGTTTGGAATGAGGAAGATTTAGCCAAAGTTGCTGGCGAGTTGTGGGAACGTCAACCGCAGTTAAAGCGGATCGTGATTAAGTTAAATGAAGGTTTTTCCGGAGAAGGAAATGCAGTGCTGGAACTCCACCCCCTCCAAGAGGTTCCTGCTTCAGAAAGGGTAACAGCGATCCGCGATCGCTTCCCACAGTTGCGTTTTCAAGCAGTGGGCGAGACTTGGGTAAATTTTAGCCGTCGCTTGCAAGAGTTGGGGGGAATTGTCGAAGCGTTTATTGAAGGCCATGAAAAGCGATCGCCCAGTATCCAGTGCCGAATTACCCCGACGGGGGAAGTGGAAATTCTCTCAACTCACGATCAAATTTTAGGGGGAGACGACGGGCAAATATTTCTGGGTTGTCGGTTCCCCGCGCAGGAAGAGTATCGGTTGCGCTTGCAGGAATTAGGGAGGCGAGTTGGGCAAAATTTAGCAGAAAAAGGAGCTTTAGAGCGATTTTCAGTCGATTATCTAGCGGTGCATCAAGAGAAGGGAAACTGGGACATTCAAGCCATTGAAATTAACTTACGGAAGGGAGGTACAACTCATCCGTTTATGACGTTAAAGTTATTAACTAATGGTCGCTATGAACCTTCGACTGGTTTGTTTTACAGTCGTCAAGGTCATCCGAAGTATTATGTCGCTTCTGACAATTTACAAAAATCTCGCTATCGGGGGTTATTGCCGGAAGATTTAATGAATATTATTGCTGAAAATCAGTTACACTATGATACGAGTACAGAAACGGGAACTCTGTTCCACTTGATGGGTTGCCTGTCGGAATTTGGAAAAGTAGGATTGACAAGTATTGGCAATTCTCCGCAGCAGGCCGAGGAAATTTATAATCAAGTTGTGAAAGTGTTAGATCAAGTTACTTAAGGAAGGAAAAGAGAAAATGAGGCTGAATGTAATTGTGGAAATCAGCCAAGCTCCGATCCTTCCTTTCCTTAACAATTACGATAGACTCGATTCGATCTCCTTCGTCATTGCCTACCCATTCCCCAAAAACTTGAAGAGACCGGGAAGTACAAATTCAATGCAGTGCAGCTTATTTCCCCTGTTCCCAAACCATCGGAATCAGGGGAAAGTGGGGGAGTCAATAGAAAGACTCCCCTCCCCGATCAGGACCGCGAGACTGCACCGATCGCCAAAGTTGAAGGAGTTGCTGCACTCCGATCGCTAACGATTACAGACGATCGCCCAACGGTTGCCAGTGTTGCCAGCAATTCCTCCCAGCGGACACCCTCCAAACTCGATAACACCAGGTGTGGTTTTTGGAACCTTTCACTTGGCCCCAACCCGACGGCCCACATCCCGGCCGCGAGGGCCGCTTGCACGCCAGAGTCCGCATCTTCCACAACGATGCACGCTTCCGGCGCAACGCCTAACTGTTCAGCCGCGTGTAGAAACAGATCCGGGGCGGGTTTAGAACGCACGACGCTGTAACCATCTGCGATCGCATCAACCGACTGACCAATTCCCAAGCGCTGCACCACACTGCGGGCATTCTTACTCGCGGAACCAATGCCAATTTTAATCCCTGCGGCTCGCAGTTCCGCCAAAAATTCGCTCACTCCCGGCAGCAAATCCTCAGCCGTAATGCCCTCAATCAACTCCACATAGTAACGGTTTTTGCGCTCCATCATCTCCTGAAACTGCGCTTCCGTTGCTTTGCGATCGCCTAACAGTTGTAGCAGTGAATCCCGCCGGGCCAAACCCCGCATCGCTTCATTTGCCTGCCGATCGAAGGGAATTCCTTCCTCATCCGCCAGTCGCTTCCAGCCCAAATAGTGGTATTCTGCGGTATCTGTGAGTACCCCGTCGAGGTCGAAAATTACCGCCTGGATCGCTGGTGTCTCCGCTAAATTTTCCGGCCTCAAGTCAAACTCATACCAGCGGTCGCGCCAGCACAGCTTAAACTTTAGACGAGTCCAACCAGGAGGCAAGTGAGGAGTTGCGACAGGCCCTTGTTCCGTGAACCGCACCCCACCAAACCCAAAAGCAAT
The DNA here is from genome assembly GCA_050262755.1 of Actinomycetota bacterium. Classification (GTDB taxonomy): domain Bacteria; phylum Cyanobacteriota; class Cyanobacteriia; order Cyanobacteriales; family Microcoleaceae; genus JBLNEP01. Next base: position 2,601 of record JBLNEP010000053.1, on the reverse strand, counting down.
GGACTGCCACACACCACCCGTAGAAGCAGCATGAATGCCTTCGCCTGCGTTGCCGCGCACGTCTTCTAAGTCTACCAAAGCCGCTCGCATGAAATGTTCGTAAGCTGCCACTGGGTTGCCTAATGCACAGGCCAAACTCGCATGGATCGCTGGGCCGAGGGAGGAACCATAGGTGTGATCGGTGCGAGGGTTATAATAATCCCAATTCACCTGGAGAGTCTGCCGGTCGTAGCGGTCGCGCAACAGATATAACAGCATTAAAACATCCGCTTGCTTGAGCACTTGTCGCTTATTCGCACCTTCAATTCCCAGAATTGCCTGCATCGAACGCTGGCGGGGTTCCCATTCGGTTAGGTTGATGTCTTCTAGACTAAAAAACCCTTCTGCTTGCTCAATTAATCCGGTTTGGGGGTCAACGGGTATCCACAGGCGATCGGCAATCTCCGCCCATTTTTCTAGGCGTTCGGAGTTGAGGCCGAGTTGTTGCTTGAGGCGATCGGCGGTGTCTGGATGCTGTTCCTGCAACCACTGCCACACTGACAAGGCCGTTTCTAAATTCCACCGTGCCATCTGGTTGGTGAAAGCATTGTTGTTGACGTGATCGTGGTATTCATCCGGGCCAATGACATCGCGGATTTCATAACGGTGGCGATCGCCATTCCACTCCACGCGACTACTCCAAAAAGTAGCAGTCTCCAGGAGAATTTCTGCGCCGTAGCGGTGCATCCAGTCATCATCACCCGTCGCCTGCCAATATTGCCAGACGGCGTAAGCAACATCAGCGGTGATATGCTGTTCGATATCACCGCACCAGATCCGCACTAAGTCGGTTCCTTCCGCATCAGGCACCCAGCGAGGCGTGACTTCATCACCAGTGGTAGCACTTTCCCAAGCAAACATGGCTCCCTTGTAACCGCTGGCGGCTGCTTTGCGTCGAGCTCCAGGCAAGGTATGGTAGCGGTAGGAGAGGAGGTTACGGGCGATCGCAGGTTGGGTAAAGGTAAGGAAGGGAACGATAAAGATTTCCGTGTCCCAAAAAACGTGACCGCGATAGGCAAAACCAGAGAGGGTTTTGGCGGGGATGCTGACTTGCGAGTCCTGCTGGGGTGCTGCTTGCAGCAGTTGGAATAGGTTGTAGCGAACGGCGAGTTGAGCTTGGGTATCGCCTTCGATCAATACGTCGCACTCTTTCCAGAGTTTGGCCCAAGCAGCGCAGTGAGATTCCCGCAGGGTTTGGTAGTCGGGTAAGCTGATGAGTTTTTCGACGGCGGCGATCGCGGGTGCTTCGGTTTCCCGCGTGGTGAAAATACTGACTACTTTTTCGGCGGTTACGGTTTGGCCGGGATGGGCACTGAAACTCGCAGTTAAAATGGGGTAGCCAGGAATAACGAAGGCTTTTACAGGCAGAGTAGAGCTGGTTTGGTGGTCGCTAATGTCCAGTCGCGCCGCCATTGCTAGTTCTAAGTCGGAATGATGCGTGCGGAGGTGCAGCCAAATGCTGTGGCAATTGGGGGAAGGGGAGTTACCAATTCCCTGGTTGATCCATTCCCAGTGTTTTACGCCTTGGTTATCGGGATAGCCGTTCAGGCCGGCTTGGATCTCGATTTCGCCTCCAAAGTCAATGGGGGTGACTTGGCAACGAATCCCGACGACGCGCAGATCGGCCATGCTGGTAAAGCGCTCAAAGTGGAGGTCTACCGTGTGGCCGCCGGGACTCCGCCAGCGAATGTCACGGCTGAGAATTCCCCGTCGTAGGTCAAGTTGGCGCTGGTAGCTGAGGATTTGGCCGCGCGCGAGGCTGAAATATTCGCCTGCGATCGCAATCACCATCGATAGCCAATCTGGACAGTTCGCCAGTTCAGTGTAGGCGATCGCAATATCATCATAGACGCCGTTGATAAAGGTGGCTGGCTTTGCGCCTGGGTAGCCTTCCTCAAATGTGCCGCGAGTGCCTAAGTAGCCATTGCCTAGGGTAAAGACGGTTTCTTGGTGGTGCGCTTTTGTAGGGTCAAATTGAGGTTCGGTTATAGTCCAACCGGGTGCGTACATAAGAATTTACTTCGCTTTTTAGTTTGCGCTGTTAAAGGAAAAGTCTTTTTGCGTTGGCAATCTAAGGCTTCTCTAGCTGCTTGCAGCCTGCGGATGAGGAAGCCTGAAACCTCAGCATTTCTGTTTGAATTCCTTACTTTTACACTAACATCTATTTTTAGGTTCTGATCCGGGCAGAAAATTAAAGTTTGCGTAAAGATTCCCGAACTGAAACTCTTCCAAAAAAAATCAAAAATTCCGGATAAATTTCAAGATTTACGGTATAAGTTAAGGGCTGCAAAAAAAGCAGAGCTTGGGGATTTTATCTTCAGAAAAAATTCTCATTTTTGGCGCTCAGAAACTACTCTCTCATGGCTGTGGTTGGCAGCAAAAACAGAGGAGCGTGAATCTACCGACTCTCCTCTCGCTTCTCTGTAATTTCCCCTACGGATCCAGGGTAAACGCATCTAAATAAACTTGACAAAAATTGATAATTGTGAATAATGAATAATCGGAAAAAAGCATTCTTAAAACTCTTAATTATTACCCAATTAGGCGAATTAAATCTTAGCT
>JBLNEP010000052.1:0-27186 GCA_050262755.1 Actinomycetota bacterium | reverse complement strand
AGTTCCTACGCCAGCGCCAACGCCAGTTCCTACGCCAGCGCCAACGCCAGTACCGACACCTGCGCCAGTTCCCACATCAACGCCAACGCCAACACCCACACCAGCGCCAACGCCAGTACCGACACCTGCGCCAGTTCCCACATCAACGCCAACGCCAACACCCACACCAGCGCCAATTCCTACAGCAACGCCAACACCTGCGCCAGTTCCCACATCAACGCCAACACCCACATCAGCGCCAACGCCAACACCAATTCCCACATCAACGCCAACACCAACACCAACGCCAATTCCCACATCAACGCCAACACCAACACCAACGCCAACACCAATTCCAACGCCAGCGCCAGCGCCAACACCAATTCCCACATCAACGCCAACGCCGACGCCAACATTAACACCCACACCATCACCTGTATCCTTGCCAGATAATGGCCTAACGCCAACGGCGATACCATTACCCATAGGCGATCGCACCCCCAGTGGTTGTTGTTTCTGCAAAACCATACCCCGTCCCAACCTCAATCGCCCCAATCAACCAATTGATAGAATTATTTATGGCGAGCAGGGACTCAAAATTGGCACGCTCCAAAACGACGCTTTTTATAGTGGGAAATCTGCCCATACTTTCCAGGCTTTAGCAGGGAATGACAACTTATTTGGAGGATTCGGAAACGATACTCTCAATGGGAATGAAGGGAACGATTTTATTGTTGGAGGTCCCGGAAATCAATTGCTGTTTGGAGGGAAAGATAATGATATTATCCTTGGCAGTTTTGGCAGGGATTCCATCTTTGGGAATAAAGGCAATGATTCCATTAATGGCCGTGAAAATAGTGACACCATTAATGGCAATTTAGGCAATGACTTTATCGAGGGCGGTAAAGGCAATGATTGCTTACTTGGTGGCAAAGACAATGATATCCTCTTTGGTAGCTTAGGCGATGATTCTCTGTTTGGACAAATTGGGAGTGATAGCCTCTGTGGCGGTAAAGGCAATGATTTCTTAAGCGGAGGGAGTGGCAAGGATATCCTCTCTGGGTGTGAAGGAGATGATACCCTCTACGGAGGACTCGATAATGATACCCTCTGTGGTGGCTCGGGTAATGATATTTTGTACGGAGATTTTGGCGAAAATAGTTTAATTGGAGGCGAAGGACAGGATACGTTTGTGTTAGGGAAAGGATTCCAAATTATTTCTGACTTTACCCAATCTCAGGATTTGTTAGGTTTATCGGGAGGAATTACGTTTGAGGGGTTAGAAATTTCACCAACTAATGACGGTAATGCTTTGATAAAACTGAAAACAACAGGTCAATCCCTTGCGCTTTTGAGCGGGGTTACTGTACCAGAAATAGGAGTTGACGATTTTATCACGCTCTGATAAAATTGCAGAAATGGCGATGAAAATCCCCTGCGATCTTTCCAGGTTTCATGACTAGGTAAGCAGGGGAAAAGACTCTCAGAGTTCTAGCTAATCTGAGACAGGACTTGGCGGATAGCGAACGCATATTTTTTCACACCGAGTTAAAGTTGCTCCTCTACCTGCTGCCCTAGAATTTGTTTCTTAGGAGGGAGGTAAATTTTTTCTGCATACGGTAGTATAGACTAGCCATTTAGACAGCTAGGAGTTTTGCTGCGTGCAATTCGTATCCGATCCGCCAATTCCCGTCAAAATTGGTAAAATGAAAGAGCGAGTGCGGTGGCAAGATCGGTTAATTACCGAGCGGGGGATCGATCAAACACAACTGGTTTTAGATAGTGGTTTTCCAGACAGCCCAGAATTCTCATTTTTGGTTATTGGTGATAGCGGTTCGGGGGCTCATGGTGGATACAATCCCCAGCGACGGATCGCAGAAATGATGAGCAAACACCGTGAGGATTGTCGCTTCGTGCTGCACACGGGTGATGTCATTTATTTAGTAGGCTCCAGCGAGTATTACCTGCAAAACTTCATTCAACCCTACCAAGAATTTCTGGTCGGAGGCGATCGCCCCAAAAGCATTACTTACGACAAAATGGTTTTCAACTTACCATTCCTGCCGGTGCCTGGAAACCATGACTACTATGACCTTCCCCTCATCTACGGCATTTTAGCCCAGGCTGCATTACCACTCCGTCGCCTGTTAAACTCTAAGTTAGACTTTGATGTTGGTTGGCACGGTTCAGATCAAGGTAATGCTTATGCGAAAGCATTTCTCGACTATCTCAAAGCCTTAGTCTGGCCGTCCCAGCTTGAGAGTCACCTCGATCGCCACTACAACGCCCAGACTGCAACGGGCCGCTGTCTCCGCTACGAACCTGGACGCTTTACCCGTTTACCCAACCGCTATTACACTTTCCGCTGTGGCGGCATTGACTTTTTTGCCCTCGACTCGAATACGTTTAATACACCCCTACCACTGCCTGCAACAAAGGCCGGTGACGCTTACCGGCAGCAATTGGAAACGCGAAAACAGGAGTTAGAGCGTGAAAAAATGCAACTTCTGGACAGCTCTACCAGATTGAACCGCGACCGCTCCGAAGATCTGGAACAGTTAGACGACGTTCGCACTAAAATTGCCCAAATTGACGAACAACGGCTCGATATCGACAAACAACTCACCTCCTCAGGAGAAAAAAGCGCGACTGACTGGGAACAGCTTGACTGGCTCCAAAAACGGCTGATTGAGTCTTGGCACAGTTCAGAAGTACGGGGTCGCGTCATTTACTTACACCATCCACCCTATGTCACGGAAGCCACGAAATGGAACCAAGCTCAAACCCTGGCAATTCGCCACCGCCTCCGCTTGGTGTTGAACCAGGTAGCGGATACAGTAGCTGAGTTGGCTCAGGGGCGATCGGTGGTGGATCTAGTTTTGTCAGGTCACGCTCATTGCTTGGAATACCTACGCACTGGCGATACGGGCCACGCCGATGCTCACACCCCTTGGCTCGTCTGTGGAGGAAGTGGTCACAGTCTGCGTCGCCAGCGTCCGGAAGGGGCATTATTAATGGAAGTTGAGGAGGTTCGAGGCGATCGGGAAATGCAACCGCACCGGGGTAGTCGCCCCGTTGCTACTTCAAAACTCTTTGTGGGTCGCAATGGCCAAGGTTCTCGGAAACGGCGACCCTACTCTGGTTTGCGAATTGATGTTTTTGAGGGATGTCCTCCTAAATTTCAAGTTAAGCCCTTAATTGCTGAACGATTTAGAGGAGAGTGGCATCACAATTACATAGAACCGTTTATTATTTAAGCGGTTTACAGGATCGATCGGTTTCCAGACCTCTCCGATTGCTGGGTAACAACGTTACTTTTAAGAGTAGAGAAGAGTTCTGAAGAGATAGTGCTAAATACCCGGTAGGCTTGAGGGTAAATTGGGTCAGAAAAGTTAGATTCTCAGCCAAGTCGAATCCTTGAGAAAGTTGATTCAGTGAGTTCTAACTATCAGAAGTTGAGGAAAAACGTGCTGGACAGTCTAGCATTAGCCAATCCTTTTTTTAGGAGTTTGACCGGGGCGGTCGCACTCCCTTGCCAAATTTTTACCAAGGAGTCAGTACACTCGGTCAGCAAGTCCCCAGCGATCGAATACCCATTTTTGCCTACTTCCCCCATGAAACGAGGCTCGGCTTGCTGAAACTGTAGGACCCCTAAGCTAAATCCTTGCCCCTTCATTTTCCCTTGCTTTCGCTTAGTCAGTTGACGCACCCTAACGTTCATCTATACAATAGAATTGGTAAATATATTATCTAGTTACTCATGCCTATCGAACAAAAAAACCAAAGTCGCAACTTACCTGCGATCAACGAACGGATTCGTTTTCCTCAAATCCGGGTCATTGATAGTGACGGCTCTCAACTCGGAATTATGACCCCCGAAGAGGCCATGCGGATCGCAGAAGAAAAAGAATTGGATCTCGTCCTGGTTAGCGACAACAAGGATATGCCTGTTTGCCGAGTCATGGATTATGGTAAGTGGCAGTACCAGCAAGCGAAAAAGGTTAGCAAGCCGCGAGCAAGCGTTTTAAAGGAATTGCAACTCCGGTATAACATCGCAGAACATGACTATCAAGTGCGCGTTTCCCAAGCAGAGCGATTTCTTTCAGATGGGGATAAAGTCAAAGTGACGGTGACTCTGCGAGGACGGGAAACTCAACACAGTAACATCGCTCAATCACTTTTAGAGCGCATTACTAAGGAGTTAGAACCGATCGCAGACATTCAGCAAGCTCCTAAAAAAGAAGGAAATAAAATCACCGCCTTACTTTCTCCGAAAGCTTCTAAAAAAGCAGCAACCTCATCGAAAAAATCATCCACTAACGATGAGCGAGGTACAACCACTCATCCCAAGCTGGAAGAAATCTAAATAGTTTCTTGACATTTTTTCTAGGTTTTATGGCTGGAAATTACAAAATAATGGGGTAATCCTCTTTCTATCATTTCATTCAATCAGTTGAGGAAAAGCTGTTTAGCAATCCCAATTTTTTGAAAGATCGCTTGTCAAATTGGCTCTTTATTTTGAGAGCCTTGACAAATTCTTCTAGCGGACCCATCTAAAATCCCTTTTTTTGTTTTTGATAACATGAATTGCTAGGGCACTTTTTTCAGGCCGGCAAAGCAGGATAAATTTTGGAAATCGCTAATGGTTAGCTGTTTTCTCTCTTAAGTATGAGCGATTAGCAGCGATCCCTGAGCAAGGGTCATGGCACCTCGCAGGGATGAATCAGGTAAAAGTAGCACGACTTCACCTCCAGCTTCTAAATTTCCAAGAGTAATCGCCAATCTCGACAGCGTTTCAAATAAATACTAACCACTCGATCGGCCGGATTTTTTTCCCAACACTCCGTAAAAAGTTTCTTCGCTTGTTTGAAGGCTTTCTGATGATACAGCGAAATTGCTTCTTGATACATTGTTAAACTGGCTAACTTTCCCTCTAACATTTCTGGGGGATCGGCATCAAAAACTTCATAGACAGTGACTAATTCTGATTTACCCTTAACCTGTACTTGATCGATCATGCGAATCGCATACTCACTGGGTAGAACCAAGCGGTCTAAAGTATGTTGAGAAATTAGTAATTGCACCCCATATTCCTTGGTCAATCCTTCAATTCGAGACGATAAATTAACAGCATCACTAATGACTGTGCCTTCCATCCGGTTTTGACCCCCCACAGTACCAAGCATTAACAATCCTGTATTAATACCGATCCCAATTTGCATTTTCGGTCGTCCTGGTCTCCCCCGCGTCATATTGTATTCAGCAAGACTTTTTAGCATGGTAATACCGGCTTGGACTGCATCATCCGCAATCCCGCCAAACAAAGCCATAATTGCATCCCCAATATATTTATCAATAAAACCATTATGAGCAGTAATCGCTGGTTCCATGCGACTCAAATAAGCATTAATAAATTGAAAATTGTCAGCGGGGGTCATATTTTCCGAAAGCCTTGTGAAGTCGCGGATATCAGCAAAAAATACAGACATTTCCTGTTGGACATGATCGCCTAACCGGACATCAACAATGCTTTCATAGCCGAGTAAATGCAGAAACTGGTGAGGGACGAATCGACCGTAGGCATCCGTAATTTCTAATTCCGCATCCAAAGCTTTTTCTAAATTGTGATTCAGCTCCGAAAGTTTTTGAATTAACTTTTGGCGCTCCATTTCTGCTAGCTTGCGCTCGGTAATATCTTGAAAGACAATGATCGCGTAAGTAACCTGACCCTGTTCATCAAAAATCGGCGTTCCCCAAGCTTCGATGGGTAGTATCTGCTCACCTCGGCGGATTTCGAGATCGTCAGCCATTGCGATTTCACCCTGCAAAGCTTGTGCGACGGGTAAGCGGTCGTAACGGTAAATTTGGTCAGTTCCGGCCAGATAAATTTGATAGACCTCTGGCAACTCCTGGACTGTTGCTAATGGCTCGATTCCTTGGCCCAAGAGCTGTTTCGCTGCACGGTTGGTATAGTAGGGTTTACCGGAGGCGTCTAGTACCGCAACTCCGACTGGAATTGCTTCTAGAAATTGCCTCAACCTTCTCTCGCTGGCACGCACGGTCTCTAATGCTTGGTTGTGCAACTCTGCCGTCATCAGATCGGAGTGTTCTGTGGTTGTATCCAGCAAAATTTCCAGGTCGGCTTTTTCCCTCTTTAACTCCTCTACCTCTTGGCGCAATCTTGCGATTTCTAAAAGTAACTGTTCTCGTGATGGTTCTTGTTCTTGCATCGCCTTGGGAGTCGAACCCCGATCGAGACCGGATGACACATCTAGACGGATATCCTCACTAAGTATCACTATCAACTCAATCATTTTTGCCAAGGGTGCGATGCTCAACTAAATTCCTCGCTCGACCCCTCTAACTCAGCCATAATTTTCTGGGTTAGCTTCACTGTGCCTCCTGTTTATTTCAGCCGTAGAATAGCACATAATTTTATTAATGTTATCGCTTTTTGTAAAATGAATCGGGATCGGCAAAGCTGTTTTCAAGGTTAAGATTTGATCGAAGCTAGCATTCAGCAGTGACCACGCGATCGCGCCCGGCGGCCTTCGCGCAGTAGAGTGCAGCGTCAGCGGCTTGGATGAGTTCAGAACTCCTGCGACCATGTTCCGGAAAACAAGCAATCCCAATGGAAATAGAAATTGCATCCAGCGGGCGGTGCAGGTAGGTGAGCTGAAACTGCTTGACGCCATCACGCATTTGTTCAGCTCGCTTATGAGCTTCTACCAAATCGGTTTCTGGTAGAACGATCAGCAACTCCTCCCCCCCATAGCGACAAACAACATCTTTATGGCGCTGCTGAGTCTGTAAGAATCGACTGACTTTTCGGAGTACAAGATCGCCTGCTTTATGGCCAAACGTATCATTAAAGTGTTTAAAGTGATCGATATCGATCATCATAATTGCTAAGGGTTTTTGCTGCTGTTCGGCATGGAGGAGCTCGCGGGTTAGGTACTCATCCATATAGCGACGATTAAACAAGCTTGTCAGTGGATCGCGAATGGATAAGTTGTGCAACCAATCACCAATGATATCGCCATGAGCCGTGGCCATTTCCAGCAGGATTTCCAAGTCCGCCTTATCCCTGCTTAAGACTGCCAACAGTGATTTTAGTTCTGTTTGTGCAGCTTGTAGCGCTGTTTCTGCGCGTTGGCGTTCACTAATTTCGGCTCGGAGTTGTTGATTTGACTCCTGTAATAAAGCCTCAATCAGATCGGAATGAGCAGTCGTTGTTTCCAGCACAATTTCCAAGTCAGCTTTTTCCCGCTTTACACCTTCTAATTCCCGGCGCAGCTTTTCTATTTCCAAAAGCAATTCTGCTTTGGATCGCTGTTCTCCCTCCATGCACTCCTGCCTCTGCCTTGACAAAAAGAGGAGAATCTGCTTGTTACAGTTAGCTCCTACTTCATCATCCTAATCTAATTCCAGTTTCAAAGAAGGCATCAGCCGTAGCAGATTTCTCAGAGATTTTCCCTGCCAAGGGATGTCCTGAGAACCCTGTACCACCATCTCAATGTCTCCTTTCTGCCGCACTTTGATGGCAAATTTAGAAAGCATATTGATTCCAGAACTGTTCAAAAACTCTAGATCTCGCAGGTTCAATACGATCTTAGACGGTTCGGATTCAGCCACATCATTGAGTAACTGAACGATGGGGGCATACTCTTCCATACCACTCAAGCGGAGGGAGCCTTCACAAGTGACCGTTGCCGTTGTTGCATCATATAAGATCCGATAGTCTTCAGTTTTAATTTCCATTACCCCAAAACTCCTTAAACAACATTCAGTGACTGACTGCAATAGTTTATATAATTAATTGCACCATTGTCGTCACTGAGATCAGCTCAGGCTCTGTCTGTACAGTCTCGAACTTCCAGCCTATTTTAGCCATATAATCGTGTATCATTGTCAGCAATCCTAAGCCGGAAGCCGTACAATTTTCGTCTGCTGCATTTTTTTCTAACTGTTGGATGTACAGTTCGCTCGGATCTGAAGTGATCAACTCCTTAATGTAAGCTTGAAAATTTCCGACTGCGGCAGGAGGGATACTGTTAGCAATCAGAAACACCACTCGATTACTCTCCAGTTGCATCCTCACGCTAATGGGATACTGAGTCGTTTCATCATTAAACTTCATCGCATTTTCTAGTAACTCATTGGCAATATAACTAATAGCGCCTTTGAGTTCTACTTGTTGCTCGATGCTGGTGGGGTTATCTGCATTGCCAGGAAAGAAGGTTGTCAAGTAATCAGCAAGAAAGTCAGCCGACAAACCATTGTTGCGCCACCGCTGCTTCAGAGGGACGGAACTTGGTGAAAATCCTATGATCAAGTATTCCTGGCCAAAAGGCAGTTCCTCGTAGTCGCCGAATATCTGAGTCATGTTAATTTTTAAGGTGAGATGAGGGGTGGAAAGATGGGAAATAAAAGGAGCTTGGAACAGAGAAGGGATTTCAGACATCATTTTATCGATTTGCGCTCAAAAAATACTTATTTTTGCTTCAACACTACCAGAGTGATATCGTCGTAAACTTTTTGCTCCCCGATGTGCTGACGCAAATCCTCAATCACTGCCTGCCTGATTTCATACGCAGAATGCGACCAGTTTAATTTTACTACTTCAACGAGTCGCTCTAGACCATACAGCCTGCCCTGAATATCCTCAGCTTCAGTAATACCGTCAGTGTAGAGGACGGCACCATCACCCGATCCCAACTGTACTTGAGCCTCTGCTACGAAATCAGCAATATCTGCTTCTAGCCCCAACGGAAAACCTAAATTGATGGTATCGATCAATTCCACGCTCCCGTCCTGTCGCACCACAATGATTTCTTCATGTTGGCCGCTTAATCGTAACAATCCATCGTGATAGTCTAGTAAGGTGAGGGTCATAGACTTCTCAGCTTTCATCCGCTGCACGTTATCATAAATCGTTCGGTTAATCGCCGTTAAAAAGTTCACGAGGTTGGTCTCCTGATTTGCCAGGAGGGCTCGTACCGCAGTTTGGGCCATAATCATCAAGACACCGCTTTCTAAGCCATGCCCCGTCACATCACCAATGCCAATTTTAACGTGATTATCTCGCGCGATCGCATCGTAATAGTCGCCGCCGACCTCTTCGGCAGGTTCCATAAATGCAGCAATGTCTAATTCAGCAATTGATTCTAGCTCACTCGCCACAGGGAGGAGCATTTTTTGAAGTTGGCGGGTCACTTCTAACTCAGCACTCATGCGAATATTTTCAGCACGGAGTTGGCAGAGATTGATGTGAGTTCTGATGCGAGCTAGGAGTTCATCTTTAGCAATGGGTTTAGTCAAGTAATCATTGGCCCCAACGCTCAAGCCTTCCACTAAATCCATGACTTGGTTTTTCGCCGTTAATAGCACAATTGGTAATTCAGTCGCTGGAAACTTTGCTCGCAGTTTTTCCGTGACTTCATACCCCGTCATTCTCGGCATCATCACATCCAACAAAATTAAATCAGGTTTAAATCCCTTTTCAATTAACTCTAAGGCTTGCTTGCCATTTGTCGCCTGCGTAATTGCATAATTGTGCAGTGACAAGTGATTAACCAATACCTGGAGGTTGACTGGTTCATCATCGACAATTAAGATGCGAAACCCATGAGATTCAGGAGCGATAGAAAGGGTTTGCTTGAAGGGACCTGGCATTTCGCGTAACTGGTGACTCACCCTCGATCGTAAGTTGCTGCGGGCAGTTATTTGCGGTAACGTTTCTGAATTTTCTCCAGCAATTGGTAAGGTAAAGGTAAATCGGGAACCAAGACCGATGGTAGAGGTGACGCTAATTTGACCGCCATGTAATTCCACAAGCTGCTTACTAACTGCTAAACCTAATCCAGTTCCTCCATATTCCCTTGCTGTCGAACCGTCTGCTTGTTCAAAGGATTCAAAAATGCGGCTAATTTTATCTTCTGGAATTCCGATCCCTGTATCAGAAACCGTAATAGCTAATTGGTTATTGTTTCTTAAATTCAGTGGCTTCTTGGTTTCTAATTCTGCTGAAATTTCAATGGTTCCACTGTCGGTAAATTTAATGGCATTTCCAATTAAATTATAAAGAATCTGCTGAACGCGATTTTCATCGACTAAAACCGCGGGAAGTTCTGGAGAAATTGCATTAATTATCTGCAAATTTTTAGAACCCACTAAGGGACGACTAATGCTCAAGACAACATCAACCAGCTCTCGCATTCCGATCGGTTTTTTTTGCAGTTCAATAGTTTGGTGTTTGAGTTTAGAAAAATCTAGAATATCATTCACTAAACTAGAAAGTCTTCTGCCACTGGAGGTAATCATTTCTAAATTAGAAAGAGTTAGGGATGGCAGGGGTCCAGTTGCACCATCCATTAGAGATTCTGCAATGCCAATAATTCCATTTAATGGCGTGCGGAGTTCATGAGAAGTATTCGCTAAAAACTCGTCTTTCAATTCATCAAGGTGCTGTAACTCAGCGTTGGCAATTTTTAATTGAGCATTCGCTTCTTTATTTTCGCTTAAAACAGCCGATAGAATTAAAGTGGTGACAGCGACTACTCCCACAAATGATTGTAAAAGTAACAATGATTCATCAACAGATTGACGAACAAAAGGTCCAAAATTTTGAGCGGTAGCGACGATAGCTAGAATCGAAACACTGCTGATGAGGAGGGTAGATCCCTGTTGACCAAAACGAAATGCTGCCCAAACTAAGAGGGGAAGAAATAGATACTCAACCGGATAACCACTCCTAAAAGCAACTTGACAAACTATCAGGGTGATTAAGAATAAGCTGGCAACTTCTAATCCCCGCTGTTTGATAAATTGTTTCACGTCTTTCACCCCTCGACTCCAAGAGAGAAGAGCGGGGGTAAACACCAGTAACCCTACTGCATTTGCAGTCCACCAAGTCCACCAAATCGTCCCATATTTAGTCCAAGGAATTTTGCCTGCCAGTGATAATGAAGTGACACCAATGGTTGCATCTAAAACAGAACTTAGCACCCCGCCAAGGAGAACAAATAAAAACACACCTCTGACTCGGTCACAGGGATAGGAGTTGCCAGTAAAGCGTTTAATTAAATAAGCTCCTACAAGGACACCTAAAGTATTACCAAGTCCAGCAAATGAATAAGATAAAAAATTGACAAGAGTGAACGATCGTCCTAATAAATCAGCCGCAAAAGCACCGAAAAAAATTCCTGGCCAGAGGTGATATCCCAGCAATGAAACCGCAGCAAGCGCGATGCCAGAGGAAGGCCAGACGGGAGTGGCACTGCCACCAATAACCGCTACCGACAAAGAGATTTCGCTGACGGCAAAGTAGATAATTCCCATTAATAATGCTTGCCATACTGCCTTCTGGTCTAGAAGCAAGGGCTGAAGAGCTTTTCTGTAAATCCTGGTCAAGAGTGGGTAGAAAGATTTGCCGAGCATTTTTACCATTTCTCCTATTTAAACATTAAAAATTTTTGGTTTTTTTATTGATGCTTTAGCACGAGGAGGGTCATATCATCATAAACCTTTTGGGTCCCAATATGCTGCCGTAAATCATCAATGACAGCCTGCTTAATTTCACTGGCTGAACCGAGTTGATTTTGTTGAACCACTGCAACCAGTCGCTCAAGACCATAGAAAGTATGATCCATGTCTTCTGCTTCAGTAATACCATCTGTATAAAGTACCACCACATCTCCAGGATACAGCGGCACCTCGATTTTGGAAATAAAATCAGTAATATCGACATCCAGCGCAATTGGAAAGCCTAAATCGTTGGTATCAACTAGCAGAACTTCCTGACTAGCCCGCACAATAATGACTTCCTCATGTTGACCGCTAATAGAGAGAAGATGATCGTGATAATCAAGCCAAATCAAAGAAAGATTTTTATCAGAATTCATCCGTTGCACATTGTCATAAATGGTATGATTGAGCGCTGTAAAAAATTGAAAGGGGTCAGTTTCCTGGTTAGCTAACAACGCCCGCACTGCGGTTTGGACCATAATCATCAGCACACCACTTTCTAAACCATGTCCCGTAACATCCCCAATACTAATATTGATATGACCATTGTTACAAAGTACATCATAATAGTCACCCCCAACTTCGTCAGCGGGTTCCATAAACCCAGCAATATCTAATTCTGAAATTAATTCTAATTCCTCTACTTTTGGCAAGATTAGTTGCTGGAGATGGCGAGTGATTTCTAACTCAGCACTCATGCGGAGATTTTCATTTTGGAGTCGCTGGTTAAGGAGTGCGATTTCTTGGTTAGCCTGAGCGAGCTGAGCGAGAGCTTTTTGCAAGGTTGCTTCGGCCAGCTTGCGATCGGTGATATCTTTCTCATTTACCAAAATCATCGGGTTTCCAGTCGCTGGGTCATTGGTGCGTCGCACATCCACCCCGTGCCAGCGGAGCCCCTTCAAAGTTTGAACTTGAGTTTCTAAACTGAAAACTTCTCCTGCTTCAATGGCAACTTGAGCAGCTTCAGCTTGTTTAGAGTCAGCAAACCGTTGGCTAAAAGCATCACCAACAGGCGAGACTTTGTTCTCCGGGCCGTAACAATTCATCGCAGCGGGGTTCTGCATGAGAGAGTCACCGTTAGCGGTGTAAAGGGAAATCATAACGGTGGTGTGGCGTAGGGCCTCCACGCAGCGCAGAATGTCAGAGTCGATCGCTTCGACGGCAAGTGTTACCCCTTCTACCAGCATGGCCAAGCGACCTGATTCAATGTAGATACCAGAACAAACGCAGCGAACAGGAACGGCCTGTCCTTGGGGGTAAAAAGTCCATTGTTCGATCACAGTTTCCCCTTGCTGAAACTGTTGCAAATAAGCTTTCAGACGAGTTCGCGTTGCTTCTGAAACTTCACTCCAGTTACGGTTGAGTAGTTCTTCTAAACTGCTTGCACCCCACAAATGCAAAGCGGCTTGGTTGGCCCACCACATCTGCACCTTCTCAATATCAAAAATCCAGGTGGGAGTTTGCAACGCATTGAGGGCGGCAAGTTCAGAGGGGTGAGAAATAGAATAGTGGCTATCGAGTCTCATAGGGAGAAAATTTCTTAATAACCCCGAATTTTATTGGACTCAGGGAATACGCTCGGAGTCGCTACTTCTGCTTGAACACCACTAATGTGATGTCATCATCAACTTTTTGCTCCCCGATGTGCTGTCGTAGATCGTCAATAATGGCTTGTCTGATCTCACGAGCTGAGTGCTGCCAGTTTTGTTTAACTATTTTAATGAGCTGGTCTAAACTATATTGTACATGATGGATATTTTCCGCTTCAGTAATGCCATCAGTGTAGAGAATCACTACGTCTCCTGATTGTAATTCTACCTGCGTGGAATTCAGGAAGTTAGCAATATCAGGTTCTAATCCGAGGGGCATACCTAAGTATTCCGTCTCGATTTTTTCGACTCTAGGGTTGCTGTCACTGCCAGCTCGAATGACAATCATTTCTTCATGCTGCCCGCTTAAAATTAAAGTATTTTGGAAATAATCTAAAAGTGAAATTGTTAAAATTTTATCTAAATTCATCCGCTGAACATTATCATAAACGGTGCGGTTAAGTGTCTTTAAAATTTGAACTGGATCGGTTTCGTGATTAGCCAGGAGGGCTCGCAAAGCGGCTTGCACCATAATGGCCAGCAAGCCACTTTCTAAGCCATGTCCAGTCACATCGCCAATACTAATTTTAATATGACCATCTTGGTGTACCACATCATAGTAATCACCGCCGACTTCCGCAGCCGGTTCCATAAATCCTACAATGTCTAATTCTGAAATTTGGTTGAGTTCTTCTTCGGTCGGCAAAATCATTTGTTGCAGTTTCCGCGTCACTTCTAACTCAGCGCTCATGCGAAGATTTTCTGCTTTCAGTCGCTGGTTAAGCTGCATAATTTCTTGATTGGCTAGTTTCAGCTCACCGGTCCGTTGTTCTACCCGTTGTTCTAGTTCGGCATTCGCTTGTTCTAACGCAGTAAACGACTCCCGCAACTGCTGAGCCATTTTGTTAAAAGATTGAGCTAAAGCTCGCAATTCATTAATAATTTTTACCTCTACTTTTTGGTTTAATTCTCCGTCAGCGATTGCCATACTCGCTGCTTTCAAGCGTCGAATTGGCTGAGTAATCCAGCGAGCTGTCAAGATGCCTAATAAAATCGCTAGCACTAAAGCTCCAAAACATAAGAAAATAGTGGTGCGACTGTTGGCATTGATTTGCTCCATGAAATCAGCTTCTGGAACCACAACAATGATTAGCCAATCCAGTCCTTTTTGATTAGAAAAGGGGACAATTTGGGCAAATTGTCGTTGCTTATTAATCGCAAATTCAAATTGTAGAGGTTTCTGAATTTTAGTAAAATCACCGAAGCGAATTTTTAAATTTTTAGCAGCAAATTTAATTAATGAATCTTCACTATTTTCAGCCTCAAGCCGTTCTATTTCTTGACCTTTAATCACAAAAGGTTGCTGTTGACTGGAACTAGCAACCAACAACCCTGAGCGCTCGATGATAAAGGTTTGTCCTGACTTGCCAATTTTTAGCTCCCGCAGGAAATCATTGATCTGTGAAGCGCTATGTTCCGCCATAAAAACCCCTCGCAGAGTCCCTGTTTTATCGTAAAAAGGAGAGACGGTGGTAGCATCCAGTCTGCGACTACTAAACGAAGCTTCTAGAGGAGTCCAGGTGGTATGACCCACTTGCAGGGCAATTTTGTACCAGGAACGCTTGCGAGGGTCATAATTGGGTCGAGAGCGGATTAATTGCAGATAATTCCCTTGCTCATCGACGCTATATCTACGGAGAGCTTTCCCTGTAGATTCATCCGCAAAGGTGATATAGCCTTCGCTTCTGTTTGCCCCAACAAAATCTCCAAATTCATTAGCAAAGGCAATGGTTCCCATGCCTTTAAATAATTTTCCTTGTTCCCAGAAATGAAGCTCCATACTCTTTGGGTCTGATAAATTTAAGAGACCTTGTCTCAGAGCGCTAGCATTCATTTCATTAATTAACAGAGGGACAGCGGTATAGGTTTCGAGGTGCTGATGAATGCGATCGCTAATTTCCGATCGCAACTGAGCTGCTAAATCATTAACCGCTACCTGACCATTACTCCAGGAGAGCCATCCCACCAGTCCCACGGCTGCAAAGATTTGCAGGACAAAAGGAACGACAAGGACAGTCCGCAGAGGAACTTTTCCAGAAACTTTGGCAATGGCGACCTGAGGAAGTTTGATAGACATTATCAGCGATCGCTTGGTTTATGTTGACGAGAGATGGGTGTACTGGGTCTCGGCTGAGAGCTACTAAGGCTGACTTAATCTTAGCAATTAGCAATTAGTAATTACCCTGACTTCTGTTTAAATACTACCCCACTAAGAGCGCGATCGTTTTTTCACGGTCTGCTCTGTTGTTGCAAATCCTCTACGGACAGCCTACTTGATTCCACTAGCAGAATACAGCCAATTTAGTAGAAGGATTACCATCAAGTGCTTGCTCTCTTATTATGGGACTTTCTTGCTCAGATCAGCTTCAGTTATGCCCTTGGTGTAGAGTATCACCTCTTGATTTTAAGCTCAGTTTCACTGACCCTATAAACTGGGCAAGCTCAAATGCTCAAAGCATTAGCAACAGACCCAAACATTGGATAGAATTGCGCTTGAGGTTGGCAGTGTAGGCATCCCAAATATCGCTGAGCGATTGGCCGATCCTCTGCCCAAGTTTCTGGTGGGTTGAGACCAGTCGCTTACAGCTACTGCTGTCATTTTTTTAAACTCAGGAACTCGTTGCTTGAGGGGTGCTGCGATCGGTGGCAAATTGCAAGTCATTACCCGGATGGTTGCACCCTCAAAGCACGGCACAGGAGCTGGAAAACCAGCAACCCTAGAGGGTTCAGAGTGAATTTTTGGGAGAGGGGGTGCTTGACGGACTGTTAGCAGTTTCCCCCACCCAGCAGCTAACCAAACCCTCTTGAGTTGAGGTTGTCCCTGCTGAAATAAATTCTTCGCAATGTGGGTGTGCATTGAGTGATGTTCTGCCTACTGACTGGTACGTTAACAGTAGCAGCAACTCTACTGCCAGGATTACTGGTGCAGTTGTAATTTTTTAAAGGGTCGTTGCTGCTATTACACCTTGATCAGCCCAAGCTGAGACTGGCCCGGTAAACTGCACGTTGAGTTTTCTGCCTGGTTTGAGGGGGATATCAATACCGGATTCAGAGCGAGCGACTAATCAACGATCGCTTTTAATAGTACATCTGTTAAGGATATCCGTTCCATGCCTTTGAGCGTGATCGCATTACAAATGTCAAACTTAGCCCCAGCTCCCTGCAATTCATGATCTAATACTTGGAATAATTCAGTGGCTTCTGTGTTAGAACCGACTTGAATCAGTGAAATTGCAAGTTCTTCATCTCGCTGTAATTGATTGGAGGCATCAATCATAATTTGCTTGACGGCTTGCGGATTATTAACTTCGCCTCCTGTTACAATGACGATCAGTTCTCCATTTGCTTTTGAGCGCTCTGTCGCTCGCCGACTAAAGTAATTGTCCGTTGCATCTTTGAGGACGGCGGATAAGTTAGTCTTGCCAGAAGGTTGATTGTCTTGAAAGATTTGAAAAACCTTGTTGGCTGTCACATTTTCGTAGCGCTTAAATTCATCAGCAAACAGATAGATCGTGATACCGTCCGGGTCAAACTGTTCGCATACAGTTGCCATTGCTATGGCAGACTCCTGCATAACTTCCCAACGACTTTTACCGCTGGCTGTATCTGTGGCAGACATACTTTGACTTTTATCGATGATTAAAGTGTAGTCGCGCTCCTGTAATGTCGCGCCACCTTCAAGCAAAACGTCCATTGATCCAACTTCCATAATTGTTGCAATCTTTAAGCTATCAGGTATCTGAAAGCCTGCTGGATCAAAATTTGGCTTCTCATCTGTACCAAGTTGATACCGAAGCGGTCAGAAGCCTTTAGGGTCATACCCTGATTTGGTGGAACCCCCTTTCTCTCCGCAAGAATGCTTAAGTCATAATACTTGATACGTAATCCCTACGGAAATCAATAACAATTGCTAAAAAAAGGGGGTTAAACCCTCTCAGCTCGTTTAAAATTTTTGTGATATAGGAACTCCCTAGCGAGGTAAAGGCGTCTAAAATTCTGATGGTTGTGCGTGAGAGTGACGTGCAAGAAAGTGCAGCGTAATACGGAGGCGTGCTATGAAAAAAATTCCCCAAAGGCCCTCGCAACATCCCCAAAATCCTCCTGATAAGCACCCTAGTCCGTTTTTTTTAGCTTTGGTGTTGACGGGAATTCTAGCTTTGGAAATCAATCCGGTGCTAATTGACCGGGCGAATGCGAATAATGAGATGCTCCGAACTCCCCATCCACACTGGGATGACAAGGGGGAACAGCAACGTCAGGGATTCCGAGCTCTACTGCTGGCGCCACAAACCGACTCCCCTCGAACAATCCTAACGACAGCGATCGCCAGGTCTTCACTAGCGCCGGAAGCGGTAGTTCAAGGCAACCAAAACCGCAGCCAGCAGTTACCGCCTTCAGTGGTAGCCGCAGTTCGTCAAGAGATATTCCGCCAAACGAAGATTTCTCCTCAACAGTTAAGAATTATTCAATTCAGTCGCCAGAGTTGGCCCAATACCTGTTTGGGACTGGCGAAGGCCGGTGAACTCTGTGGTCAAATGATCGTAGATGGCTGGCGGGTTGTAGTGTCTGATGGTCGCCAAACTTGGATTTATCGCACGGATGCTCAGGGAAAAGTGTTGCGGATGGAAAATCTTATGAGTTCTGCAAAGTTACCAGAGGCGGTGGTGAATGCTGTGATGCGAGATGCGTCCCAACAGTCAGGGTTAGCGGTTTCGTCGCTGCGAGTCGTGGAAGCGAAGCGGCAGACTTGGCCGGATGGCTGTTTGGGATTAGGAGGTGCTGGAGTCATCTGCACTCAAGCGCTGGTGCCGGGTTGGCAGGTAACGGTGGGAAGTCAGGAACGGCGCTGGGTTTACCGGACGAATGATACCGCTTCGGTGGTGATGATGGAGCCGACAGCGAGCTCAGCGAGCGAGGCTGGAAACTTCCAAGCTGAAAAGATTCCAGTGGGCGAGTTGCCACCTCCTTTAACGACAGGGATGGTGTTTCGAGCGATCGTCTCTGGTGGCATTGCTGGCCGCACCTATGAGACGGTGTTGATGGAGGATGGTCGCTTGATGCGAGTGCTGATGGGTCCGGAAAATGCTAATGATTCTGGGCGTCAGGTGTTCCAGGTATCTCCGCAGGAGGTGCAGGAGTTTCAGGATTTACTGGGACGATTGAAATTAGCTCGCTTTAATCAGTTTAGTTTTCCTGCGCCTAGGGGGGCGGCTGATTTTATAACGGTAACGCTTACCAGTGCTGCGGGTACGATTCGGTATGCGGATGTGGTTAGCGATCGCTTACCACAACCTCTACAGGAGGCGATCCAGGCCTGGGGTAATTTGACTCGCGTCATTCGGTAACGACTGGCGGGAAAACAACAGCCTCTCTCAACGGGATTGTCGGTAATAAGGGAAAGAGGGAAAAGAGGAGGAAAGGGGAAAGAACCCACTAGGGACTTCAGTCCCTGTCTCATTGCGACATTTAAGAGCGAATGAGAGTCCTCTTGAAAAGGATTTTTACTGTAGGATTGGGGTTTTAACACCAGTCAGACAGAACTTTGAGAAAACAAATCAGAATTCTGGACAAAAAGTGTAACTTTTAACACCATTTTCTCGGTCAGATAGTCCTCTTTCAATTCTTTTTCTTTCCCTAACACAGTTCCCTAGCTTATGGCTCCTATCAGCAATTCCTATCTCACAATCTTGTTAACCGCTTGACAATCTGTAACCTATTTGTTACATTTATTTACATCAGCTCACAAACACGAGTCAAGGAAGTTTCCACCCTCAATAACAGTGAACTTATCAACAACGATACTTTCAATGGACTCTGTTTAAAAATCAGCTAGCGAGATAGGCTGCCACAAGTTTTTGACTCATTAGCTCTAGATTTTAAGCCAACGGATTTATCTTTTTCTTTCCCATTTTTTGCTTTTCGCCTCACAGTTAGAGTGGGGCTTTTTTATTTTTCTGGTAATAATCCTCAACAAAGAAAAGCCCAACCACTTGTGGACTGGTCGGGTGCAACCATGTATTGGTTCTGATTTGATTCTACCACTAAATCGTTAAATATCGATTCAATATTTAAATAAGGTTGAAACGTAAGACAAAGGTGGGTTTGGGGAGTTTTCCCGGTCCGCCAGCTCCTCGCTGAACTTGCCACCTACTATAAAAAGCCCCACAGAGCGGCAAAGTGGAGCCTGCATAAATGCTGAGTTAGTTTAATAAGTAGCATAGACTGGTCTAAGTAAATTTTCTGTCAACGGGATTACATAAAAGCTGTAATCAGCCTGAGCTGATGAGCAGAGAAGCGTCGCACCTCATTTAAGATGGTTGCAGCCTACCATTGGATGCGATCGCATCCAAATGGTGAGCTGAGCGTTGGACAACTCAACCTCAAGCCACAGCTTTCATCCGATCGATGAGGAGATTGAGATGCAGGATACCTGGAACCCTAACTTATATGAACAATTTCAAGCAGAAAGAAGTCGCCCCTTCTATGATTTAGTCAAGATGGTACGTCCACAACCCAACCTACGAATTCTAGACTTAGGGTGTGGGACCGGAAAGTTAACCCAATATTTGCATGAGGTACTAACAGCAGAAGAGACAGTGGGGATAGATGCTTCAGAAAAAATGCTGCAAGAAGCCCGTAAATTTGAGGGAAATGGGCTAAGGTTTGAACACAGAAAAATTGAAGAAAGTGCCGAGCTTGGAAAGTTTGATGTCATTTTTTCCAATGCTGCCTTGCAGTGGGTCAAGGGACATGAAACGCTCTTTCAGCAGTTGCGCGGTCAACTACGTCCAGGCGGACAGTTGGCCGTGCAAATACCCGCAATGGATGCAGAACCCGTGCATCAGTTAGCCCGAGAAACTGCCCAGGAATTTAGCCAAGAACTGGAGGGATATGTGCAACGCTTAGAGGTACTCCCACCAGAAACGTATGCGCGACTGCTCGATCGATTAGGATTTGTAAAACAGGAAGTCCGGCTGCAAATTTATGGGCATTTATTACCCTCACGAGAGGCTGTAGTCACCTGGTATCGAGGCACATTACTAACAGCCTACGAGCGACGACTCGCTCCCAGCACTTATGAACGATTTGTACAACGGTATCAGGAAAAGTTACTGGCATCTTTAGAAGATCGGCGTCCGTTCTTTTTCCCTTACCAACGGATCTTAATCTGGGGATTATGCGGCGATCGCATCCCTGAGCTCGAGGCAATTTCCTAACTCTCCTCAGCTTACATCCTGGAAGCAGTGAATGAAGAGCAGAAAAATCCCTGAGTTTGCTTATGAGCGAACCCTGCCATTTTTTGGCGATTGCGTAATTTTAAGGGCGGATGGATTGGAGTCTGAGTTTTTGTCAGGGATTAGCAAAGGGGTAATGTCTCTTTTGGCAGATGAAAATTAGTCATCAAGCAAGTTATGGTGAGGCAGAGAGAAGCAGATGAGAGCTAGGACAAACCGCTCAGAAATCTTGCTGGAAATTCTCATGCCAATTCTTGAGAAAATTACGCTGAATTGACCCGACTGCCTACAGCATATTTCCGAAGCTGAGGAGGGTTTATTTTTATTAAAAAATACCAAGAAAAGGTTGAGGATTTAATGGAGCTGTTAATCAGTTTGATCGACCTTTAAAAAAGCGATGCTTTCTACCCATCAATCAAGTTCTAAGAGTGACCGTTTTTATATCTTACTCATTTGTAGCGCTGCTGCTCTAGGTGGCTTTTTATTTGGATTTGATACCGCTATTATCAATGGTGCAGTCACGGCTTTACAAAGCGCTTTTAATACGAATAGTGTACAGACAGGGCTTGCGGTTTCTTTAGCACTCTTGGGTTCTGCTCTCGGAGCGTTTCTCGCGGGACGAATTTCTGATAGCTTAGGCCGAGTCCGAGCGATGGTCATTGCTTCAGTTTTATTTACCATTAGTGGAATTGGCTCTGGCTTAGCATTTGGGATTTGGGATTTCATCTTTTGGCGGGTTTTAGGTGGCATTGCTGTGGGAGCGGCCAGCGTGATTGCACCTGCTTACATCGCTGAAGTGTCTCCGGCGCGCTTGCGGGGTCGAATGGGTTCTCTCCAGCAATTAGCCATTGTTGTGGGGATTTTTATCGCGTTGGTTTGCGATTACTTTATTGCAGTTGTCGCAGGTTCCTCTGAACTACCCTTCTGGTTTGGAATTCCAGCTTGGCGGTGGATGTTTTGGGCAGAAATCCCACCGGCAATTTTGTATGGAGTTTCTGCTGTTTTTATTCCAGAATCTCCTCGCTATTTAGTCGCCAAAGGTCAAGATGCAGAAGCAGCAAAGGTGCTTTCCAGAGTCGAAGGAAGAACCGATGTGGGCGCTAAAATTCAGGAAATCCGAGACACTCTCCTCCACAATCACAAGGCTAAACTTTCTGACCTGATCGGCCGAAAAGGTGGCTTAATTCCCATTGTTTGGCTCGGAATGGGATTGTCAATTTTTCAGCAGTTTGTGGGCATTAATGTCATTTTCTACTACAGCAGCGTTTTGTGGCGGTCGGTTGGATTTACAGAAGCAAATTCCCTGTGGGTGACAGTAATTACTTCCATTACCAATATTGTCACGACTTTAATCGCGGTCGCATTTGTGGATAAATTCGGCCGCAAACCTTTACTGCTTTTGGGTTCACTCGGCATGATTCTCACCTTGGGAACCATGTCTGCTATTTTTGCCCAAGCTGGGTTGGATGCTGCTGGCAATCCCATTTTAGGCAATACTCAGGGGTTGGTGGCCCTGATCGCAGCGAATTTGTATGTCTTTTGTTTTGGTTTCTCTTGGGGGCCCGTAGTCTGGGTACTCCTTGGAGAAATCTTTAATAACCAGATTCGTGCGATCGCTCTAGCAGTCTGTGCGGCGGTACAATGGATTGCCAATTTTATTATTTCGACAACCTTCCCACCCTTGTTAGAATTTTTTGGATTAGGAACAGCCTATGGCTTATATACGACCGCAGCAGTGATGTCCTTCTTCTTTGTTCTCTTGCTTGTTAAGGAAACCAAAGGAATTGAACTTGAACAAATGTAAAGAGGAGGTCAAATCACTGTTAACTGGTGAGTTTGTTTCCAGCGATCTCGGCACAATTCCTTTCATCCTAAATTGAGGTTTTGGGAAGAAATAGAGAGGCTGAGTTAATTCAACCCCACTTATTTTACTTCCTCTCACTCAGAATGGATCGAGGAACTTTAACAGGGGAATGGCTCCTCTCAGAGTTTAGAAATTAAAGATGAGTGACTCCATCGCTGCGAGCGCGCAATCCCTGAACTGCTACTTTACAGTTTAGCTAAAACAGGTTTAGCTGAGACAATATGCTTATCCATTCCCAGTTTTCTCGGTGAAATCCCTAGAGCCAATCCAATGATTTCTGTGATATAGATAATCGGCAGAGAATAAGTAACATCGTACTTTTTTTCAATATCCGGTTGTCTCAGCTCTAGGTTAGTGGCACACAACGGACAAGCCAAAACAATGCAATCAGCACCGAGAGATTTAGCTTCATCTAATAATTGCTTGGTGAGTTCAAAAACAACGTCTTGCTGGGGTACAAGAATGGGTCCGCCACAGCATTTAGTTTTTGATCGAAAATCAACGACTTCCGCCCCACAAGCTTGAACCAATTTATCCATAGACATTGGAAAAACTGGCGAATCCCAACCCGTTATATCTGCGGGTTTAGTTAACAGACAACCATAATAACAAGCAACTTTCAAACCTGTTAAAGGCTTTTTAACTTTGGAGGCAATATCTACATCATTTGCTAAAACATCCACCACATTTCTAACTCTAATGTTGTAGTCAGAAACAGAGATGCCCATCTCCGAAAGAATCGCCGTAATTCGCTCTTTTTCAGCTTGATTATCTAAGGCTTTTAACGCTCTCGCTGACTTGTTGTAACAACCAGAACAAGATGCTAAAAGATCGAGATTTTCCTTTTGAGCGAGGGCAACATTTCTCGCCGCCATCGCCATCCCTACATCGTGAGAAACTCCAGCCGCAACGGAACCGCCACAACAAGACCAATCTTCAAGTTCTTTGAGCTCAACTCCCAGTTCCTCCATCACAACTTTAGTCGAGATATCAAATTCCTTAGCAGTTGTATGGAGGCTGCATCCTGGATAGTAAGAGTATTTCATTTTTGACCTGCCTTTTCTAATGCTGCACTAAATTTTTTGGGGTCTTTAATTTTGGCTGGGAGTGGCGACATTTTACCTTTTAGGGTTAATTGAATCCCCAAATTTGCTTGTTCGAGCATGGCTTGTAAACCGCCATATTTCTGCATTAATTCAGGTTCAAATAAAATGCCTCGTTTCTCGACCAACTCCACAAAAATTTGATTAAATCTGGTAGAATCGTTCTCAATTCCTTCGCGAATTGCAATTGCCTTCACTGCCTCAATTACATCGGAAGGACGCACCCCACGGGGACACCGAGAAGTACAGGTATAGCAAGAAGTACACAACCACAAAGCATTACTTTTGAGTACCTTTTCCCATTCTCCCCGTTGTACCATTAACACGAGGGTTCTGGGGGACATATCCATCCGGTCAATATTGGTACACCCACCACTACAGGTGCCACACTGCATACAGGCAGCGATCGCTGCACCTTCCCCACCTTCAGCTAACACTTTATCGAGAAATTCCCGATTCATTTTATCGCCGTCCAGTTGGCGATCGACCTTCATCCCAAAAAAACACTTTTTTGCTGCCATTATTTGAGACCTCACTTCACAGATGCTGCCATTTCAGCAAATACTAACTGACCATTTTGAGGAGTAACGGCTGAACTCGCGAGAAAACCAGCAATCTCCGCCGCTGCCGATCGTCCATCGGTAATAGATTCCACAATTGCTTTTGGTCCTGTTGCTGTCCCCGCCAGAAAAATTCCTTTCCTTTCAGAAGCATTATTAGAATATTGCTGGTGGGCCGTGGTGTAAAAGCGGTCGCACCCAACGCTTAAACCTGCTACCTCTGATAATTCAGCGTTTCCTTCCATCCCCACCATTAAAACTAAAAGGTCAACGCTTAACCGCATGGGTTTTGCCGTTAAAGTATCTTCTAATCGCAACAATAAGCTGCCATCTTTTTTCTCTCCCGCTTCAGAAAGCCGACCCCGGAGAAACTGCACTCCATACTTCTCTTGGGAGGTTCTGTACAGTTCTTCATAACCGCGACCGAACACCCGAATATCCATATAGAGGCAGTAAATTTCGCAATCAGCATTCTGTTCCTTAATTTCGATCGCGACCTTAATCGCATTGGTACAGCAGACTCGCGAACAATAATTATTATTCACCTTTTCATCGCGAGAACCCACACAGTGTACCATCGCTACTTTCTTCGGCGCTTTCCCGTCTCTGGTTTTAACACTTTGCGCCTTCAGCATTGCATCCAATTCTACAGAAGTGATGCAATTATCGTAAATCCCATATCCATATTCTTCTTTAAAGACTGCATCAAAGTGTTTAAAGCCAGTCGCAATGAGAATTGCCATTGCCTCAATTTCTTCACCCGTTGATACCGTCACTTTAAAATTGGGTGCAACCCCTTCAACTTGCGTGACTGTCGCATTATTTACAATCCGGGTTTTCCCCAAATCTTTTTTCAAATTGGCGATAATTTCCGAAGCATCCGTAAAGTCAGGAAAGACTTTATACCACTTGTTTAAATGCCCCCCAACTTCAGCTTGTTTCTCAATCAAAACAACATCCAGCCCAAAGTCTTGAAGTCTTCCAGCCGCCGCCATTCCCGCAGGACCACCACCAATGACTACTGCCTTTTTGTTCATATTTTTTACCTGTTGATTTGTTTGAAATTACCCGGAGACTTTAACTTGAGATTTCCCCTTCACAAGAGGAGGATTTTGAGTAAACGGTTCCCCCTGAAAAAAGGGTTTAGGGGGAACTAAAAGGGTCTTCTGCGTTCTTCAGCAGTTTTAGATTTGTCATAAGGAATGCCGATTTGCTCTAGCAAAGGCTCGATGGGAACGGTTTTGGCATTCAGTCCGCAATCCTTGAAGGGGTCATAACCTAATAGCAACCCAGTCAATTGTGCATAGTCAAGGATGCTGACGTTAAATTCTTCTTCTAAAACCTCCTTAATCGTTCCTTGTTCAGCATCTAAGAACACTGTACATCCCGGACAATTGGTGAGGATTAAGTGACAATCTGGATGCGTTTCTTTGAGACTTTTCATTTTTTTGTAGACGCTACTTGCGGTGTAGTCTCTATTTTCTGGAAAGGCGCATTGCCGGAAACCCATGCCACAGCAATGTCTACGTTCTGGATAGTCAACAATTTCCGCACCAAACGCTTCTAGTAACCCCACTAAAACTTGAGGAAACTCAGCCCCACCCATGCACTCACTTGGGAAAATTTTTCCGTAGTGGCATCCAATGTGATCGACTGCTTTAATTCCCTTCAGGCTATACTTAGCTTTGGCTGCCAGTTTGTGGCGATTGGCAAAAAACACATCGGAAGCATGAACAACAGAGGGGCGGCCGCCGGACACGTGAGGAACCCAAAATTCTCGTCCGGTGGTTTCTTTTAAAGTTTTTTCGGTGTATTCTCGCAACTCTGGTTCTTCTTCCCAGAGTTTGATCATTTCTGTGTAATTGGCAAAGGAAGTGACACAGAAAGAAAAAAGATTGTCAACTCCTAATTCGTGATGGGCAACTGAAAAGTTTCTGGCCGCAACTACCATTTGTGTTTGGATGTTAGACACATCTCCGTGATAGCCAATCGCACCACAAGAAGTATGGCCCGCTGCTTCCCGCAATTCCATGCCCAAATCGTTTTTTAAGATTTTATAGGCAATGCCTTCGGTGTAGGGTGCGGCACTTTGGAGGAAACAGCTACGGAAACATCCCCATAATTTTCCGCCTTCATCATCTACCGTTGGAACGTGCTTTTGGTGTCTTTCCCAGGCCAGATTTTCTCTTGCTACTTTCATGATGAATTTTCCTTCCTTATTTCTTTTCTTTGAGTTCGTAGTTTCTGCTATCGCCAGTCTCTAACCAGGTTTGCCAATATTTTTCTACTTCTTTTTTGCTCCCGAGTTTCTTTTCCATGCCTTTTTCTACGGCATCCATTAACTCAAGCGCCCCCGTTGCTTTATAAATTGCCCGCAATTCTTCCAAGTCTTGTTCGGGAATGACGCGGTGGGAACCTGGGCTATTTTCTAGGTTCATTGGCACATCCCACCATTGCCGCATCTCTGCTCGATGTTCGTAATAGTATTCCCAGTTTTCTCCGAGTTCTGGGAAGTGTTCTGGTGTGATGTTTTCTGCCAACAAGGTATAGCCTCGTTTCAGCACGTTTTCCCCAAAGACTCGCTTGGCGAATAATTGCTGTCTGCCTTTTTCTGACTCAGCAAAGTAACCGTAACGAATGGACATTCGCCGTAACGCCAGCACCACTGAAGCGGTATTGTTACCTCTTGGACATCTGGTTTTACAGGAAAAGCACTGTCCACAAAACCAAATCTTGTCTGATTTCAGCAACTCCTCAATCTGCTCATCATTTTCAGATTGGACGATGTTCATGACTTCTCTCGGAGAGTAGTCATTAAATTCTGCTGCTGGACAAACCGCAGTACATACACCGCAATTCAGACACGCATTCATGCCATGCTGATACAAAATGTCCTGTTTAAGCTCGTTAAATAGTTTGCCCATAAATCTACTCTGCCTTTTTAGCGATTGAGTAACATCCTGCTAGTTCTATTATATAGCCATTTAGTCATATAAGCAAATAAAAAAAGGTTTGTAAATAAGTAATATTGCTTAATTTGCTGGAAAGGCTTCTAGGACTTCGAGAAGCGGAGGCGAGTTGCGACCGCTCAAACTCATAGACACAGAAAAATGGCGAGCGATCGCCATCAAGAGGTACGAGTCGGAAGCTCAAAAACAAAATACAATCAAAATTTAAACAGGCTCAGAAGTCAAAACCAGA
Source organism: Actinomycetota bacterium (assembly GCA_050262755.1). Classification (GTDB taxonomy): domain Bacteria; phylum Cyanobacteriota; class Cyanobacteriia; order Cyanobacteriales; family Microcoleaceae; genus JBLNEP01. The sequence continues at coordinate 69 of JBLNEP010000052.1, read as the reverse complement.
CGCAACTTCGCATGGATCAAATCCAATTGAGCCAAACCCAAATCCACCGTCCCCTCCAACACCACTCCC
>JBLNEP010000051.1:0-41287 GCA_050262755.1 Actinomycetota bacterium | reverse complement strand
TTATGCCAGCCTTGCTTTCAGGAATTGCCAATGGCGCGAGGCAGGGAATTTTATTTAAAAGTGGAACTCAACTGGAAACGATGGGAAAAGTGAGAGCCATTGCCTTTGATAAAACCGGGACCTTAACCACTGGACAGCCCCAAGTAATTCAAATTATCCCCGCAGCCGGCACTTCAGAAAACGATATCTTGAAATTGGCAGCGGCCTTAGAAGCTTATTCAGAACATCCCATCGGACAAGCCATTGTCCAAGCCGCCCAGCAAAAGCAGTTAGAATTACCTCTCGCCACCGAGGTACAAGCAAAAGTTGGTCAAGGTATTATCGGCAAAGTTAATAATCAAATGGTGAGGGTTGGCAAAGCGGAATTGACTCAGGAAAAGGGAGCATTGACTCAAGTTAGCCAGCAATTACAAGCAGACGGAAAAACAGTGGTTTGGGTGACACAATCCCAGCAAGTTTTAGGGGTCATTGCTGTTGCGGATGCCCTCCGGCCAGAAGCACCTGCAATGGTTCAACGTTTAAAACAATTAGGGGTTGAAAAGATTGTGATGCTCACGGGAGATCGCGAGCAAACATCCCGCTCTATTGCCCAAGAAGTTGGGGTGGATGAGGTGTGGGCCGAACTGTTACCCGAAGATAAAGTCAAGGTGATTCAAGCCTTACAACAACAGTATCAAACAGTGGCAATGGTCGGAGATGGGATTAATGATGCGCCGGCCCTTGCTCAAGCATCGGTGGGAATTGCGATGGGGGTTGCTGGCAGTGATGTGGCTTTAGAAACTGCTAATATTGTGTTGATGGCCGATCGCTTAGAAAAGTTAGCTCAAGCGATTCGCTTGGGGCGAAAAGCTCACCAGGTGATTAAACAAAATATTATATTTGCGCTGAGTTGTATTGCTGTGTTATTAGTGGCTAATTTCGCAGCCAATATTTCTATGCCGTTAGGAGTGATTGGTCATGAAGGCTCTACGGTGATTGTAACGCTGAGTGGGTTACGATTGTTAAGGAGCTAGGGAATGGATCGGAAAAAGGGGGACAGTGGATTGGGTGATTGGACTCTGTCCCTTATGCTATTAATAATTGCGATAGAGGCAGTTAGACCAACGAATTTAGCAGCATAGATTTACTGAATTGAGCTAATTTTTTAGCTAGGTATTTCTATTGAAAAAAGGAGCAGGGAAGATCCTCCCTCTCTAATGGAGGGTTGGTGCTGTTAAGAGAAATTTTGCTCTCTCTCTGACTCATTGATCATTCTTTGTGCTTTATCTTTAATCGACTTAATCACTTGACGAATGACCCAAGGAGAAAGGCGAGGATTGTTTTCAATCGCACCGATCAAGCTATTTAAGTCTTTAATAATCAAATTCAACGCTTGGTAACTAGGGTCTGACATAGTCGTTAATTTTCCTATCGGGTTTTAGGTGTCTATTCTTTCAACTATAGGGAGTTATTTTTTGGCTTGGGGGGAGGACTGTGCAACTATCTGATCTGAACAGTTTTGCCTCGGGTGAAGGTTTGAGGGGGGTGGGAGGAGGGGTCGTGCTAACAACCTGCGATCGCACCAATGTCAGCGATAGGAGTGGGTGATGTTGCGGTGGAGTGACGGGAAGGCTGATTTTCTAGGAGTAGACAGTTGCTAAAGCTGGACAAGTAGAGGACGGGGATACCCCAGCATCGGTGTTTAACCAGGCTCATTGCACTAAAGGTGTATCCATGCTGATCCATTTGGCCTGTTATTAATCAATAAAGGTTTAGGTTAGTTTACAAAAATTACCACGGTGTTATAACTGTTTACGCTTGTAAATCTTTATTAAAGATTTCCTTAAGAGAAACTACATTTTTTATTGCAGTTCATAAAATTACGCTAGTCTCAAAAGTAATGCACTATACGAAGATCTTAAATTCCTCTGGACTCGAATAGAAGTGTTTCTGGGAAAAGTTCAGGCGGTTCTACTCACCTCATTGTAGAGGTAAGAAGTTTGAAAGAGTGCTTGTTGGAGGAACTATGAGCGAAAAAGTTTTGTCGGCCGCGCGGAACGTTGCGATCGTCGGCCCCTATTTAAGCGGTAAAACGACATTAATGGAGAGTCTGCTATACGTAACTGGGGCAGTTTCCCGGAAAGGCAGCTCTAAAGAGGGCAATACAGTGGGAGATGCTTCAGCAGAAGCTCGCGATCGCAAAATGAGCGTCGAGGTTAACGCGGCCAGCACAGACTATGAAGGCATCCGTTTCACCTTTCTCGACTGTCCTGGATCGGTGGAATTTGCCCAAGAAACGATGAATGCACTCATGGGAGTGGATGCAGCCGTGATCGTGTGCGAAGCGGTGAGCGATCGCATCCTCACCCTCGCTCCGTTGTTTAAATTCTTGGATGACTGGGAAATTCCCCACCTCGTCTTTATCAACAAAATGGACCGCGCTTGCACGGACGAGGCGACTTGCACCACCAATTTTACAGCCATCCTCCAAGCGCTCAAGTCTGTTTCTAGCCGTCCGGTGGTGCCGCATCAATATCCCATCGGCAAAGGCGAACAGATCGTTGGATTTATTGACTTAGTCACAGAACAAGCGTATCACTACCATCCAGGCGCACCGGCCGATCCCGTGCCGATGCCGGAAGCGCTAAAAGAGCAGGAACACAGCGCTAGGCAGGCGATGCTGGAAGAGTTGGCGAATTTTGACGACCACCTGCTGGAAGAACTGCTGGAAGAAATTAACCCGGATGTAGAAGAAATTACCCAAGACCTGAAGATGGAATTGGGGGCGGATCTGATCGTGCCGGTGTTCCTCGGCGTCGCAGAACAAGATTTTGGCGTGCGGCCCTTGCTGCAAGCGCTACTGCGGGAAGCACCGGCGCCAGAAATGACGGCGGAACGGCGGGGCATTGTGTTGAGTACAGATGCGCCTTTGGCGCAGGTGCTCAAGACTTATTACACTCCTCAGGGGGGCAAACTATCGCTGGTGCGAGTATGGCAGGGAACTGTGAATGATGGCGCACTGTTAAACGGTGTCCGGGTGGGCGGTGTTTATCGGTTGATGGGTCAGCAAACACAAAGTTTGACCGCAGCGAGTGCGGGTGACATTGTTGCCTTGGGCCGACTGGAAGGGTTGAAGACGGGCGACACGCTTAAGAGTAACACCGATGGGCGAACAACGGAATTGCCCAAGGCGGAGCGACTGTCTCCGGTGTATGCGTTGGCGATCGCACCGGAAAAGCGCAACGATGAAGTGAAGTTGAGCGCTGCCTTGAGCAAGTTGATTGAAGAAGACCCCTCTCTGGGGTGGGAACAACACGGCGACACCCACGAAATTATTCTCTGGGGCCAAGGTGAAATTCACCTGAAGGTTGCCTTAGACCGCTTGCGCCGCAAGTATAATCTACCGATGGTCACTCACTTACCACAAGTGCCGTATAAGGAAACGATCCGCAAACCTGCTTCAGCCATCCACGGTCGCTATAAGCACCAAAGTGGCGGACATGGGCAGTTCGGGGATGTGTATCTGGATATTAAACCCCTGTCGCGCGGGGAAGGTTTCAACTTCAATGAAACCATTGTGGGCGGTGTTGTGCCGAAACAATATATACCCGGTGTCGAAATTGGGGTGCGGGACTATCTCGTCCAGGGACCGCTGGGGTTCCCGGTGGTGGATGTGTCGGTGACGCTGACGAATGGTTCCTATCACTCCGTGGATAGTTCGGAACAGGCGTTTAAGCAGGCGGCACGTTTGGCGATGCAGGAAGGGATGGCGAAGTGCGAACCCACTCTGCTGGAACCGATCGCCTCGGTGGAAATTTGCGCTCCCAGTGATTTTACCTCCAAGCTGTTGCAGTTGATCAGCGGCCGTCGCGGTCAAATTCTCGGCTATGAGGGAATGTCTGACTGGAAGGGATGGGATCGAGTGTCTGCTTATTTGCCACAGGCGGAAATGCAGGATTTGATCGTGGAGTTGCGATCGCTGACGATGGGGGTTGGTTTCTTTAATTGGAAATTCGACCACTTGCAGGAAGTGCCGGAACCATTGGCGAAGCGAGTCCTAGCGACTGCTGGCGGCAATGGCAACAGCAAGAGTTAAGTCAGTAGCAGGGCGGGCAATCCCCGCCCTACGGCTTACAATTGATTGGGGTCAATGCCTCGTTCTCGGAGTCGATCTAATAGAGTTTGTAATTGTTGCTCTGCTGCTTGTGCCCGTTGTTCTGCTTCCTGTGCCCGCTGTTCTGCCTGCTGTCGCCGTTCATCTAGTTCTAAATAACTGAGAAAAGGTTGATTGTCTGGGCGATAAATTTGCAACCCTGACTCAGAAACTTGAAAGCAAATTCCCAGTCGGGGACTCACCCAACCCTCGATTGCTTCAATCACTTCTAATTTTCCCTCACGGCGCTGCCATCCGGTTAAGTCAGCGCGATCGGGATGATAAAGATAGTATTCTTCAACGCCGTAGCGGTCATAAAACTGAAGTTTTTGAGCCATTTGAGAGAGGCGGTTTCCCGGCGACCAAATTTCAAAAACAACTTGCGGAGGACTATTCTCTTCCTTCCATTGTTGATAGGAACCGCGATATCCTTTGGGGCGACCAAAGGCAACCATAACATCCGGTGCTTGGCGGAGCGTATTCTCTCCTTCCACGGGATACCAGAGGAGGTCGCCAGCTACGAAAACGTTGGGGTCGTTAGCGAAGAGTAGTTCCAGGTTTTCTTTGATCCAAACAATTAATCTAAATTGTTCTGTATTGTCTGCCATTGGTTGGCCATCGCTGTCGGGATAGGGAATGGTTGGTTGCTTGGGAGGGGGGAGTGGTGTCACCATTGGCTATTTTTTGGGGGGATGGGTTGATTTCATTTTAAGGGAAGCGCCAAGGACGGGAGAATTGAGGGGGATGAAAGAGGAATTGCTCTGATTTTCCTGGCTAGGAAGGGCGGAACCATCGCCAACCTGCAACCAGCATCGCTGTTACCAAGCTCGCCAAGATTCCTGATAAAATACTCACGCGCAGTTGCATGAATTTCTGTTCGCACTCGCTAAAGGAAGGCGGGAGAGTTTTCCGAGGCGGTGGCGCTGCCGATTTGCGGAAACGTTGCTGTAGTCACTGCCACCCATTGAGGAATATTTGCCAGATGCGTCGAAACATATACAGGGGGAAAGATGCTATTTCTAATCTTAGCAAAATCGGAGTGAGCTGTTGTAAATTCCTATTAGTTGAACCCTAAGACCGCACCTGAGTTTTCTTTGAAACTATGCTAAATTATTGCTAATCGTATCCCTCCTTTTCTGCTGCTCAACCCATGACCGACTCCCAAAAATTCTATATTGTCAAACAACCCGCCGGTACCTGCGAGATTCTCCCCAGCGAACAACTCGAACAACAAAAAGACCCCACTCTCGAAAAGTGGGGTCCTTTTGATTCACTTAATGATGCGATCGCGCGTCGTGTTGGCTTAATTCGGGCTGGCAAATGCCAACCTCAATAACAGTCACCCTCGCCTTCTTAACTGTTACCCTTTCTCGGCTTACTTCGTGGGTGATTGTGCCTTTTTCTGAGTTCCCTGTTTCGTCGCGATCTCCTTCGTCAGTTCCTCTAGAGCCTTCGCATATTGTGGATCGGCCTGAGTCCCAATTTTAGTGCGATCGCGCCTCAATTCCTGCTTTTGGGCATCCGAGAGCTCAATCTTGATATCCGGTTCAATCCCCGCATGGTTAATATCGCGGCCGCTGGGGGTGAAATATTTGGCGATCGTCACCGCTAACCCAGCACCATTACCCACCCCACGCACCGACTGCACCAAACCCTTACCAAAGGTTTTCGTACCCACCAATACGGCTCGTTTATTATCCTGCAACGCCCCTGATAAAATTTCACTGGCACTCGCCGATCCGCCATCCACTAATACCACCAACGGCTTATCCGTTAAAGCCCCTTTCGTCGCTGTTTGGCGATCGGCTTCTCCTTGTCGATCCACCGTCGAAACAATCGTTCCTTCTTTCAGCCACATCCTCGCAATATCAATGCTCGCATACAGCAAACCACCGGGATTAGAACGCAGATCCAAAATGTAGCCAACCACGTTTTTCTGTTCTAAATTCTTAATCGCCGATCGCATTTCCACCGCCGCATTGGCGCTAAATTGGTTGAGTCGGATATAACCAATCTCTCCCGTCGAGCTTTTTTGGACCGAATAGCGCACCGGATGAATTTCAATTTTAGCCCGCTTCAGGGTAAACTCTAACTCCTTACTTCCCCGCAAAATCGTCAGCGTTACTTCCGAGTTAACCGGTCCCCGAATTAAACTCACCGCCTGATTAGTATCCATTCCCTCGGTAGTCTTGCCATCAATTTTAGTAATAATATCTTTGGCGAGAATCCCTGCTTGGAAAGCGGGAGTATCTTCAATCGGTGAAATCACCACCAATTTCTTTGTTTGTTCATCTTGAGTTAACTGAATCCCCACCCCCGTGAGTTCACCAGAGGTATCAATCTGCATATTCTTGAACTCTTCCGGGTCCATGAATCGCGTATAAGGGTCATCCAGCTTTTTCAGCATTTCCCGGATTGCCTTATAAGCTTCCTGGTCAGTGGTGTAACTTCGATTCAGGTACTCATTCCGCACTCCCTTCCAATCGACTTGGTTGAAAGTACCATCTACATAACTCTTGTCAATAATTTGCCAAACTTCATCCACCAGTTCTTTAGGACTTTCCCGAAAAGACGCTAGTGACTTGGACATACATCCAGTGAGGGTAAGGGTTACAGCCGCTACCATCACCGCTGTCGCACTTAACATTAACCTGCGTTTTGTTATAACCATCTGTCTGCTGCGCCGGAGCAAGATACTGTAAAATAGCTACGCCCAATCTAACACAAGCCAAGCTGGGTGGTAGCCACCCTATATATTTATTCAAGTTTTCTAGTTGTGGTTGCGGAAAGGGGAACAAAAAATTGCATGAAGCGAACTCAGGGAATTCTTCAATCTTCCTAAAAAAACTTCTCGAACCGGGATAGATGCCAATGAACGCAGAGGCACTGATAGACACAGAAATTACCCCAATCAATTTTCCGCCGATCTATCAGTACCCCCCCGTTCAAAAAGTACCAACCCAGCCACTTACGGATCGACCCAGCGGCCATCTGCTTTGATCAGGTTAATCAATTCTGCCACCCCTTGGTCTTCTGGGACTCGCTTAATTTCTTCCCGACCGCGATAAAGAGAAATATAACCGGCTTGCTTGCCAACATATCCATAGTCTGCATCCGCCATTTCTCCGGGTCCATTGACAATGCACCCCATCACCGCGATATCCAACCCCGTGAGGTGCTTCGTTGCTTCTCTCACTTTGTGCAGCACTTCTTCTAAATTAAACAAAGTGCGACCACAGGAAGGACAAGCCACATATTCTACCATCGTTTTGCGGAGACCCAAGGCTTGCAGAATGCTGTAGCAAACAGGAATCTCCTTTTCTGGGGCCTCCGTCAGTGAGACGCGGATCGTGTCGCCAAGGCCGTCAGCTAACAAAGTGGCAATCCCAGCCGTGGATTTAATCCGGCCATATTCACCATCACCCGCTTCCGTCACGCCTAAATGCAGGGGGTAGTCCATGCCGTACTCATCCATCCGTTTTGCCATCAGACGATAAGCGGCCAACATCACCGGCACCCGCGACGCTTTCATCGAAATCACGAGGTTGCGGAAGTCGAGAGACTCGCAAATCCGAATAAATTCCAGGGCAGATTCTACCATACCTTCCGGGGTGTCGCCGTAGGAAAAGAGCATCCGTTCCGCCAGGGAACCGTGGTTAACCCCGATCCGCATCGCCTTCCCTTGATCGCGGAGAGAAACCACCAGCGGTTCTAAGGTTTCGCGGATTTTTTCCCCAATTTCGTCAAATTCCGCCGGCGTAAATTCGGTGCGATCGCTCTTCGGCTTTTCAAAGACATATAATCCAGGGTTAATCCGCACCTTATCAACGTGCTTAGCTACTTCCAAAGCAATTTTCATGCCATTGTGGTGAACATCGGCCACCAGTGGCACCAGTTGATAAGTTGCAATCAATTTTTGCTTAATTTCCGCTAACGCCTTTGCATGGGCCATGCTAGGGACGGTGACGCGGACAATTTCGCAGCCAATTTCGTGGAGGCGACGAATGGCGGCCACCGATCCATCAACATCGAGGGTATCTTCGTTGATCATCGACTGAACCACAACGGGATGGCCACCGCCGATGGTGACGCTTCCTACCTGAACCGGCCTGGTTTTCCGCCGGTGGATAGTGGTGTCAAAGGTAGGCTGGCTAGAGGTCGGTTTGCTAGGACTTGGCAGAGTTTGCATGGTCTGTCGGTAGATTTTTGTAGCGAAAATCTCAGGTTGGTATCTCCTCTTCTTCAGGTTGCCACAAAAGGGGGCCATTTGATTGGACTCACTCCCGGATACCGTGAAAAACAGCTGTCCCCCCTTTGGGAGTCCCTCATTCCCAAGTCCCTTTCTATCTGGCAGATCCTTGAAGCCGCCGGCAAAAGAGGAGGAAATTGCCAGAGTTCCCTTTATAAAAAGGCTGAGTTTTCCAGCTTATGAGCAACTCAAAAAACAACAAAATTTAATAGAATTACAGTTTTTGTTCTGTCAGGGAAGACTCACAAAGCAACAAAAATCAGGAAGAAAATCACCCAATAATAGCTTGTTTTTTTGTATTGTATTAGCGATTTCCGCAGAAACACCTCTTTTAAAGCAGCTTATAGAGATAGAAATCACAGGCTTAAATTACCTAAATTAATTAATTTTCTAGATTTCTTATTCCCTTTTTGTGACAGGGCATTCTCGAAAGCAGTAGGAAAAGCAAATACATTTTATGAGTAAATTCTAATAAAAAACTATTAAACCCCAATCAATAGATGATATCAAATCCGCCAGGAGCGCAACGATCGAGAGCAGGAAAGATCGGCTCGATACTTATACTCACCCTTGAACCCATCATCATGTCCCCTTTCCCCCTCTTCCCCTTTCCCCCCTCTTCCCCTTTTCCCCCTCTTCCCCTTTTCCCCCCTTTCCCCCAATCTCCCCAATCTTTCTTAGGCAGTTGCAGCTTATCCACCACCATCTGAGAATATTAGCTAAGGCCTAAGAAGTCAGGAATCAGTAATGGCACTGAAGCGGCGGGAATTCTTACAAAAAGCAAGCTGGGCGCTGGCCGCTCTCGGCATCAGCGAAGCAACACTAGGACAACTGGGCACAAGGGAAGCGATCGCAGCCTCCTTGCCCCGCTATTATGGCACTCTTGCCCAACCAACAGGGCGCAAATTAGCGCTGCTAGTCGGCATCAATCAATATCCCACCCAAGGGGGGTTGCAAAGTACGTCACTGCACGGTTGTATCACCGATGTCGAACTACAACGGGAACTCCTTATTTATCGATTTGGGTTTCAACCATCGGACATTCTCACCTTAATCGATGGCCAAGCGACTCGCGAGAACATCGAAGCAGCTTTCCTCTCCCATCTCCAAGAACAAGCAAAGGACGGCGATGTGGTCGTCTTTCACTTTAGCGGTTATGGCAGCCACGTCAGTACCAGCTCAAGTCCCGAAGTCCTGCAAAACAGTTTAGTGCCAGTCGATGACTGGTTCCCCACCCAAGAGTCCCCCAAAGTCAACGATTTACTAGAAGAAACACTCTGGCAGATGCTGCGATCGCTACCCACTCCCCACGCGATCGCCGTCCTTGATACCAGCTACACCTACCCCGGCACCGACTTACAAGGCAATTTACGCCTGCGATCGCGAGCCCGTTCCACCATCGGTCAACCCAACAGCGACGAATTCCCCTCGATCGCCCAAGTTCAATCCCAACCCAATCGTACCCCTCCCATTGCCCTCACCGCCGCCGCCCCTTCCCAACTCGCCACTGAAACTCAGTGGAATGGCTTTAGCGCCGGCTTATTCACCTACGCCTTAACCCAAACTCTCTGGTGGACAACCCCCGCCACCCAATTACAAATCAGCTTCAGCCGGGCCGCCGCCGCCGTGGAACAACTAACCGGACCCCTTCAGCAGCCGCAATTCATTTGTAAGGAGGGCAAAAAAATCCCGCCTCCCCCCTCTCCTGACTTCAGGACTCTGAAAACTTCCACCCTCTCGGCAGACGGGGCAGTAACAGCCGTTGAAGACAGTGGCAAAACCGTTCAACTCTGGTTAGCCGGACTCCCGCCGATGATTTTAGACACTTACGGCGTGAATTCCCTGGTGACGCTAGTGCCGTCGGGAACTCCCGCCTCTGAGTCTTCCCTCAAGGCGCAAATTCGCTCCCGCACCGGCTTGCTGGCAAAAGCACAAATTAAAGAATTAGGCATCAGTGAGGCAGATCCCAGCTTAGGTACAGTGGCGCCAGCAACCGCAACAACCGGTCAACTGGTGCAGGAAGCCATTCGGGTTTTGCCACGAAACATCGGCTTGACGGTAGCGATCGACTCTCGCTTAGAACGAATTGAGCGAGTTGATGCTACGAGTGCCTTTGCCAGCATTCCTCAAGTATCCGCCGTGGTGGGCGAACAACCGGCTGATTACCGTTTCAGCCGTGTGCCAGAAACCACGATCGCACAGGCCCTCAACACTCCTTTACCACCGTTATATCAAGGACGCTACGGCTTATTTTCTCTGAATCAAACCTTGATTCCCAACACCGTTGGAGAAGGGGGAGAAGCGGTGAAAATGGCAGTCCAACGGTTGACGCCCCACCTGAGAACGCTGTTAGCGGCAAAATTATTACGACTGACAGCCAATGAGAGTTCGTCCCTGCTGAAGGTGAAGGCAACCCTCGCCACGATCGCACCGGAAACAAAGGTACTGATGCAACGGGAACCAGTCCGGGCCACGAGTTTCTCCGATCGCTTGTCACCCTTCACGACGCAGACGCGCGATCGCACCACTAATTCCCACCTCCTGAGTTTACCGGTGGGCACCCGCATTCAATACCGTTTGGAAAATTTGAGCGACCGTCCCCTTTATGTGATGGCGTTTTGCTTAGATAGTGCTGGACGGGTGATCGCGATTACTTCACGATCGTCTCAAGAGACTTCAGAGGACAATACGGTGGTCTCGGAACAACAGCAAGTCATCCCTCCCGGTCAAAGTTTGAATGTCCCTACCATTTCCGTTCCTGTGGCGACTGCGATCGATGCCTTTGGCTGGATGATTCATGGACCCTCTGGCTTGGTTGAAACTCAAATTATTGTCAGTCAAACTCCTTTTACCCAAACACTTGCTGCTTTAGACGGAGGAGTGCAACCAGTGAGAGATACTCAAGCATTGCGGGTGCTTTTAAAGCCTTTAAAAGTCGCCCAAGCCGTGTTACAAGATTTGCACAATGCCAGTCTAGCAGGAGTGCAGAAAGCAGGAATTGCGACGGATGATTTTGCTTTAGATGTCAATGCTTGGGCGACTCTCAGTTTTGTTTATCGGGTGGTTTGAATTCTATGGAAGGTTGACAATTAACTGGGGAATTGAGAACAGCAGCACCCTCACAGGATAACGGCTCACTGTTCCCGATTTCCTAGTTCCTTGATTGCTGATACACCTTTTCCACAATCTGAGCTAACCGTTCCATTCCCGTAGCAATTTCTTCATCCTTGGCCGTCAAACTAATCCGCAGACATTCCTGCTTATGTTTCCACTCCGATCGCAAACCTGGGAAGAAAGAACTGCCTGGTACCACAATGACACCCACTTGCTTTAATTCTTGATAGAGTTCCCAATCCGTAATCGGCAAATCTTTTAACCACAACCAGGCAAAAATTGCTCCTTCACCCCGGTGCAAAAACCACGGGAAATCCTTGGGCATGGCTCGATCCAAGGTGCTTTCTACGACAGTAAACTTATTTTGGTAGTAGGGGCGAATCACCTGGGTGGAAATCTCAACCAGTGCGCCAGAAGCGATCGCGCGCGCAACGATTGCTTGACCATACCTGGGTGAGTGAATGCACATATTCGTTTGGAAACATTCCAACACCTGAATGGCACGTTCATCGCCGATCGCAATGCCAATTCTCTCCCCTGGCAAACCCGCTTTCGATAAACTCATGCAATGGATCGTATTCTCTGCAAATACGGGACTCATGTCCGTAAAATTCAACGCGGGAAAGGGAGGGCCATAAGCGGAATCAATCAAGACTGGTACTTCATAGGGAGCGGCCAAGGCAGCAATTTTCTTGACTTCATCATTGGTGAGGACATTCCCAGTAGGATTACAAGGCCGGGAAAAAATCACACAACCCGTGTTTTCATCAATTGCTAATTGGCTAAAATCAGGACGATATTTAAAGCGGTGAGCTGCCTCATCTAGGTCAAGCGTTGGTTGATAGGCCACCACTGCTTCTGGGTTCAAGCTAACACCGCCATAACCCGTATAATCAGGACTCAGAGGTAACACAACTTGCTTGAGTTGTCCCGCCGCTGTGTAGCCACCAAAGGCATTGGCACCATAAAAATAAATGGATTGACTACCCGGAGTAATTAAGATGTTGCGATCGCTTAAATTTAAACCATATCGCTGATTAAAATCCTTCACCACTGCCTCAATCAGCGGTTGATAACCTTGACTCGATCCATAGCGACATATAACCTCCCCGTACTCTGGACTCGCCAACAGATCGGTCGTACAATCACGCCATAACTGCTCAACTTCTGGCAAAACCACCGGATTTCCCGCACTTAAATTAATAAAATCCTGCCCTTTGCCAGCTCGTAAGGTTTCAATAATATCTTTCATAATCGCCCGGACGCCGGTGAGGTGGGACATCTGAGCGCCAATTTGAGAAAGGGCAGGGTTCATCATTGGTGCAATCACAGAAATTGAGTTTAATACTTTATCATTTTAATTCCTAATTTTCAATCCTGAATCAAGCTCAAGACATCGCAACCCCACTGCCCTCACCCCCGTCTCAGTGCGGAGGTAGCCAATGTCAGGAATCCCTCAATCATCACTCCGCTCATCCCCCATTTCCGACCCTGCAAAATTCATAACTCGATACAATAATTCAAATTTTCCAGTAACCTTGAGTTAAAAAGCTTCAAGGATTGTAAAGAAGGTCGGCTTCGGCTTCAAACCCTGTCAAGCTATAACTTAAGGCTACTGCCTTCGAGACACCATCAAGGATAACCGTCGTAATATGAGCCCTGTTGAAAAGCTGCGCGAGAAACTCCCCTTACCACTCAAGCGACTGGCTGACATCGCTTACAACTACTGGTGGTGTTGGACGAGCGATCGCATTTCCCTCTTCCGCAACATCGACCCTCAAGAATGGCACGCCTGCGGACACAACCCGGTTGCTTTACTCGAATCAACGGCCCGACTCAACCAACTCGCTGATGACCCCACCTACATCAAACGGGTGAAAGCGGTTGCGGAACAATTCGACCGCTACATAAGCCAAACCGACACCTGGGCCTCGAAAAATGCAGCCCACATTTCCCCCAAGCGCCCCATCGCCTATTTCTGCGCTGAATTTGGCATTCACGAATCCCTCCCCATCTACTCCGGCGGTTTAGGCATCCTCGCCGGCGATCACCTAAAATCAGCCTCCGACTTAGGCATTCCGATGGTGGGTGTCGGGTTAATGTACCGTCAAGGCTACTTCCGCCAGCGCTTGAACCGCCACGGATGGCAAGAAGACTTCTACATCGACAACCGCTTTGAAAAAATGCCCCTGGAGTTGGTCAAAGATACCAACGGCCACCCGGTCGCGATCGAAGTAGACATTCGCCAACGGCGCGTCAAAGTCCAAATCTGGCGGGCAAAAATCGGTCGCATCAACCTCTACCTCCTCGATACCGATCGCGAAGACAACGACCCCGTTGACCGCTGGCTCACCGGCCACCTCTACGGCGGCAACCAAGAAACTCGCATCGCCCAAGAAATTGTACTCGGCATTGGGGGCGTCCGCGCCTTGCACGCCTTAGGCATCACCCCCTCCATCCACCACCTCAACGAAGGTCATGCTGCCTTCTGCACCCTGGAAATTGCCCGCTTAGAAATTGAAAAGACGGGTAAATCTTTCTACGACCTCGAAGATGAAGTGCGGCAAGTTTGCGCCTTTACCACCCATACGCCAGTCCCAGCCGGTCACGACGCCTTCTCCTCGGACTTAATGGACTCCTACTTCTCCCAATACTGGCCCACCTTGAAACTGTCGCGCGAACAATTCCTCGCGATCGGAGCTCGGCGTCTGGGCGATCCCTGGGAACCCTTCGGTATGACCGTTTTAGCGTTGCGCCTCTGTCGCACTGCGAACGGTGTTAGCAAGCTTCACGGCGAAGTCTCTCGCAAAATGTGGAATATCCTCTATCCACAACAAACCGAAGAACAAGTCCCCATTGGTTCTATCACCAATGGAGTCCACGCCCCGACTTGGACTGCACCCTTAATCAGCGACCTCTATGCCCAGTATTTAGGCGAAAATTGGTCAGATCGGATTGTTGACACCAAACTCTGGGCTAAGATCGACGAGATTCCCGATGAAGAGATCTGGTGGCGTCACCAAATCCTTAAATCCCGTTTGATCGCTCACACCCGTCAAAAAGTCCAGCGATCGCGCCAACAACGGGAAGAAGAGCAATACCGCATTCAATCCACTGGGGAATTATTAGATCCTACGATCTTAACCATCGGGTTTGCGCGGCGGTTTAGCCTCTACAAACGAGCTTATTTACTGCTGCGAGATGCAGAACGGGCCCTGAAAATTTTTGGCAATTCTCAACGCCCCGTGCAAATTATTTTTGCAGGGAAAGCTCACCCCGCTGATGAAGAAGGCAAGCGCATTATTCAGCGAGTCATGGAGTGGTGCAAGCATCCAGCCGTACAAAATCGAGTCGCATTTATTGAAGACTACGATATGTACACGGCTCAGCACTTAGTGCAAGGGGTTGATGTCTGGCTCAATAATCCTCGTCGCCCCTTGGAAGCTTCTGGTACGAGCGGTCAAAAAGTCTGTTTTAACGGTGGGCTGAATTTAAGCGTCCTAGATGGTTGGTGGTGCGAAGGCTATCAAGCAGATAGCAATGGCAAAGGTACGAATGGCTGGGCCATTGGTGAAGATGCTAACACCAGCGATCAAGAGTTACAAGACCGGATTGATGCTGACTCTCTGTATCGGTTATTGGAAGAGGAAATTGTCCCGCTTTACTATGAGCAAGATGCCAATGGAATTCCTCACCGTTGGATTCAGATGATGAAGGCATCGATTAAGACGAATGCCCCGGCCTTTAATACTGACCGCATGGTGGCAGAATATGTGGAGAAGGTTTATACTCCACCGACAAAGCCAGTAGAGGTTGCACCAATTCTCAAGAGTGTGTCTGTTTAATCTGCCCTCTGCCACCCCAATTAAGAACAGGCAAAATGCCTGTTCTGTTCAGAGATGATCGATTGAAAAGGGTGGGCATCTAGCCCGCCCTGATTTGAGTTAAACTTGCATCGCAAATCAGAGGGTAGGTAGACAGCATTGAAATTGCAAAAACTGCACTTTTCACGTTGATTGAGGTACAGCAGTACCCCGATGCAGCAAAAGAGGGAACCCTCAAAGCCCCCCTTGTTAAGAGGGAGTTAGGGGGAGCCATTGGTGTCAACTTAAGGTTAAAGGTAGATCCGTTAACTGTTTGATGCTTAGTTCTTCTTGTTAAGGGGGGGACAAGAGTCTTCATAAGTCCCCCAACAATCAGGGGGATTTAGGGGGATCGAGACGATACTAAAAGCTAGATCGATTGAGGGTTTTAGTCTTAAGTTGACACCAATGAGGGAGAACCACTGATTAGACAGAGAAACAAGCTCCCAACTTCCCAAAAACAGACTACCTTCTGCCTTTTACTTCAGCTTTGATTTTTGTAATCAATTAAATTCCTGATGACTAATTTGGTTTGGCAAGCTGATTTTTACCGTCGTCCTCTAAAAGAAACGAATGGTGAATCTTTGTGGGAATTGTTGCTGTGTGACACAACGCAAAGTTTTGAATTGAGTGCTTTTTGCCGTCAGTCTGAAGTTAATGCAAGTTGGTTAACTGCACAGTTACAACAGGCAATTGAGACTCATCCAGCACCGGATGTCATAGAAGTCTTTAGACCTCAGTCTCTCAGTTTAATTGAGTTGGCGGCTCACCCTTTAAATCTCAGGGTAGAAGCAACGCGACGCACCCCTACCCTGAAACAGTTATTAAAAGAACGGGCAAAACAATACTTAAATTTTTCCAATTATACCGGGGAAGCTTACGATCCAGTCACCTTAGAATCACCGCCCCCGATGCCTTTACCTGAAAATTTATGGGGCGATCGCTGGCGTTTTGCAGCTTTGCCAGCAGGACAACTTGAGAGTGCTTTTCAAGGGCGACCCATCCCGATTTTAGAACTACCAGAACCGCTATTACCGTTGAGCTTAGGATTAGCTTCAACGGTGATGGTGCCAGGAATTGCGATCGATGGGGGTCGCCAGTCCATGCGGTTAGCTAGGTGGTTGGAAGAAGCCAAACCAGTGGCGTTAAATTATATTCCAGGTGCTCCTGATGGGTTGATTTTAGAAGCGGGGTTAGTGGATCGCTGGATAGTGGCGACGTTTGAAGACCGGGAGGTGAAAGCAGCGGCTCAGGTTTATGAACAGCGGAAACAATTGAGCCAAGGATTGCATTTTTTGTTAGTGCAACCCGATGATACTGGGATGACTTATAGTGGCTTTTGGCTGTTGAAGTTTTAACTGTAGAGGAATGCAGAGAAACGCCAAGGGATGAAGTGCGACCGCGCCTGCTGCTTCCTGACCAGCCACAAGTATGAGCAAGCTCTGCTAGAGCTGCGTTCAGGTAGATACCAGACTAGACTCAGTGATTGAACCCTTCCTCTTCAGGGAAGTAGGAAGGGGTTGGGAATGGAAAATCCATGCTCTTCATTCAACCACTAAGATCAATCCGCTTTGCAAGCCTTCAAACACTCGGTTGAGGTGAAGCTGGTCTTTTTCTGTGAGAGATTGCTTCGAGAGTAGTACCGATCGCAAGAGTCGTTGATCGATGGGGGTAATTTGGCGAAAGGCAAAGATGCGATCGACGATCTCTTCTACTGAAATTTTGGATGAACCCGTGTAAGTAGCCATCATTACTCAATGTTGTTTAAGTATATAACAGAACTCCGTACCTTTATTTTTAAAGATTTTGTGAAGCTTAGGAGTGATGAAGGCCGTGAAAACCTTGTGACAATTTCAAACTCAAGTAGTGATTTTCATCATTGACAACCCTGCCAACTTTACATGTTTTTCACAGTTTCTCGGTACAATATCTAAGTAAAACCAAGGCGCAGCATAGACAATATGGCTCAGGTACAAATTGGAATTATTGGTGGTAGCGGTCTCTACAAGATGGAGGCGCTTAAGGAGATCGAAGAGGTGCGAGTTGATACACCGTTTGGACCTCCCTCGGATGCTATTATCCTGGGAACCTTAAATGGGACACGAGTGGCGTTTCTATCGAGACACGATCGCAACCACACTCTCCTTCCTTCCGAGTTGCCATTCCGGGCAAATATCTATGCAATGAAGAGTTTGGGAGTAGAATATTTAATTTCAGCCTCAGCCGTGGGTTCCCTAAAAGCAGAGGTAAAACCGCTGGATATGGTGGTAGTGGATCAATTTATTGACCGTACCAAAGACCGAGATTCTACTTTTTTTGGAGAAGGCATTGTTGGTCATATTGCCTTTGGCGATCCGGTGTGTAACCACTTGGCTGGTGTATTAGCGGATGCGATCGCCTCCCTCGATCTCCCCGATGTCACCCTTCATCGGGGTGGTACTTATGTCTGCATGGAAGGGCCTGCTTTTTCTACCAAAGCGGAATCAAATTTGTATCGCAGTTGGGGAGCAACTGTGATTGGTATGACGAATTTGCCAGAGGCAAAGTTAGCGCGGGAAGCAGAGATTGCTTATGCAACGTTGGCTTTAGTCACGGATTATGATTGTTGGCATCCCGATCACGATAGCGTCACCGTTGATATGGTTGTCGGAAACTTACACCGCAATGCAGCTAATGCCCAAAAAGTGATTCAAGAAACGATCCGGCGTTTGAGTGAAAATCCCCCTGCTTCTGAGGCTCATTCAGCTCTGAAATATGCGATTTTAACTCCCTTAGATAAAGTGCCAGTGGCAACCAAGCAAAAGTTAGAATTGTTGTTGAAAAAGTATTTGTAATCAGCTTCTAAACTGATGCGAAAGAATTGGTTGGAAATTGATTGTAGAATTGGTAAAAATCAGAATTAATGCAAACAACAAATTTTAATAGCTGATTCTTACCAATTCTTCCTGCTAAGAACTTGCCAAAGAATGACAGCACTTTTCAGATTCAGTGAAATACAGTCTTGAACTTCTAGTCTCCCTGATTCAGACAGACGATCTAATAACTGCACCTAGATCGGACTGTCACTCCCTGACTCATCGTCAAAATTGGTGAAAACCACCTCAAAAATGAGGCATGTACGACGAATCTTTAGCCATCTTCAAAACCAGGCGGATTAACAGCTACTAATCACTCACTCATTAATCCTCTTCATCATAGGGACTCTCTTCCCCTGATAGCAAGCTAATTTTAGTGTTTAAAAGGTCAGTTTGCTGTTGAGCTAATTGGAATTCTTCTTGCATTTGCTGAACTAAAGATTTAGCATCAGAAGCTAGGTAATGAATATGAGAAATAGTATCATATTTGAGGGTTTCGAGTTCTTCACGACACACTTTAATTCGTTGAATTAATTTTATCAGTAGCAACCAAAGTCCTGCAACCGTGACGGTAGAGACCATTAAGAGAATAACAAGCCAAGTATTCCGAAGTGGTGCTGTTCGTCGCAGGGTGCGATTGACTTCAGTTTGAATCTGCTCTTTCAGTATATTTTTGACCTTTGACTCCGGAATGTTTAGACTGTTTTTTGGCAGTGATTCTCTTTGAGTATCATTGCGAATTAAAAGCATTAACTCTGAATTTTCTAGTGTTTGAGCGCGATCGGTTGCACTTCCAGAATACAAAGCACCTACTAAATAAAAAATCCATAAAATCTTAAATGTCATAGAAGATTTTCCTAATCTTTCAGGCTCATCTCTTTAAAAATATCCTAGCAATAGCAACCTAAGAAGCAATCAACTGCTTAAACAGCTCATGTTGGCGAATTTTATCAAAATCTGGCTCATTCTTGGTAAATTCTACCGTCAATTGGGGATTGAGGTGAATCGCTCGTTTCAAATTTTCAATCGCTAATTCAACCTTAGATTGCAGGGCATAACAGCGAGCTTTATTATACCAAACTCTGTAGGAATCTGGTCTCATTTTGGCAGCATGATCGTAGGAATCAATGGCAGCATCGTACTTCTCTAACTTCGTTAAAGCAATCCCGCGATTATTCCAAGCATCCAGATACTCGTTTTTGATAGCCAGCGCTTGATTGTAACAAAAAACAGCTTCTTCATACTGCTGAGTTTTTGCAAACGCTACTCCCCGATTGTTCCAGGCATCTGCATAATCCGGTCTCGCCTGAATGGCTTTATCGTAGGAAGTAATTGCGTCTTGATATTGCTGCATTTCTAATAGCACCACCCCGCGATTGTTCCAGGCATCTGCATACTCTGGACGAATTTCAGTCGCCCGTTCATAAGAAGCAATTGCCTCAGAATAGCGCTGTAATCTTGTCAAAACTACCCCACGATTATTCCAAGTATCCGCTAAATCTGGTTGGAGTTGCAGAGCCAAATCGTAGGAAGCAACCGCCTCCTCAAAACTATTTTGAAAAAATAACGCATCTCCCTGTCTCGCATAATCAAGCGCTGTTAAAATCGGCTCATGGTTAACCGATTGATTCATCTGCTCGAACGGTTGATTCTGAGTTCCTGCTTGCAGGAGTTCCGTTTGCTCCTCAGCAATAGCACTTTGTTGTTTAAGCGCATAAAAAATTGCTTCCGCTTCTTCCAGCACATTCTTAAGTTGAAACAAAGTATCATCTCGCAGACTTTCGATTTCCTGTTGAGCCAGCGTTGTCTGTTTTGCTAATTTTCCTAACAGCACCCAAACCCCAACTGCTGCTGCTGCGGGAAATAAAGTTAGAATCACTAAAAACACATTTAACAACGCAGTAGTTTGGCGAAAGGCAAGATCCACTTCCTCTTGGACGCGATCGCGGATTTCATCCTTGAGTTGGAGTTGTTCTAACTGCGGTTGCTGAACCCGTAGCAACTCTGCTCGCAAAACTGCTAGCGCAGGTTGAGTCACTGTCACTACTGAGAGTACAAGACTCGCAAGCGTTACCGAGCTCCCTCTTCTCAAAAAACTTGGCAAATTTATGGCCCAAGCGGTCGCAGACAGAAGTTTAATTTTCATGAGGCTATCCGCCAATGATGCAATCTAAAGATAGCGTTTATGCAGTCTCATCCGATCGAGTGCTGACTCGAAACTCATCGCTCTCAGCCACTCAACTTACACCTTTCAGCCATCAGCAGCAATACCCTAAGCATTCTCAAGAGCAACTCAGCATGACTCAACCCAGAGAAAGTCCGCACCAGTAGCTCCACTTCCTGATACTGTAATTCTATCCCTCACGCAAGAACCTGACAGTCGCTAACACTGGGCCAGATTAACATAAAAAATCTTTCCGGCGGGAATTCCAGCCGTGAGGGCACAAAGCTTGGCTGAGCAGCAACACTCGATCGCCCTAGGCAGTGGGCAAGTTCCTCTGCTATGCCTTAAAAGTAAAAGTAATACACTCAACAACTTCTTTATGTCAGACTGGATAGAAATAGGCACCATTGTGGCACCTCAAGGTTTAGATGGCGAAGTGCGAGTCTATCCGAATTCCGACTTCCCAGAACGATTTCTCGAACCAGGCCAGCGATGGTTATTGCGGCCCGGTCAAACAGAACCTGAACCTGTGGAATTTCTGAGCGGACGCTATATTCCCGGTAAAGGTTTGTACGCTGTAGAATTGGCAGGAGTCGAAGATCGAACTCAAGCAGAAGCATTACGGGGAAGCCAATTGTTAGTTTCAGCCAGCGATCGCCCCCAGTTAGAAGCAGATGAGTTCTATGTCCAAGACTTAATTGGTCTAGAAGTATTCAACCAAATCAGTGGCGAAGCGATCGGCAAAGTCACCGATGTGCTCAGCGCCGGCAACGATCTATTAGAAGTTGAATTGTACCGATCGCCAACCCCAGCCACCGGAGTCAGCGGGTCCCCAACCGAACCCCCGGCCGAACTCCCAGCCGCGACCGCCAACCCCAGGAAAACCCGCCAGAAAAAACGCACTTCCCAACCCTCCCCCCCCAAACCTGTAACCACCTTAATTCCCTTCGTCAACGAGATTGTCCCCATTGTTAACCTAGAGCAAGGTCGGATCGAAATTACGCCCCCACCCGGCTTGATCGAATAAAACCAGCGACTCAGGACCGACACAGGCCATGACCGCAGCAGCAAATAGGAATTATTTTCACCAGGCAAACATTGCAAAAAAGGGGTATTTGGCAGCACCCGCTTTCAGTTCATCGTAACAGTCAAGACTAGACAGACGGTGATTCCACTCTCTCAAAGCAACCCTCATGACTCCCCCACCCAACCATCATGGCTCGCGGTCCAAGCACTGGGGTATGGTATTCCTACTTTCCCTAGTTGCCTTGATCCTCGCTCACTGCACGGCCCTGATCTACCGCATCCAGCCAGCAGTTTCCCTGTGGTTTCCCCCTTCCGGCATTGCGATCGTCCTCACCCTCTGGTTTGGTCCGGTAGGCATCTTAGCCACAGCCATGACCTCAGTGTTAATGGCACCTCTGTGGGGGAGTGAGGGTTGGACCCGACTCCTCGGTTTAACCGACACTGTCGAACCCTTCCTCGCTTGGCTGCTGTATCGACAAGTCTGGCAAGGTTCCCTTCGCTTAAAAAGTCTCAGAGATGCAGCGGCCTTTACCTTAAGCGGGCCCCTGATCGCTTGTGCTGCTTCTGCGGTGCTTGGCAGTTTAATGTTAGTCATCGCCGCTCAAATACCCGCTGCCAGGCTAACCACCATCATCCCTCACTGGTGGCTGGGTAATGCCTTAGGGACGATCGCCATAGTACCCTCCGCTTTGTTAGTCCTGACCCCGCGACTACAACGGTGGGGTTGGTTACCAGTCCCCAGTTGCAACCAGAAAGACTCTGCGCCCTCAACGAGCGATCGCCACCCTCCCGCCGGAGAAATCTTAGCGCCATTCCGGTGCACCCCCAGGGAAGTCGTCGCCATCCTTACCTTCAGTACCGCCACTGGAGTCTTCGCCGTCTCCAACACCAGCAGCGAAAACTTAGCCTTTCAACAGTTATCCTTCCTCAGCTTTGTGCCGATCATCTGGGCCGCCACCCGCTTCGGAGTTATCGGTGGAATGCTCACGTCCACCTTCAGCGTCCTAGTCACCCTGCTGGCCTACCTCTTGATCTACCCCCAGGCCATGACCGCACCCAGCTTCCCAGTGCCACCCGAAGTGCTGCATATCCACAAACTCAGTTTGCTGTTACAGTGCGCCGTGAGTTTGTTTGTCGGATGTGCAACCAGTCAACAGGCGGCCGCACAAGTTGCCTTAGCCATCGAACGGGTGCGGATGACCGAATACCAAGCCAGAGCCGAATTAAGCGATCGCCTCGCAGAAGCAAACCTTCACCTAGAGGAGTCCAACCAAGAAAAAGATCAATTGCTCAAACGCGAACAAGCAGCTCGCCAGCAACTCTCAAAACTCCTGCAAAGTATCACTGACGCTTTCTTTGCCTTAGACAACCAGTGGCGATTTACCTACGTTAACCACCAAGCTGCTCAGCACTTCCGCAAGTCAGAAGCCGAACTCCTGGGCCAGTCGATCTGGCAGAGCTTTCCAGACGCAGTCGATACCCCCTTTGACCACGAATACCGTCGCGCGGTGGCACAACAGGTCACGGTGAACTTTGAGGCCTTCTACGCTCCCTTTGAGATCTGGGTGGAAGTTCATGGTTATCCCAGCGCCGATGGACTCTCCGTATTTTTCCGAGACATCAGCGATCGCAAGCGACTGGAAGCAGAAGTATACTGGCGGCAGCAGCAATTTACAGCCTTGGCAGAAAACTCGCCGGACATTATTTCCCGACTGAACCGAGACCATCGTCATATCTATGTCAATCCCGCCATCAAGCGAGCCACCGGACAGCCACCCCAGGCCTTGATCGGCAAAACTCACGCAGAATTAGGCCTGCCAGCAGAGCGGTGCAAACAGTGGGAGGAAACCTTACGAACGATCTTTGCCACTGGCCAAGAACAACGAATCGAATTTGACTTCCTGACGCCGGATGGCAACCTTCACTACTACCAAGCCAGGATGGTCCCTGAATTTGCACAGGATGGTTCCGTGGAAACCGTGATGGGAGTGGCGCGGGACATTACCGAGCTGAAACAGACAGAAGCGGCACTGAGAAAGAGTGAAAGGCGGTTACGGCGGATCATCGACTCTAATATTATCGGGGTATTTTTTGGGGATTTGAGTGGCAACATTACAGAAGCCAATGATGCTTTTCTCAAGATCATCGGCTACACGCACCAGGATATCTTGGCTGGTTGGGTGTGCTGGGAGCAAATGACACCACCGGAGTATCTCCACCGCTACCAACAGGCGATCGCGGAATTGAGAGCGCAGGGAAGCTGTGAGCCGTTTGAGAAAGAGTTGATTCGGAAGGATGGCAGTCGCGTCTTTGTGATGATCGGAGGTGCACTGTTAGAGCCGACTCAGGAGGAAGCGGTTTGCTATGCGATCGATATCAGCGCTCGCAAGCGAGCCGAGGATTCCCAACGCGAAGCCGAGGAACGCCTCCAAGTCGCGCTGAAAAACTCCCCCATTACCCTGTTTAACCAAGACCGAGAGCTACGATATTTCTGGTTGTATAACCCAGCTTGGAATCACCGCATAGAAGACGTGCTCGGCAAGCAGGATAGCGAACTGCTGCTCAACGGTGATGCAGAGGTACTGACTCAGATCAAACGTGGCGTCTTGGAAACCGGAGAGGGAAGTCGTCAAGAGGTGAAGGTGACGTTCGACGGACGGGAGCGGTATTTTGATTTGACGGTGGAGCCGCTGCGGGATGGAACGGGGGAAATCGTAGGAGTCACCTGCGCGGCCTTTGATATTTCTGACCGCCAGCAGGCGGAGGAGGCGCTGCGGTATCTAGCGGAAACGAGCATTGTGCTTTCAGCTTCTCTCGATTATGAAGCCACCCTCCGCAAAGCGGCGCAGATTGCCGTGCCGAAGTTGGCCGATTGGTGTTCGGTGGAGGTGTTTGCAGAGGATGGCTCCCTGCGGCGTTTACCAGTGGCTTATGCAGATGAATCTAAGGGAGAGTTGGCACAGTTACTTCAGCAGTATCCTCCCAATCCCCAGGGTAGCAGTCCCATTGCCAGAGTGTTGCGATCGGGTCAGTCGGAATTGATTTCAGAACTGCCGGAGGAGTTGTTAGTCGCCAATACCTGGAATCAGGAACACTTGCGCCTAGTCCACGGGATGGGGATGCAGTCGGCGATGATCGTACCCTTGGTCGCTCACGGTCGCATTTTGGGAACGATGACGTTTGTGGCATCGGAAGTCACTCACCGTTACAGCACCAGGGATTTGGCGCTGGCGGAGGATTTGGCTCGGCGGGTGGCTTTGGCGATCGAGAATGCTAAGGCGCACCGGGAAGCACAGGAAGCGAATCGAATTAAGGATGAGTTTTTGGCGGTGCTTTCCCATGAGTTGCGATCGCCACTGAATCCGATTTTAGGATGGGTGACGTTGCTCCGCAGTCGCAAGCTGAGTCAGGAAAAGACAGCGAGTGCCTTGGAAGCGATCGAGCGGAATGCGAAGTTACAGGTGCAGTTGATTGAGGATTTATTGGATATTTCCCGGATTCTACAAGGAAAGATTAATTTGACCGTGACTGCGGTGAATTTGGCGACGGTGGTGGAGGCGGCGATCGATACGGTGAAGTTGGCGGCGGAGGCGAAGTCGATTCAGATACGGTTGCGGGTGGCGTCGGAATTGGGGGTGGTGGCGGGAGATGCGGGTCGTTTGCAGCAGGTGGTGTGGAATTTACTCTCTAATGCGATTAAGTTTACGGAGGTGAAGGGACGAATTGAGGTGCGGTTGTGGAGGGAGGGGGGAAGTCAGGCGGACCTAGCTTTTGCTTGTTTGCAGGTGAGCGATAGTGGCATTGGGATTCAAACTGAGTTTTTGCCGTTTGTGTTTGAGCATTTCCGGCAAGCGGATGCCTCAATTACCAGGAAGCATGGGGGATTAGGGTTAGGGTTGGCGATCGCGCGTTATTTGGTAGAGTTGCATGGGGGAACGATTCAGGTATTTAGTGAAGGCATTGGTCAAGGAGCGACGTTTACGATTAAGTTGCCACTGATGAAGGTGCAACCAGAAGCGCAGGTGGTTGCAGAGGGGACGAAGGGGAGGTTGTCCCTAACGGGGGTACGGGTGTTGGTGGTTGATGATGAACCAGATACAAGGGAGTTTCTTAGCTTTGTTCTGGAAGATTACGGAGCTCAGGTGAAGGTGGCCGATTCGGTTCGGGAGGCGATCGCAGTTTGGCCAGAGTTCCAACCAACTCTACTGGTGAGTGATATTGGTATGCCAGAAGCCGATGGTTATGAGTTGATCCGGAATGTGCGGTTGCAGAAGTGGGGGGGTGACTGTCCTGCGATCGCACTGACTGCTTATGCCAGGGAGGAGGATAGCCGACAAGCTTTAGAGGCTGGTTTTCAGTTACACTTGTCGAAGCCGGTGGAGCCTGAGGAGTTGGTCGAGGCCATTGATGCCTTGGTCAGGGGTTATTAGTGATTGCTGTCCCTGTTCCTCTTCCTGCCAATGCCATCAGAATCAACATCCTTCTTTAGACCAGATTAAACTCTTGAAGAGCCGGTAAAAAATTGTGATTTTCATGGCTTGGCCGACTGAGTTTAATCAAAGCAAACCGCTGGACGGGGGTAAGAGTTTCCCACTGTTCAAGGGTGATTTCAATCCCCAGTGCTTGAGCTTTTTCTTGAACTGAATCGGGGATAGTAGTGGCATTCATCCAAGCTGGATGGGGTTCCACTGCTAGATCGCTGGCGGGACTCTGAGTATAGTGAATGACCAGTTGTTGAAGGTCATCTCGATAAGCTTGAATTTCCTCCGGAGTGATGCAAGGTTTCTCAACTAAAGTTTGACGTTCTTGCTGGCTAAACTGACTCCAGTGAGATAATTTTAATTTAACCCCACAAGTGTCGAGTTTATAGCGAACACTCATGGGAATACAGCGCAGCGTCGTGACAAAGTCATCTTCAAATTGAAAGTAATAGCTCATAGTTTTGGGTCAATAATTTCCGTTGAAAATGAGGAACGATCGCTTAATTTTTACCTAAGTTACTCATCGCGGTCACGCTTGGTTGTTTGCCGAATTACCAGATAACTGATTGAGAGGGCAAAAATGGCGACTGCTAACCCAATCAAGTCAATTGCATCTTTCTTTTCGAGGTCGAGAATAATGATTTTTCGAGCAACGGCAATCAAAGATGTGACAATGACTAGCTCAACATGAACGACGTGCTTTTTCAGGTAAGCGGTAATATTTTCTAGAATTTCTAAAGCAATCAAGACATTTAAAAACAACCCAAAAATTACAAATAATTTATCTTTTAAAATGGTATCTCCAGGTTGAGGAGTCATCAGCTCTTTCCCCAGATAAAGAATTAAATCAAGAACGCTACTGGCAATGACAATAATCATTACCAATGAGAGAATTTTTGAGACAATTCCTTCCAAGTTTTCGAGAATGTGCAGGAAGTTCTCATCTTTAGAATAATAGACAATTTGCTTGAACAGTTTTTTCATATTAATCGGCAATGATTAAGGAGCTGTCTGGGCAAGAAATTTTAACTTGAGCTTAACCTTATGAGCGATCGTGGTTTTAATCGTCAATGTTGCCAATTTTTATCATAAAATAAAATTTTTGTCAAGAGACGACTGAATTGAGTAAGAGTGGATTCTACCAATTTCTGAACTCAATTGAATCTCATCTCTAGTATCCGTGGCAATAACAGTCAGGGAAAATGGGAAAAGTGAATTAGGCGATTAGACTCTGCATCTCAGGCCGTTGAAAACTGCTGTCATCAACTAACCATTGCTATTCACCATCCAGTTAGGAAGATTATTTATATTTTGCTAAATTGACCGAGAGAGACTAATCGGGTAGTTTTTTTGATATTTTTTTCAGAAAAATCAGAAAATAAATGGAGTGTTGAGGGCTTAGTTAAAGCCGTCAAGGCTACAAAACTCAACCAACTCAACACTCAAACATCAAAACAACTCATTTCTCCTTCTTAATGAGCTATTGCCAAGGTTTAACATCTAAAACTCCCCCCTCTTTCGGGCTAAAAGTCACCCGAAAATCAACGGTTTTTTGAGCAGTTGATGAAGGACTAGCAGGAGTTTGCAGTGCAGCAAGTGGAGTTTCTTGCACGTAATCTTTAGCGGTTTTATTAGTAGCCTCATACTGCACAATCGTGCCATCTGGCTTGGCTTTCACGCGGTAGACTAAATCTTGAGTGAAAGTCGGCGTAGTTCGCCAATTGTCATTAATTTGGTCGTACAGCTTTTTCCTAGCATCTTCAAGCTGAGCTTTGTCAACAGTACCACTCCCTGTACTTGAACCCACTGCTTTGGGTGAAGGACTGGTACTGGCACTTGCGGGTGAAGGACTCGTACTTGCAGTTTTAGGCGAAGGACTGGTACTGGCACTTGCGGGTGAAGGACTCGTACTTGCAGCTTTGGGTGAAGGACTGGTACTAGCACTTGCAGGTGAAGGACTTGCCATTGCACTTGCAGGTGAAGAACTTGCCATTGCACTTGCAGGTGAAGAACTCGCCATTGCACTTGCAGGTGAAGAACTCGCCATTGCACTTGCAGGTGAAGAACTCGCCATTGCACTTGCAGGTGAAGAACTCGCCATTACACTTGCGGGTGAAGGACTCGCCATTGCACTTGCAGGTGAAGGACTTGCCATTACACTTGCGGGTGAAGGACTCGCCATTGCACTTGCAGGTGAAGAACTCGCCATCGGACTGGTGGTGGGTTCTGTACCCATCACAGTCGTGTGCTGTGTGATCGTTGTTGTTGATGGCGTTGCTTCTGCGATCGCTGAACTAGTAGGACTAGGCGACGGCGAAGCTGCTGCTGTTTTCGCCGCCTCTTTTTGCAAGCTAGAAACTGAAGCTACGTTAATGGCAGTTAACCCAATCATGGTAGCTAACCAAGCCGCAGCTAGTGCCACACCTTTTTGAGGCACTCCTTGTGAATCAGATGAATTTGGATCGGGGGACATACTCGACTCCTTTGTAGCTCTTGAGGCATTAAAGGAAATTGTTGCAGGGGATATTGTAGCCGATGTAGCAGATCCACCTTCAAAAATCTGTCATAGAGTGGAAAAATCTAGTTTCTAGGGAGTGGGGAGTGGGGAAATACCTCAGTAACAGTTTGATCGCTTCCCTCATTCCCCTGCTTAAGTGCTGGGAATACTCATCGCCAATTGAGCAGCTTCTGGAATCACCCCTTGAGCTTCAATTCGGATTAACTGCACTGCACAGGCCTTTAATTCTGGCTGTCGCGAATCTGGACAAGCTGCTGGGTGAGTTAAGGCATTCGCTTCTGCATTTTCCGCCCACAACGCACCCCAGTGCAGGGGCACAAACACAGTTCCCGGTGCGATCGCCTTTGTCACCTTCGCCGGAAATCTCGCGTTCCCTCGGCGTGATCGCACTTCCACCCAATCTCCTGCTTCAATTCCTAACTTCCCCGCATCACGAGGATGAACCTCAATAAACGGCTGCGGGTGCATCTGTTGAATCTTCTCAATGTGGCCTGTCCTGGTCTGAGTATGCCAATGACCATAAAGCCGCCCCACTGTCAATACCAGCGGAAAATTCGGATCGGGTGGTTCCGCTAACCCCTTCGAGTGATAAGCGGCGAAGCGAGCCCGCCCATCTGGGGTTGGGAAGCGCAAATCTGTGTAGAGACGAGACGAATCCCGCGTTTCCTGGGGATGTGGCTGTGGCCACTGGAGGGGGCCTTGTTCCTGCAGGCGATCGTGGCTTAAACCACTCATATCGCAAGGCCGCCCGCGAGTTAACTGCACAAACTCTGCATAGACCTCTGCCACATTCTGAAAGCCAAATTGCGCCTCAAATCCCAACCGCCGGCCCACCTCGGCAAAAATTTCCCAATCCGGGCGCGCCTTCCCCAGGGGCGGACGAAACGCAGAACAGAGGGTGACTCGTCGTTCCGAATTCGTCATGACTCCTGTTTTTTCACCCCACTGGGCGGCTGGTAATAAAACATGAGCATAAGCAGCAGTTTCTGTGGGGTAATAAGCATCCTGATACACCGTAAAGGGCGATCGCAACAAAGCCGCCTTCGTCCGTTCCAAATCCGGCATACTCACCGCTGGATTCGTTGCTGCAATCCACAAAAACCCAACCTCTCCCCGTTCTAACCCCTCAATCATCTCCCAAGCCGTCCGCCCCACTTCTGGCGAAATTTGCCCCGGTTTCAAGCCCCAAAATTGCTCAACTTCCGCCCGATGTTCGGGATTCTTTATCAACCGATAACCAGGGAGCAAATTTGCCAATCCCCCTGCTTCTCGGCCACCCATCGCATTCGGTTGACCGGTCAGGGAAAAGGGACCCGCCCCTGGTTTACCAATTTGACCCGTCATCAAGTGTAAATTAATAATCGTTCGGACCTTCGCGGTTCCTTCCGAGGACTGATTCACACCCATCGACCACATCGACAGTACCCGTTGGGACTCACCCCAATAGCGGGCGGCGGTTTCTAATTGATCCAGGCGAATCCCACACTTTCTCGCCACCAACTCCGGCGGATAGGAACGAATGAGTTCTGCATACTTTGAGAAGTCACGAGTGCAGTCATCAATAAAAAGCGTATCCAGGTAGCCCCACCGCATCAACAAATGAGCCATGCCATTGAATAAATCAATATCTGTCCCTGGCTGGATCGCTAAATGTAAATCGGCATCTTCAGCGGTGGGTGTGCAGCGTGGATCGACCACCACCAACTTCACATTCTTATTTTTTTTGTGGTGTTTCCGCAGTCGATTATAAATAATCGGGTGGCATTCAGCGGTATTCGTGCCAATTAAAAAAGCACAGTCGGTTAATTCTAAATCGTCGTAGCAGCAAGGGGGCCCATCAGTTCCGAAACTCTGAAGATAACCTGCCACGGCTGAGGACATACACAGACGGGAATTGGCATCAAAATTGTTAGTACCCAGACACCCTTTAATTAATTTTTGGGCAACGTAGTAATCTTCAGTTTGAAATTGCCCAGAACCATACATACAAAGGGCGTCTGGTCCTTGAGTATAGCGAACCGTTTGGATACGGTTGACGATCGCCTCTAACGCTTCTTCCCAAGTTGCTTTACGGAACTCTTGATCCAGGGAATCCCGCATCATCGGGTACAGCAGCCGACTTTTATCAATGGACTCCGCCACTGTCGCACCTTTGACACAGACTAACCCCTGAGAGGAAGGATGTTCGCGATCGCCCCTGACTTTCCAAATGGGATTACCTTGGGCGTCTCGGTTGGTTGCTTTTCCCGCGACGGCGGGGGGTGACACTTCTAAGCCACAGCCAACGCCACAGTAAGGGCAGAGGGTTTTAGTTGAGTCAGCCATAATTGCTCCAGGGTGGGGGTGGGGAGAGGTTGAGTCGCGTTGTCGATCGCAGTTCCTACCTTTCGCTGTGGGAGTTGAGGAGAACGGGGACTGGTTCTTCTGCGATCGCCACGGTTGGCGCTTCATCGGTATGGTGAGTGGCAAAGGAACCCCTCGGTTCTTTGAGGAAAAATCCGCACATCACGGCACAGATCAAGGCGGTGAGGCCCATGGTGGCGAAGAGGGTTTGGGGAGCACTCTCAACGGGCGCTAAGCTATAGATGGTCAAGTAAATCACGCCCCCGAAGTTGCCATAGGCTCCCACAATGCCAGCGATTTGACCGGTACTTTCTTTCTTGATCAAGGGAGCCATGCCAAAGGTGGCACCACAGCCCGCTTGAGCGAAGTAGGCGGAGAGCATGGTCATAGCGATCGCGAGGGGAAGGGGCCAGCTCGCGTTAATGTGACTGGCGATCAGGTAGCTCACTGCGATCCCGCCAGCGATCGCGGTCATTGTCCATTTGCGACTACCGAGTTTGTCTGAAATTAAACCACCAGAGGGACGAGATACGAGGTTGAGGAATGGGTAGCTGGCTGCGATCATGCTAGCCATGACGTGATCGAGGGAGAAGGTATGCTCGAAGAACGCGGGTAGCATGGAGACGGCTGCTAGTTCGCTACCAAAGTTGGTGACGTAGGTGAAACCGAGAAGGGCAACTTGACGAAATTGATAGCGTTCGGTGGGGCTGTAGATTTTCTCACCTGCGAGCATTTCCCGGTTCACCAGCCAAGCTTTATACATTTGATAACCGTAGAGCCAGCCGAGGAACAACCAAGCAACCAGCATTTGGTCAGTTGTGAGAAAGTGAATGTTGGGTTGGGCAAGACGCCAAGCTAATAAACCGAGGGCAAAAATTAACCCGAAATTCATGGCTGCCAAGGCATAGAAGCTGGCGGGACTGGTGACTTCCATCCCTCCATTTTTCTTGGGGCGGCGATAGGGTTTGCCAGGAGGGGTGTCTTGGACGCTACGGAAGTAAACCCAGCCATAGAGGGCGGAGATGGTGCCAGTGAGAGCGATCGCTAACCGCCAGTTTGTCGCTCCTCCGCTGAGAAAGGCACTGGCGACTGCGACCGCAGGGAGGGCAAACTCGGCACCAAAGGCTCCGAAGTTCCCCCAACCTCCGTAGATGCCTTGAGCCACCCCGATTTCTTTCGGGGGGAACCACTCGGCTACCATGCGGATACCCACGACAAACCCAGCTCCGATCACACCCATGAGGAGGCGAGCTAGTACCAATTGGTGAAAGTCTTGGGCGAAGGCGGTAGCAAAACAGGGAACGATCGCAAACGCTAGCAGTGATGAGAAGGTGAGCCGCGGTCCGAAGCGGTCTAGCAGCATTCCGATCACGATCCGAGCTGGGATCGTTAGGGCGAGATTGCAGATCCCAAGGGTTTTGATTTGTTCGGGGGCTAGGTGTAATTCTTTGCCGATCGTGGTGGCAAAGGGAGCAAAGTTAAACCAATTGACGAAGGTGAGAAAAAAGGCAAACCAGGTTAAGTGTAGAATTCGATATCTGCCTTTTAGGGACCACAATTCTTTTAGCATTTAAAACCTCAGTGAGCAGGGTGATTCGTTATCAGCTCGGTTGGGCAAGTGATTGTACTTGAGACGCTCTTTTTTAAAACTTCCAGAAGCGCTATTGTGACTCAGGTTGCATCTTTTTCTCTGGCTATTAGCGCTTAATCGAGGTTGACTTACATTGATTGGCTCTCAGGGTAATTTCTGGGACTAATATCTGACAATTTTCGTGAGAAATTTAGCAGGTAGGATGAGGAAAATAATCTGCATTCATTCACAGACCTTTTGACTGTGTCTACACTCGATTTTTGACTCTTGAACCAACTAAAGATCGGTTAGAAATTGCTTTTCAGTTAAATGTAGGTTAGGATTTCCAACCAGCGTTTTTTGTTACTTAAGATACAAAAGTTTATATTTTATGATTCTTTTGCATAATGACTATGCCGTTATTACATGAGGAGGGAAAGGGAAAAATGAAGAAAGCTCATCGGTTGATGGGACTCAAGACAAAATTTGTGCAGGTGAAATGCCTGCACTTCAAACGATAATTTTCTCCAAAATGAGGATGCTTCCTCAAATTGGAGTGATTGGTATAGCATTGCTCAGATTAATGAGGTACAGCCATTTTTCCCTTTTTCCCCCTTTCCCCCTTTTTCCCCTTTCATGTATGTACCTCAACTCTTTGAGAAACGCTATAACTGACCCGTCACCCATTATTTTTTCTGTAAAGTTGGTTGAGTATCCGTTGCGGAAGCACTCACCAGGAAAGTGCCATTAGGAGCAAACACAACTTCAAAGGAGGCGAGAGCGACTGTTTGATTGCTGCCAACCTTCGTTAAATTGGGGAGAGGAGTTTCTCGCAAATAATCTCTCGCAAGCTGATTGCTGGGTTCGTAACTGGCGATCGCGCCGTCTGCGGTGACTTTCACCTGATAAATTAAGTTGTCGCTAAACGTCGGGGTGACTCGCCAATTTTGCTCCAGAGAGTCGTACAATTTCCACTTCAGTTCCTCTCGTTGAGCGGGGTCTGTAATTTCCTTTGGGGGTGATGCGATCTCAGCTTTTGGCTGAGCAGGATTCGGTGCCGCGACAATTGCTGGTCCAGGGTTCTGTTTACCACTCGCCGCAGTACCCACCCACCGCGCGACACCCCACCCAGCTAAACCAACAGCGGCTGTCGCTACCACGGCCACAGACGCTTTCAACAGCCATTGTGGGGCCGGTTGGGCCACAACTGGTTCGGCAGACTGACTTGTTTCATCGTGAGCAAAGCGGTTGAAGAGAAAATCTAAGGCGTGGTTGCGGAGTTCGTAGTAGCGGGGGTCTTCAATCAGGCGCGATCGCACCCTCGGACGGGAAAAGGGAATTTCTAACACCTCCCCAATTTTCGCCGCGGGGCCGTTTGTCATCATCACCACTTTATCGGCTAAAAAGAGCGCCTCATCAATGTCATGGGTAATCATCAACACTGTACAGCGATGTTCCCGCCAAATTTTTAGCAATTCTTCCTGCAATTCCTCGCGAGTAATGGGGTCGAGGGCGCCAAAGGGTTCATCTAAAATCAAAACTTGTGGGCGAATGGCCAAGGCGCGGGCGATCGCCACTCGCTGTTTCATGCCACCCGATAACTGACCCGGTTTTTTGTCCGCTGCTTCTCCGAGTCCCACCATTTCCAGGTGTTCTTTCACCAGTTCCTGTTGAGTCGAGACTGGTTCGCTGGCAAACACCGTTTCTACACCCAAACGGATATTTTCAGCGGCACTCATCCAAGGAAGCAGTGAGTAATTTTGAAACACGACCATGCGATCGGGCCCCGGTTCAGTAATGCGCTGTCCTTGCAGTCGCACCTCTCCCGCTGTGGGCTGATTAAATCCCGCTACCATGTTCAGTAGGGTTGATTTTCCACAGCCAGAGTGACCGATGATGCAGACAAATTCTCCGGCTTTGACTGTGAGGTTGACATCCTCTAGCACCTGATAAGGTCCTTGAGTTGTTTGATAAACTTTCGAGACGCCGTCAATCTCTAAAAAGGATTCAGTAAGGGGAATTGGGGATTGAGTTTGTTGAGTTTTTTTGAGAGTTTGCATGGTTAGAGGATCGGGGAATTTGAGGAATGAAACAGAACTGTTTATTGATTCGCGATGGGGAGAGGAGTTGACAATTGACTGCCAACGGATTCAATCAAAACTTCTTCAATGCGGACAGTCCGTTTAATGGTCAGGCTTTGTAGGTACTCTAGGGGGTCATCAGGATTGAAAACCTTGCCGTCAAATAAGGTGATGGTGTGACGGTCACGGCGGAGGTCAGGCAATCCTAACTCTCGTTCTGCTTCGCCAAATACGTCGGGTCTCAAGATGCGATCGAGGAATTCAACCCAATTTTTTGGGAAGGGAACGATGCCCCAACGAGCCATTTCTGCTGTTACCCAAAGCATTTCTCCGCGGTCTGGGCAATTGGTTTGATTGAGATAAAATTGAGGATAATTTAGAAGTTCCTTGGGTGCTGCACCGGTACCATCTTGGTAAGGAGTAATGAAACCTGGACCAATATCTGCGGGAGTCGTGCCTACATACTGTTCTTGGCAAAGTAATTCTACAATTTCGGGGCGGTTCCGGCGGTCGTCGCAATATTCGCAGGCTTGGATTAAGGCTTTTACTAAGGCGAGGTGGGTTTGCGGATATTGGTTTGCCCATGCTTCCGTGACGCCTAAAACTTTTTCGAGATGGCCTGACCAAAGTTCATAGGAACTAATGGTAACAAAGCCAGCTTGTTCATTGACTGCTAGGGAGTTCCAAGGTTCTCCAGAACAGTAACCATCGATATTTCCAGTTTTTAAATTAGCGACCATTTGTGGCGGCGGAATCACAATGGTACTGACATCGCGATCGGGGTCAATGCCACCAGCAGCAAGCCAATAACGCAGTAAAAGGTTGTGCATCGAAGCGGAGTGAACGACACCCAACGTATGGATCTGATCGGGGGTGTTGGCGATCGCAGCTTTGAAGTCCTTCAGCGTCCTAACTCCCTGGTCCCATAACCGTTTACTCAAGGTGATGGCGTTGCCGTTACGAGAGAGAGTTAAGGCCGTCTGGATGGGAACTGGGGGTCGATCGCCTAAACCTAAGGTTAAGGCGATCGGCATTCCAGCAACCATTTGGGCCGCGTCAAGGCGGCCGCTGGTGACGCCTTCGGCGATCGCTTTCCAACTGGGTTCGCGACTGAGGGTGACTTGTTCCAACCCCTGGGCCTGGAAAAATCCTTTTTCTTTAGCAACCACTAAGGGAGCACAGTCGGTAAGGGGAATAAAGCCAAGTTCTAAATTAATTTTTTCGAGGCCATTGCCAGCAATAATGGTTGGTTGTTTGACTTTCCGTTGTTTGCTGCGTTTCTGCTGATTTAAGAAGTACACCATCTCATTTCGCAGCGCATAGTAACTGGGATGGTTGACGACTTCCATGCGTTTGCGGGGGCGAGGGATGGGAACTTCTAAAATTTGCCCAATTTGTGCTTCTGGCCCCGTGGTTAACATCACAATGCGGTCAGACAGCAATAACGCCTCGTCTACATCATGCGTAACCATGATGCAAGTGACACGGTTTTCTTGGCAAATGTTCATTAATTGTTCTTGCAACCCCCCACGAGTCAAGGCATCTAAGGCGCCGAAGGGTTCGTCTAACAGCAATAATTTGGGTCGAATGGCTAGGGCCCGCGCGATCGCCACTCGCTGTTTCATGCCACCGGATAAGGCCGTGGGTTGTTTGTCTGCTGCCTGTCGGAGTCCGACTAAATTAATGTGATGTTCTACAATGGATCGCCGTTCACCTTTGGGGAGATTTTTGTAAACTTCATCAACAGCGAGGGTGATATTTTCACGGACTGATAGCCAGGGTAATAGCGAGTAATTTTGAAACACAACCATGCGATCGGGTCCTGGTTCCCGCACTTCTCGCCCTTCTAAAATGACCCCTCCAGAGGTTGGTTGATCTAACCCCGCAATGATATTTAACAGCGTAGATTTCCCACAGCCAGAATGTCCGATCAGAGAGACAAATTCTCCTTTTTTAATTTTGAGCGAGATATTCTTGAGGGCGATATATTCCCCACCGTTTGCTAGGGGAAATATGCGATCGATGTGGTCTACTTCAACAAAAAATGACATGGATTTTCGGGGTTGGAAATGAGGAGTGTTTCTGGGGATTTTTCAGTTCCTGTTTCTGAGGGTGCTACTTTGACTACCAAGCACCTAATTTTTTTGGTCTTCTGGGACAACTTTTGAGGAAATGAAACCCACTAACCGATCCAGCAATAACCCAACCAGACCGACATAAAGAACTGCTAAAATCACATCGCTGAGTCGTGAACTGTTATAAGCATCCCAGATAAAGAAACCAATCCCTACCCCACCCACTAACATTTCCGCAGCAACAATTGCCAGCCAAGATAAGCCAATCCCAATTCTTAAGCCGGTAAAAATGTAAGGCACGGCCGAGGGTAGGAGGATTTTCCAGAAATATTTGTTGCGAGGTAAGCGTAGCACTCTGGCTACATTGCGATAGTCCTGGGGAATTTGTTGAACTCCAACAGTTGTATTAATAATAATCGGCCAAATTGCTGTAATGAGAATTACAAAAATCGCTGAAACCTCATTGGTTTTCATCCCCATACTTTCAAAGGGATTAAACTGTTGAAAAGCTCCTAGGGAAATTGGCAGCCAAGCGAGGGGAGGAATCGTTCTCAATACTTGGAAAATTGGATCGAGCGCATCATACATTAAAGCATTGCTCCCGATCAGAACTCCCAGGCTAATCCCGATAATCGCCGCTAAACTAAAACCAATCGCAACTCGCTGTAAGCTGGCTGAAATTTGCCAGAATAATCCTTTATCAGTCCCCCCATTATCGAAGAAAGGATTGAGGATTAAATTCCTAGTTTCTCCAATGGCTCGAATCGGTCCTGGCAATGTAGAATTGGGGTCATGGCAGAGAATTTGCCAAATGACAAGAAACACGACGATCGCCACCAAAGGACGAATAATTTTTTTGCGGTTTTTCTGAATAAAATTAAGGAGATAATACAGCGGATTACTGCTTTTTGAAAGGCGATTGAGATGGGTTGTCATTTTTGGTTGATGTTGGTAGTGAGTAAAAAATGGTTAGTAGCAGAGGACAAAATTAAACCGATTCATTTTAGGGTTCATCCTCGCTAACTAACCCGAAAGAGATTTTAAGCTTTTTTAATCGCCAGATTTTTCAGATAGTCTTCTGGTTTTTCTGGGTCAAACTTAACGCCATCAAAGAAAGTTTCGACCCCGCGAGAAGTGCTAGTGGGAATTTGAGCTGCTGGAACGTTGAGTGCTTTCGCTGCTTCTCTCCAAATATCCT
This sequence comes from Actinomycetota bacterium, assembly GCA_050262755.1. Taxonomy (GTDB): domain Bacteria; phylum Cyanobacteriota; class Cyanobacteriia; order Cyanobacteriales; family Microcoleaceae; genus JBLNEP01. Next base: position 3,618 of record JBLNEP010000051.1, on the reverse strand, counting down.
CCCGGTTCACTTGATTGATAATTTTTTTCAAGTCTGTAGAAGCGGGTAAATAACCCCAGCGAATATTCTCAGTTAAAAACCATAGATCGTGGCTCTTATAAGGATAAGAAGCATAATCTGACCAGAATTTCATCAACAAGGGACTATTCGGATCTACACGACCAGTACCATAGTCAATTTCACCTTTGGAACGGGAAATAATGTCTTTTGCAGGAACTTTTAACCACTTATCTTGAGAAATTAATTGGCACATTTCCTCTTTGTTCGCTGCCTGATCGCACCACTGTTGTGCTTCTAAAACCGCCATGGTAATGGCTTTGGCAGCTTTGGGATATTTATCCACCCAATCAGCGCGCAAAGTCAGCGCTTTTTCTGGGTGGTCCTTCCATAATTCACCCGTAATGAGCGCGCTATATCCAACCTTTTGGTTAACTAATTGTGCATTCCAAGGTTCGCCCACACAAAAGGCTTCCATGCTCCCCACTTTCATATTTGCAACCATCTGAGCAGGCGGAACGGGAATCACAGAAACTTCATTATTTGGGTCAATTCCACCCGCTGCTAACCAATACCTCATCCAGAGATCGTGAGTGCCTCCAGGGAAAGTGATCGCCAGTTTAGATTGTTTAGTAAAGGCTGATTTCAGCGCTTTACTATCAGTCCCCACTTTTAAATCCAAGTATTTCTTTGAGAGAGAAATCGCTTGACCGTTGGTGTTCAATCGCGCCAGAATGTACATGGGAACGGGTTGATTTCCCTTGGTGATGGCTCCCAAGGCCATCAGGTAAGGCATCGGTGATAAAATATGAGCGCCGTCAATCCCACCGCCCGCAGTTCCTAGTTCTAAATTATCGCGAGTTACGGGCCAAGAAGCTTGCTTGGCAACCTGCACATCTTTCATCCCATATTTATCAAAGAACCCTTTTTCTTTGGCAATAATGAGAGGGGCTGAATCCGTGAGGGCAATAAATCCTAATTTAGCGGTGGTAACTTCTGGGGCGTCAGCGGGATTAATATTAACGGCGGGAACGGCTGAAGGAGAAGCATTGGTTGCAGGATTAGAACCAGAGGTGCAGCCGTGAACGAGGAGAGTGCCTGCGGCCGTGGCTCCGGCAGTAAAGAGGAATTGCCTTCTGGAAAATTTGCTCATAGTTTTGGGAGATTCTTTGGATTGAAATTCAGGGGGAAATAGAAGCTTAAGCGTCAATGACGACTCGTCCAATGGGGTGACTACTACAAGTTAAAATCATCCCTCTTTCTAAGTCGCTGAGAGCATCAGGAGTGCTGTTATATTGGATATTGCCGGTGATTAATTTTTGCTGGCAAGTTCCACAGCTTCCTGAGCGGCAACTGCTGGGGAGTTCAATGCCGGCTCGTTCAGCGATATCAAGGATCGATTCGTCTTCGCTTCCTGTCATTTCTTTGCCGGATTTAGCAAAAATAACGGTTGCTGTTTGGGCTTTGTGACCGTTAGTGGGTTCCTCACGTTCGATGGTTAATTGCAATTGACTATTGAGGGAGTCGGTCACTTGTTCTAAGTGGCTTTGTTTCGGTTCTGCACCAAAACTCTCAATTAAGAGTTGCCGTAAAATTGGTTTGAGGTCTTCGCAGGGAATGCTTTTTTGCACGCAAGTGCCTAAATGGGCATCTTTGCCAACTTTTCCTCCTAAATAGAGGTCTACGCCTTCGAGGGTTTTGCCATTTTTTCTGACTTTTGTCCCCATTAAGCCGATGTCTGCAACTTGTGGTTGACCGCAGGAATTGGGGCAACCTGTCCAGTGAATTCTGACGGTTTTCGGGAAGGATAATTCTGCTTCTAATTCCTTCACCATTGCGACGGCGCGGTTTTTGGTTTCAATTAAAGCAAAGTTGCAAAATTGTGCACCGGTGCAGGAAACGAGCGATCGCATTAAGGGGGCCGGATCGATCGAGAAGCGCTGAAGCAGGGGTTCTTGCAGGAAGGGTTCTAAGCGAGAGTCGGGAATGTTGGGGACGATCGCGTTTTGTTCGACGGTGAGGCGAATTTCGCCACTGCCGTAGACCTCTGCGATCCTGGCTAAGTCAAATAAATCGGGTGCATACAGTCGGCCGACAGGGATGTGAAGACCAACGTAATTGAAGCCTGGTTGTTTTTGACGGTGAATCCCAATGTGATCGCGTTTGTCCCACAGGATTTCATCTTTGGGGGCCGCGACTAAGAGGGGACGACCGAGTTGTTTTTCAACTTCGGCGCGAAATTTTTCCAGGCCCCATTCATCGATCAGCCACATGAGGCGGGATTTTTGGCGGTTGCCGCGGGGACCGTTATCTCGGTAAACGATCAGGATCGCTTCGCAGAGTTCGACCACTTCGCTGGGATCGACCCAGGCATTCAGGGGAATGGCAGCTTCGCAGCGTTTGGCGGAGAAAAAGCCGCCGACGTGGACATTAAATCCGAGGAGGGGTGGTACTTCTGGGTCTACGCCTTCTTTGTAGGCGGGGACGAAGGCGATGTCGTTGATTTCAGCATGGACAGAGTTGTCACGACAGCCTGCGACCGCGATATTAAATTTTCTCGGCAGGTTACTAAAGGCGGGGTTGCCTTCGCCGTTGTTGGTAATTAAGTCTTGGACTTGGCGAACCAGTTCCCTCGTGTCGATCAGTTCGTCGGCGTCGAGTCCTGCCACCGGCGATCCGGTGATATTGCGGACGTTATCCATGCCGGACTGGATGCTGGTTAAGTCTGCTTCCTTGAGGCGGCGGAAGATCTCGGGTAAATCTTCAATGCGAATCCCGCGTAGTTGCAGGTTTTGCCGGGTGGTGATGTCTGCGTTGCCATCATCGCCGTAACGCTGGACGATCTCACCGAGCACTCGCAGTTGAGTGCTAGTGATGATGCCATGAGGCAGTCGCAAGCGCATCATGAATTTGCCAGGGGTGACGGGCCGGAAGAAGACGCCTAGCCATTTGAGGCGGTAGTCGCGATCGCTTTCGTCCATTGCTTCCCAACCAATTTGGGCAAAGCGATCCAGTTCTGCTTTTACCGCTAGGCCATCTTTTTCGGCTTTGAGTTTTTCAAATTTATTAAGTGAGGTGGGAGATTCTACTGTCTGGGTCACGGTTTTCGCCTCGCTGCTGAATCGGGGAGCTATCAAGGGGGAACAGGAAAAGCGATTTTTGAAGCTAAGGTTAGCGGCTCTATTGAATTAAAAATGTATCTTTTGTTACTGGATCTAAATTCAGGGTTGCCGTGTGTCTCTCTAGCGATCGCTTTACCAAGACTGGGTAGAGTTGGCTCAGGCAGTTAGGTATGGATTAATACCTTGAATGCAGCCTACCGCGTCCTTGTTAGGGAACAATGTAGACCGGGGATCGGCGGTTATTCGTAGCTGTTGTTACAAAGTATGGAGTTTTATGAAGTTTACGGATAAGGGAGATGCGATTCTTGCATGGACGCGAGGAAGGGGAAGGTAGAAGTGATTCCCCTTCTCCCTTCCCCTGATCGATCCTCAACACTCTTTACCGAAAAATTGGGTTTAAAGCCCCGTCCTTTCAGGACGGCTTTTCTTGATTTTCTGTCCATGATAGAATGATTTATGTTAAGAGCAACGACGTAAATGCTGGTATTTGAGGCAAAAC
>JBLNEP010000050.1:0-101164 GCA_050262755.1 Actinomycetota bacterium | reverse complement strand
CTGAAGAAAAAGTCACCAAAGATTTAGATTTATATCGCAGTAACCTGGAAAAAATGGCCCAGGTGCGGATCGTCATGGAAGATGCGCTCCAGGCAGAACGGAAGAAGCGGGAACAGCGAGGCGCAAAAGCAACGGTTAGTCCTCCTAACGGTTCTCCAGAAGGCGATAATTAGACTTTTGTCAGGATTCGCCAAGGATTTAGTGTCAGCAAGCCCCGATCGGCTTCCCGCTCGTCTTTCAAAATTCAGCCACTGGCAACCCCACCCTAGGCAAGCAGCTTGGAGTTGAATCCATCCCCTCAGGATTAAAGTTCTTAGGGGGCTGCTTACCTTAAGGATGATTGAGATTCAATCTCAAGGGTGGGGCTAGATAGAACAACCGATGCAACTCCCAGCAGCTCTCAGTGATGCCTGTTTACAAATCCAACCAGGACTGAAGTTTAAACCCTAGCAGGCAATGGCAGAACGAGACTGCATCCGTTTATCCCTCTCGCAAGGGCGACAGTTAGCTTCCAGCTAAGTTGGCTAATTGAGAATCGCCCGCCAGGGGAACACTCGCACTTTACCACTGGCGAGTATTCCGCTTGAACTTCAAAGATTGGGGTTATATTGGGGCTGCGGCTGTGGCTCAAAGTTTTGGGCGTTGGCTTGCAACCAGGTACTCAACTGCGAAAGCACTTCATTTCCAGAGGACTTGCCCAAAGCCGTTGGGTTAGGAGTATCAGGTCGATCGAGGTTACGAGCGATCGCTTCATTGACTTGCTGCGAAATCAAATCCTGAAGCTGCTCTTTAGCCTTCGCCCTTTGGAAGTGTGCACCTTCCTCAGTTGTGGCGTAAAGGGGAGGGAGGCGATTGAGGGCGTAGGCCGCAATGTCTCCCACATCGAGAGTCACATCGCTTGACGCCTCAATTTCTGCCACCCGCGCGATCGCCTCGCTCAATACTAACTCTTCCATCACATTGATAAACTGCTTGCGGGGTAAAACCACCACTTCCCCCGTCAGCAAAGCTCCCATCAGGCGATCGAGAGCCATATACTCTTCGATCGATAGCTCTGAAGCTGTATTGCAGATTCGCCCTACCTCAGCTTCCATCGACGGCGTTAAATAGCCATCCTGCAACGCTTGTTCAACTATTTTTTCAATACTCATAATTCTTCCCCGCTCGACGGTATCCTTCAAATTAAACTCCCGCAAGAGACTCCCGCACTACCCGCCAGGGCGATCCGCTGCGAGCGCGAAGCTCAAGCGGGAGAGGAAGGCGGGGCGGGTTTGACCGCTTCCTACAAATCATTGGTTGCTTCGTTGGCTGTCAACTAAAAACCAAGATGACGCCTCTTGCCTCTAAGCTGTATTCGTTCAGCCGACCGATGTCAGTAGACCAGCATCCTCTGAACTTTTCCTCAGCAGATAGCTGTTTGAGCGACCAGTGGTCTGCTACCTCTGGGCGAGGTAACAAAGGGCATTACCGACTTTACTTTACAACATCCTGAGTCGCATTCACTCTTAGGTCAGCCAGAGGCTATAGAGTCCTGAGATTCAGGCAATGGCGATCGAAGCTGACTGCTTCACCCCCAGCAGATTGCTAGGGGAAGTTAAGTATTTTACACAACTTGCAACTCCCTCGTGACCGCTCCTGGGAGTGGTCAGAACCTCCCTGATTCGATCTTGCCTTAAGAGCCACTCATTGCACGATCGACCTCCAGAAACACTGCTACTCCAACCCTTCCATTCGCCAAGGAACCGGATCGACACATTGCCCGTGGACGTACAGCCCCCAGTGCAAATGGGGACCCGTCGCTGCTCCCGTTGAACCTAAAGCACCGATCGTCTGACCCGCCTTAACAAAATCCCCCTCCTTAACATTAATACGGCTTAGATGGAGATAGATCGTTGCGACTCCCTGACCATGATCGATGCCAATCACATTACCATGAATCTTAAATCCCTCAGATTCCCGTCCCACCAGAGCCACTCGTCCCGCCGCCGCCGCTAGCACTGGCGAACCGTAGGCACCCGCATAGTCTACCCCTCGGTGGTAATAATCCTTGGCAAAGACGCCATTGTAGTAGCGCCGGACTCCATAAACCGTCGTAATTTCACCCGCATTCGGGCGGATGAACGGACCGTTCCAATACTTCTGAGGCGTTACTAACGCCTTAAAAGCATCTACCCGGTCAAATTCTTGGTCAGTGCCTTCCTCATCCTTACCAGGGGGGAGCCAGATCGACTGAGTCGGGAATGAGCGATCGCGTACCTGCACCGCCAAAGTCCGCACCTGACCCTCGCCTGACACTTGCACCTGCCAAGTTCCTGGTCGATCCAGTGGTGTGATCGGTAGCAAAGCGCGAAATCGGTTATTCCCCATCGGGAACGCCTGATAAGTCTTCTTCTGCATCACCACCGTTGGGTTTTCGCCACTGGCCTCCGTCTGAATCATCACCGACAAGGTATCTCCCAGTTGGGCATTGGTTGGAGTAACCTGCACTTGCAGTGCTTGCGCGGGGGCTGCCAACGCGATAAAACTGGTGATTATTCCCCCACTCAGCCGATTCATCAGCTTGTCTCCCCAAGGCTGCCGACCGATCGCGCCAGCCACATCCAATGCCGAATTTAACACTTGCTTCCAAGTCGGCTTGCCTTGTTCTAGAATTATCATCAAGGAAAAAGTGTCCTCTCTCACTGTTACCCAGAGAATTTTTCGATCACTATATATAACTCACCTTCTACTTTTATGAGCTGATTTTGGTCAGGATTATTTTTCAGCTCAAGGTCATCAATCCAGAGAGGTAGACCTTAGTAAGGCTTCAATTATATCCATAAAATTGACTGAGGATAAACATTTCTCAAAAACTCAATCATTCTGCTTGCGGTGGGGAGTACCCCTGCCACCTCCAACCCCAGTTGTTAATGACTAATTCCTCTCCCTCCCCCCGATTGTCAAGGGAGAGACTCACTGACAGCTCGGTTACTATCGGGGTTTGGGGGATTCTAGAGGCGATCGCGACCGCTCGCAACTTGCGCCGCTGATTTCTGTAAAATTGCCCATGAGAGCCAGACCCGCCTTCACGAAAAAGCAGGAACAAGAATAAAGGCTAACCCTAGCTACCGATTAATTTAATCCCTTCGTAAAGGGATGGAACTCTCATAAATTTAGTAAAAATTTTAAGATAAAATAATATAACTTTATACTTTTTTCATAAAAATTGTGCAAGAAGACTTTAGGCTGATCGTAGACCTAGTTCTCGTGCTCGCTGCGGCCGCAGCCGGGGGACTATTTGCTTCCCTATTACGACAACCAGTCATCCTCGGCTATCTCGTCGGTGGTATGGTCGTAGGTCCCACCGGTCTAGGGCTGATCAAAGAAATCATCCAGGTAGAAACCCTCGCACAGTTCGGGGTTGCTTTTTTGCTATTTGCCTTGGGAGTCGAATTTTCATTTGCCGAACTCAACCGAGTCAAAGCCATCAGTCTTGGTGGTGGCGGACTGCAAATGACTCTCACGATCCTCGTAGCAGCATTAGTTTCCGTCGGGATGGGTTGGGTACACTCCCCTGTCCAAGGGATTTTCCTTGGGGCTGTTTTGTCTCTGTCCTCAACGGCCGTTGTCCTCAAATGCTTAATGGAGCGCAACGAAACCACAACCCCTCACGGCCAGGTGATGCTAGGGGTCTTAGTGGTCCAAGATCTAGCACTGGGACTGATGCTTGCAGTCTTACCCGCCCTCAACCAACCCGCAGAAGCGATCGGTCTCGCCGTGGGCCAAGCTCTGCTGCGGATCAGCTTATTTGGTGCTGGTGCTTTCGTTGCTGGCAAATGGTTGATCCCACCTCTGCTGCGCTTCCTCGCTAAAACCGAAAGCCGCGAGCTGTTTTTACTCGGTGTTGTAGTCTTAGCGTTAGGCATTGCCCTGCTGACGGAACACCTAGGCTTCTCCATTGAAATGGGAGCCTTTGTCGCTGGTTTAATGATTTCAGAGGTAGAGTACGCCGACCAAACCCTGACTTACGTCGAACCCTTGCGAGATATCTTCGCCTCCTTATTTTTCGTTGCAGTCGGGATGTTAATCGACCCCAGCTTTCTGTGGACCCATCTCGAACTAATCTTGGGGCTGGTTTTTCTCGTCTTGGTCGGCAAATTTTTGATTGTGACACCTCTGGTGAAAGCCTTTGGCTATCCCTTAAAAACAGCTTTAATTTGTGGTTTAGGACTCGCTCAAATTGGAGAATTTTCCTTTGTCCTCGCCAGTGCTGGACAAGCAATGGGACTGGTTTCTCGGAGGGTCTACCTGCTGATTGTTGGGACTGCCGCTGTGACGCTGGTGCTGACTCCCTTTCTGTTACGCTTGATGCCTCAGTTATTGACTTGGGCGGAAACCTTCCCACCGTTACAGCGGTATTTAGAGGAAAGTTCTCAGCCATTAGCGGCTGCGGAAGAGTTACCGCTGCAAGACCATTTGGTTGTGTGCGGTTATGGACATATCGGACGTAACTTGGTCCGAATGCTGCAAAGCCACCATTATCCAGTTGTTGTCATCGATCAATCAGAAAGCGCGATTCAAGAGTGTAGAGCCCAAGGTATCCCTTATTTATATGGAAATGCTGGCAGCTTACATGTATTGCAAGCAGCAGGAGTCGATCGCGCCCAAGCAATGGCGATCGCACTCCCCGATCCCATGAGTACCCGCCTCTGCCTCAAACGAGCTTTGGAATTAGCCCCAGAACTGGATATTGTAGTTCGAGCCAATTCTGACAAAGATATCGAATTGCTGTACCAACTCGGAGCTTGGGAAGTCGTGCAGCCAGAATTCGAGACCAGCTTAGAACTCTCTGCTCACCTGTTAATTAGCATGGGATTGCCCATCTCCACCATTGGGCGAGAAGTCAGTAGCATTCGCAGTACCCACTATATGGATCTGCGGCCCTTGCGAGAACCCTTAGCCGTCTCACGGGATCTACAAGTTGCCGTTCAGGATATGAACAGTAAATGGTACTCCCTACCGGGGAATTCTCCCCTGATCGGCATGACGCTGGAAGAAACCAATATGCGACGGTTAACGGGAGCGAGTTTGATGGCTATTCGCCGTTCCCAGGGTCAGGAGATTGACTATCCACCCTCTGACACAACTTTGGAAACAGGCGATCGCCTCTTGGTCGTGGGAGAACCCGAAGAAATCGCCACCTTTGACTTACTAGCCAAGGGAGACGTAACCCTCCCAGAAGGGGGTGCTTGTTGTCAATGGCTCAGATTGCCCCACCACAGTCCTGCCGTGGGTAAAAAGCTCTCAGAAGCGGATTTGCGACGACAATATGGGGTGCAAGTACAGGCGATCCGCAGAGAAGGGAAATTTATCCGGTGGCCTGATGGTGATGCTGAGTTGCAAGGAGGCGATCGCTTGCTATTGTGTGGCAACTTCCAAGCACTCAATCAAGTACGACCGTGGTTAACTCCCACTCTGGCCCCAACAGTGGTGAAAATCCCGGTTGTGAAAGCTCAGGTGAGCGAAAAAGTGTGAGAGGAACAGGGACAGTTAACAGTCAAAAGCTCAGCTTTTCTCCTTTGACTGTTGACTGGTGAACCCTGGGCCCAGCTTCAACTGTTGCGCCTGATATAGGCAATGGCTTGCCGACCCACTAGAATCTGTTGATCGGACTGATCGAGGAGGCAAATACAGTGGGGATCTTGCCAGAAAACTCTGCCAACCAAGAGGTCGCCTGTGATCAGTTTGAGTTCTATCTGTTGTTTGTCTTTGATATAACTTTGAATTAAGCGAATACTGGGCAACCCCGTCTCGAATTCAGACATAATCGGCAATTAAGGAATAGAGAATGGGCAATGGGTCTGGTCAAGCATCAACAAGTTGGCGGACTTGTGGACTTGCGGACATTAGAAGTGTATCAATTAATCACCTGACGAGGAGCATCAAGATTTAATGACGATCGAGTTTACGAAATATCATGGGCTGGGCAATGACTTTATTTTGATTGACAACCGCCATCAGCCAGAACCTTTAATCACCCCTCAGCAAGCAGTTGAGTGGTGCGATCGCAACTTCGGCATCGGCGCCGATGGGGTGATCTTTGCGCTCCCCGGTCAAGACGGAACCGACTACACCATGCGGATTTTTAACTCCGATGGTTCCGAACCAGAAATGTGTGGCAATGGCATTCGCTGTTTAGCCAAGTTTATCGCTGATTTAGAAGCTCCCAACAGTCGCAGCGAGTACCGCATCCACACCTTAGCAGGTTTGATCGTGCCTAAATTGCGGTCAGATGGTCAGGTAACAGTTGATATGGGGTTTCCTCGCCTCCTCGCTGCTGACATTCCTACCACCTTAAGTACCCCAGGAGAACGAGTGGTGGATGTTACTTTAGAAGTAGCAGGACAGTCTTGGTTAGTAACCTGTGTCAGTATGGGTAATCCTCACTGCATTACCTTTGTAGAGGACGTATCTGCGATCGCCTTAGACACCCTTGGACCTCAATTTGAGCATCACTCAGTTTTCCCACAACGAACCAATACAGAATTTATCCAGGTCATCCGCTCAGACTACGTAAAAATGCGGGTGTGGGAACGCGGCGCAGGTGCTACTCTTGCTTGTGGGACGGGTGCTTGTGCTTCAGTGGTGGCTGGAGTCTTAACTGGAAAATGCGACCGCTTGGCTACCGTTGAGCTCCCTGGAGGGTTGTTGCACATTGAATGGTCAGCAACCGACGAGCGAGTTTACATGACAGGGCCAGCTCAGCGAGTCTTTATCGGTGAAATTTAGCCATCAACAAGCAATGAGCAGTCTTTAAAAAAAGTGAGGAAATTAGGAAAGTACACAGTAAAAAAGCCAAAGTCTCGCCTTTCTTTTTTACTTTTAATGACTTTCCCCTTCCTACTTCTTGAACTCTCAAATCTCAATTCGAGTAGGGGACAGATATGGGTGGCGGCATTTATCTGATACAGGACAACGATCAATTGGTGGAAATGACAGAGCAAGCTTATGACTCGGAAGATCAGTTGCAAGAACTATTAGAAACTTATCCTAACTTGCTAGCAGGAGATCAGATCGATCGAGCGACTCCGAGGCGTTGGCTGTTAATTTCCCGAGAAGTAGCTAACTTAAGTGAAGAAGATGCCGCCAGTCGCTGGTCACTAGACCATTTATTTTTGGATCAGGATGCTATTCCAACTTTAGTTGAGGTAAAACGGACTCCCAATGCTGACAGCCGTCAAAAAGTCATTGGTCAAATGATTGATTACGCTGCTAATGTTGTGGTTTATTGGCCAGTAGACTCAATTATTGCTTTGTTTGAAGCCAACTGTCGCGATCTCGATCGAGATCCAGAACAAGTTTTTGAAGAATTTCTGGGAACTCAAGCCAAGGAAGATATTTTTTGGCAGCAAGTTAAAACAAATTTACAAGCAGGTAAGCTACGTTTAGTTTTTGTTGCTGATGAAATGTCAGCAGAAATCCGGCGAGCCATTGAATTTTTAAATGAACAAATGGACCCGGTGGAAGTATTAGGAGTAGAAATTAAGCAATATGTCAGTCAAGATGGCTTGAAAACACTGGTTCCGAGAGTGATTGGTCAAACAACAGAAGCACAACAGAAAAAAGCCAGCGCAACTCGCGAACGTAGGCGTTGGGATGAACGCTCCTTCTTTCAAGAATTTAAGGCAAGACGGGGAGAAGATGAGGCGGAAATGGCACTTGCAATTCACGCTTGGGCTCAAGGTAAAAAACCGATGATTGAGATTCAGTGGGGAACAGGCGATACCTATGGTGGGTTTGCAACTCAGGTTCATCAAAAGGGAAGGAAACTCTATCCGCTATTTACAGTTGATATCTCTGGAAGATTAGAAATTTCTTCTCATCATTATGGTGCTCAGCCACCTTTTAATCAAGAAGAGCAGTGGCAAGAATTAAGAGCGAAATTAAGTTCAATTGGGTTATCTCTCCCAACAGCTCCCACTGAACGACGCTCGCCGAGTTTGCCGTTATCTACTTTACAAGATGAATCCGCCATCAGGCAAGTGTTTAAAACCTTTGATTGGATTGTTGAAAAAATTAAAAATTCGGAAAAATTAGGGAATTGGTCCTAGAGAAAAATTAGGTATTGTGAGTGAGTGGGAACGAGTTTGAGGAAAAAAACTCACTCAACTCTATTTGTTAGTAATGTTGCAATTTTCCCTAGTGTCTTTCAAAAAAAAGTCAGGTGAACTTTTGCTCCTGAAATCTGCTAGGGAAAGTGTCAGAGTCGCTGGAGTATGCAAACGATTTCCTGGCAAATTTTTGGCTACGAAACAAGTAGGGCTGGCTGAAAAAGAGGGAAAGGGGGGAAAGAGGAAAAAAATGGGAAAAGGGGAAAAGGGGAAAAAGTGCAAACGTTTTGAGGTCTAGCACCAGATTTGGGAGCGCTTGAGAGGACTTTTAATAGCTGACGGACCCTTGATGAATGCAGCTTTTAGCTTTTTTCAGCAAGCCACAAGTAGGATGATGGATGGGTTTAAATTGAAGCAGGTTCGGATCGAGTAAACAGCGTAAGGCTTTTAACTCATCATTGGGGTAAAATAGCCTCAGAAAAAATAGCAGACTAAGATGAACTTTTCAACCTGCAAGAACTCTCAGCAATGACACCGTGGAAATTGAACGGAACTTCGCTGATTAAAATGATCGTTTTGCATAAAAATGATGCTGGAATTACATATAAATAAAAAAAAGGGTTGACATTTCAGACCTTAAAGTTGTGAACTTGTACTCATGACCCTCAAGAGTTGAGAGCAGAAGTGGGGAGTAGACAGTCATTACCATTGATGCCACTCAAAATCATTTTAGGAAGGCTGTATGTCTAATGTTTTAGAACAAGCACAAGCTGCTGCCCAACAAAATCATTGGTCGCTGTTAACGCAATACTTACAACAGATAGTCACTTCCACCCAGGCAGAGAGATCGCCCTCGACAGAGGATGCAAAACCGAGTAAAACTCCCTTATTTCCCTCCCCAACCCTGGATTTAGAACCATTACTCGCCTTAGCTTTAGAAGTCCTAAAATCGGGAGACTTTCAAGACCGCTGGGAAATTGTCAGAGTCATTGCCCAATTAGGAACCACTGCGATCGCGCCTGTGGTGGCTGTGCTACAAGATGAAGAGGCAGATTTAGAGCAACGTTGGTTTGCCATTCGCATCCTCGGAGAATTGAACAGTCCAGAAGCGATCGCACCTTTGCTCGAAGTCTTGAAAACCTGCGATCGCGAAGAACTGTCTGCCGAAGCCGCCCATACCATCGCCAATTTAGGTTCAGCTACTATTGACGCTTTAGCTAGCTTATTACCAAAAGCAGATTCACGACCCTTTGCCACCGCCGCCCTCGCTCAAATTCGTCGTCCTGAAACCATCGAACCGCTATTGAGTGTCGTCAAAGATCCGTTGCCTGAAATCCGAGTAACAGCCCTAGAAGCACTGAGTAGCTTCCACGATCCACGAATTGTGCCAGTATTGGTAGAGGCATTGCAAGATCCGGCAGCAGCAGTCAGGAAAGAAGCTGTCATTGGCTTAAGTATCCGCCCTTACCTCAATGGTCAATTAGATTTGGTGAACTTACTCAAACCTCTCCTTTGGGATCTGCGTTGGGAAGTTTGCCAGCAAGCAGCGATCGCACTGTCTCGCTTAAAAACAGATGCTGCCGTTGCGGCCCTCTTGGAAATTCTAGAATCTCCCACCCCCCCCATTCCCTTAAAAATCGAAGCGGTTCGGGCTCTCGGTTGGATGGAGACGGCAACAGCCTTAACAGCGTTGCAACAAGCCTTAATCGGACATGAACCAGCTCTTGCTAATTCTCAACCCTCAATTCTCCCAGAAATTGCCACAGTGCTAGGGCGAGTCCAACAACCCGAGTTAAAAGTGAAAGCCGCTGAGGGATTGGTCAACTTTTTGACCATAAACCACTCCCTGGGCGATCGCACTCTCAAACAAGCAGTCGCAACAGCTTTGGGACAATTGGGAGATCCCAAGGCAATCGCAGCATTAATTCCCCTCTTGGCAGACTCAGATGCTAGCGTCAGACTCCACTGTGTCGTCGCCCTCAAACAACTCAATCTTGAACAAGCCCGACAGCAATTAGAGCATCGCCTTGCAGAAAATCCTACCCCAGAGTTGCGACAAGGAATTGCGACCGCGTTGCAAGAATTGGGGATTCACGAAGTTGGCTGAAAGGAAGAGTCTCGATCGTCGGTTGAGTTTCCTGAATTTGGGGGAAAAAGAGAATGGAACTTTGTCCCAGACAGCGGTTGAAAACGGCCGTTTTGGCCACAGGCGGTCGCACTCCGAGAACACCTGATTCCCACCCACAACACTGCCCTCAAGAATGCTCCTTCTGCTTAGCCAGTTGAGCCACCACTGCCACCAACTCAGCAGGTTCCACCGGCTTTCGCACGTAAACCGAAAAACCCGCCTCCATTGCCTGTTGACGGTCTTTCTCCCTCGCATAGGCTGTCAGCGCCACCGCGGGGATATTCCCTCCTCGTTCCGGCGTTAGTTTTCGCACCTGACGAATGAGGGCATAACCGTCTTCTCCCGGCATCCCAATATCGCTCACTAATACATCTGGTTGGAAATGAGCCAAAACTTCTAACGTCTCGCGGGCGGAAGCAACCGCTGTACAGTGAGCTCCGCATTGCCTGAGTACCGTCATCAGTAAGTCACGAGTATCCGCCTCATCATCGACTACCAACACTTGCAATCCTTGCAGAATCGAGTCTGGGACGGCGATCGCAGTCGGCAGGGCCTTCCCCCGTGCTGACTCCTGCACCCGTTCTCCTGACTGCTTCCAGAGTGGCAACCGCACCGTAAACGTCGCCCCCTTGCCCTCACCGAGACTCTCCGCGCGGACAGAACCACCATGTAGTTCTACCAAATGGCGAACGATCGCTAAACCGAGCCCCAACCCCCCATAGAAACGAGTGGAAGTGCTGTCTGCTTGACGGAATCGCTCAAAAACGTGTGGCAAAAACTTGGGGCTAATGCCAATGCCTGTATCGCTCACTTGAATTTCGACCGCTTCCCCCGTAGGAATCAAGCGATCGCTCGCCGATGCAGTTTCCGGATGCCCTTTCCCTGGTAATTCTCCCCTCCTCGTTTGTACTCGGACTTCCACCCGACCCCCAGTTGGCGTAAACTTAACCGCATTGGACAGCAAATTCCACACCACCTGCTGCAAACGGTTCATATCCCCTAATACTGAGCCCACTAACTGATCCAAGACCGTCACCAACTCAATTCCCTTCACCTCCGCCGCCGGTCGCACCGTATCCAGAGCTGCCTCTACTACAGAAACGATCTCCACTGCGCGGAAATTCAGGCGAAACTTGCCACCAATGACCCGTGATACATCCAGTAAATCCTCGATCATCTGAGTTTGAGCCCGCGCATTCCGCTCGATCGTCTCCAGCGCTAACGCTGTTTTCTCCGGCGTCAGCTTCCGCTGCTGCAAGATCTGCGACCATCCCAAAATCGCATTGATCGGCGTTCGCAGTTCGTGGGAGAGGGTTGCCAAAAATTCATCCTTGAGTCGATTGGCCTCCTGTGCTTCCCAGTACAGCCAGGCATTATCGATCGCGATCGCTGCTCGGTACGCTAACTGTTCGGCTAACTCTAAATCCTCCCGTCCATAGCGCCGCCCCGACTCCGCTGACAACATCGAGAGCACGCCCAAAATCCGGTCGCGAGCCTTCAGGGGGACACACATCGCCGACACCATCCCCCACTCCCGCAATGCCATCAGCGATGCCACATCGGGCGCAGTAGCTTCCAACACCGAGTCGGGAATTTCTGCATAAACTTTCGCCTCCCCCGTCCGCAACACCCTGGCGACTCCATGACGCCCTTGGGGGTCAAGCGGTTGGCACTGTTCGATCGCCCAAATCAACTCTAACTTCCCTGGATCGGGATGAGCGACGGCCACCAAGCGAATCGATCCATCTGCCTCCGCTAAATGTACGCAGCACCAATCAGCCAGAGTCGGCACTGCTAGATTGGTCAGCCGTTGCAGCGTCGATTCATAATCCAGTGAAGAAGCCAGCACTGTACTCGCCTCTGCGAGGAAATGCGCTCCTTCCTCGGCCCGCTTCTGGTCGTTGATGTCAGTACAAGTGCCGAACCACTTGACAATCTGCCCGGTTGTATCCCGGACCGGCAACCCCCGACCGAGATGCCAGCGATATTGACCATCGGCCGCTCGCTTCAGGCGGTATGCCACCTCATAACTCCCCCCAGTTTGCACAGCTTGTGACCAGCGATCGAGGGTTTTCTGCAAGTCATCTGGATGGATCGCGGCTTGCCACTGCCAGCCTAGACTCTGCTGTGGCTGCATTCCCGTATAGTCAAACCAACGCTGGTTGAAGTAATCGACCGTACCGTTTGCTAAGGCACTCCAGACAATTTGCGGAATGGCTTCTGCCAGGGTGCGGAGGTAGCTCTCGTTCGCTTGTGCCAACATCCGGGCGATCTGTTCCCGAGCCAAAGCTTGATTTCGTCCTTCTTCGGCTTTGGTGCGAGCTGTAATATCACCGATCGCACCGATCAACTTCGAGGGGCGTCCCTGAGCGTCCATTACCACGGTACCCCGGTCTATCCAATAAAGCCAGCTTCCGTCCTGACGCAGGACGCGATACTCTTGTAAAAATGGCGAAGTTGACTGGTTGCTCAAATACTGCTCCACGGCACTCAGTACGCGATCGCGGTCCTCGGGGTGGATAATCTGGTTCCAAGCCGCTCTAGTTCTGGGGAATGCTCCGCTCTGCTGTCCCAGGTGTTCGTCAACGTGACCGAACCACAACAAAATATCGCTGTTGATGTCCCACTCGTAAATCAAATCGCTGGCGCTTTCTGCTGCAATTCGGAATCGTTCCTCTGACTGTCGCAAGACTTCTAGAAATCTGTAGCGTTCCGTCACATCTAGGACCAGAGACAGCACCGAGACTAAAGACCCTGATTCGTCATAGAGTGCGGAGTTGTACCACTCACAGTGAACGATCGTGCCATCTTTTTTGTAGTTGCGGTTGTGGGAAATATTCCGCTGTTGAGTGCCGTTCCGTAAGTAGTTCAGGAGTTCTGTCACTGCGATCGCATCGTCGCTACAGACGAATGACCACTGAGTCGGCTGCAAGCCTAAAACTTCCGTCGCTCTCCACCCAAATATCTTTTCCGCTGCTGGCGACCATACCGTACAGCGAAACTCCCGGTCCCACTCAACCACCGCCAGTGGCGTATTCTCAAAGTGGGAGGTTAATCGCTGGAGAGCCTCCCGCAAAGATTGCTCGACTTGCTTGCGACCGCTAATATCACTAAAAGAAATGGCAATCCCATCACCCAACTTGACAGCCATATTGCGAAACCAGCCGTTAATTCCTTCCGAGTGATACGCAATTTCTACATCGTGGGGGATTCCTGTTTCTACAACTTTCACATAACGGTCGAATAAGCCACTATTTTTATTCCCAGGCAACACTTGCAACAGTTGTTTCCCGATCAAAGCTTCCGGCTGGCTCTGTAAGAGTCGGCCTGCGGTGGGGTTGACATATTCCCAGCTAAAATCCTGAATGTCTCCTTGGGAATTGCGAACGCTTCTGAGTACCGTAAATCCGTCTAAAGATAATTCTTGAGCGACCCGAAAACGTTCCTCACTTTCCCTGAGCGCCCTCTCGGCTGCTTTTCGCTCTGTCAGATCCAGGACGAAGAAGACACCACTCTCTAAGGAGTCTTCAAACATCGCTGCACCCATCAAAGCAGGAACTCGACTCCCGTCTTTGCAGATATATTCCTTCTCAAAGGGGGTACAGTAGCCAAATTCTGATATTTCCTGAAGGGCTCGCTTGCTGATCTCTGCATATTCTGGCGGGGTCATGGCTCGCCAATTTAACAGTCCTGCCTCTAGCTCTGCTCTTGTATATCCTAGGAACTTGAGCAGGGCATCATTGGCCTCGCTGATGTGGCCGTGAATGTCCCAGAATCCCATACCGATCATGTTGGACTCTAGCACGCGACGGAACCGCGCTGAGGTGGTGTTTAGTGTCTCAACCGTTTCTCGGAGCGTGTCTTCTATCCGCTGACGTTCTGTGATTTCTGTGAGCAATTGGGCATTGATCTGCTGGAGTTCGGCGGTTCGTGCTGCCACTCGGCTTTCGAGTTCTTCATTGACTGTTTGCAAGGCGGCTTCAGCTCGCTCGCGCTCGATGATTTGCAACAGGAGTGCTTGGTTGGCTGCTTCTAGTTGCGCGGGAGACGGCAGAGCAAGGGCTTTAGGCATTAAGGGAACTAGTTCGAGTGCGGTGTAGCAGGAGACAATGGCTGTGATCGCTTTGATGATGCCAGATAGCCAGTAGGTGGGATGCCACAGTGTCCAGACTGCCATTAGGTGGGTCGTGCCACAAGAGATGATAAAGGCTCCAAATAACAGGAATATCCAGCTAAATGGTAAGTCCTCTCGCTTGTTGACAAAGTAAATCAGCAGGGCTGGAATTGAATAATAAGATAGGGCAATTAATAAGTCGCTCAGGAGGTGCAGCCCGACTAATTGAGGCTGCCACAGGTAACAGTGACCGTGGGGGATAAAATTTTGATTTAAGAGAATATTATTCAGAAATTCCATCATCTTGTTTGTTCCCCTATCTTTGATGCTTTCGCCGTCAGTTCCTGCTCAAGGGTCCCTCGTTTAGCTTGGGTGTCTAGTTCCAATTTTTAGGGGTGTTCATCCTGCTGTTGGGTCAGGAATTCTCACGATCCAAGCGACTGGTGTCCGGAAAGCCTGTTCGCTCCTCCCTTGCAGTCCTTGCCCAGTGGATCGGGGGTCTAAAAAGTTTCCGGGTTAAGGGGGAGGTGCGGGAATTGATCGGTCTTACGCTTAGTAATTTGTAACTCAGTTTTGCCCGTTGGGTCACGCTGAGAATGACCTGCCAATTTTTCTCTTCTTTCCCAACTAACCATTTTTAATTTAAAACTCTGAGAAGTTATTTGACAAGCTTCCTGAAAACCTTGCGGATGAATCAAGTTAAACTGCTACTCTGATACTCGATCGGCCTGTTCAAGGAGCGTGAATTATTTTGTCGCTCGAATCTTGAACAAAGACCCTACATTTAGCTGATTAAAATTGCCTCTTAACTCAAGTTAGAGAAGTTGGCATAGCCATTTAATCGCCCAGTTGCTTCTAAAATACCTTTGCTAGAGGGGTAGATGGGTTGAGGCTAAATAGAGTGGAGTTCTGCTGACAGCAAGCAGTTAGGTAAAAAGGTGAAAAATCGCCTCAGTTTCCGAATCGAATGTTCAGAACTCTCTGGCGATTCAGGCTCAAACAACCAGTTGAGAGCTAACTCGATCCATTGTGGCAAAAATTGCGAGCGATTGCCTAGGACTGCTTGCTACAAAGCAGAAGCTGCTAGGAAATGACTGTATAAACTTATACTAAATTAACTTAACAAATCCGTTAAGGTCACAAAGTGCCATAAATTTAATCGGAAAGTCGAAACTTCCATGCGCCTAGAGCAGCTCCAAGCCTTTCTTTCTGTTGCTGAAACCGGTAGCTTTCAGCAAGCGGCGCGAAGATGTGGCGTAACCCAATCTACAATTAGCCGTCAGGTGCAGGGACTGGAAACCGAGCTGGGTTTGCCCTTGTTTCACCGCACGGCCCAGGCTAAACTCACTGTAGGGGGAGAGCGACTGTTACCCCATGCTCGCAAAATCTGTCAGGCGTGGCAAAACGCAACCCAGGAATTAGCGGACTTGTTGAGCGGGAAGCAGCCAGAGCTATGTGTGGCGGCAATTCACTCAGTCTGTGCTTCCTACCTACCGTTGGTGCTGCAAAAGTTTTGCCGGAACTATCCAGAAGTACAGTTGCGGGTGACGGCTTTGGGAAGCGATCGCGCCTTGAAAGTCCTCAAAGATGGTTTGGTGGATGTGGCTGTTGTGATGAACAACCGTTTTTTCACAACGGGGCCGGAAATGCTGGTAGAAACGCTCTTCCATGAACCGATCGAGGTGTTAATGGCAGCAAGTCATCCGTTGGCGGAGTACGAACGGGTGCCTTGGCCAGAGCTACTCCGCTATCCGCAAGTTGTGTTTAAGGATGGCTACGGAATGCAGCGCTTGGTACAAGAGCAGTTCGGTCGAATGGGAGCTAATCTGAACGCAGTTTTAGAGTTAAATACCCTGGATGCTTTTCGAGGGGTGGTGCGACAGGGAGAATTAATTGCTCTACTCCCTCATTCCGCTTTGGTCGAAGCTCGTACCGATCCCACTCTAACCATTCGGCCACTCAGGGGGAACGATCCAGGGGGGAAAACAGCTCAGGAACTAGGGTCTGATGCGACTTGGACTCGCGAAGTGGTGCTAGTCACCACTCATGACCGGATGCAAATACCCCCCATTCAGCATTTCTGGCGACTTGCTCGCGAATTGATCCCGCCACAATTAGATGCGATCGCTAAAGGGAAATTATGGATGACAGAGCGACCGGAAAGTTGCAACCTCAGAGTTTAAGAGAGGGTCGAGCGTCCCGATCGCAGATCGATTACTGATTTTACGAATGATTCAACAAGCGCATGAGTGATAATTTTAGGGAACTACTGCGAAAAGTTGGCAGTGGTGAGCATACAGGCAAACTGTTAACTCGTTCGGAAGCGGCGGCTGCAACCCGCATGATGCTGTTAGGGGAAGCGACACCGGCGCAAATTGGAGCTTTTATGATTTCTCACCGCATCCGGCGACCGACTGGTGAAGAATTGGCGGGGATGTTGGATGCTTACGATGAATTGGGACCGAAATTGCAACCGTTGAGCGGGGGAAATTGGGCAAGCTTACCCGTGACGGTGTTGGGAGTTCCCTATGATGGGCGATCGCGCACGGCCCCGATTTCTCCGCTCACTGCTTTGATGTTAGCAACCGCAGGAGTCCCCGTCGTAATGCACGGGGGGGGTCGGATGCCAACAAAGGAGGGAGTGCCTTTAATTGAAATTTGGCAGGGGTTGGGTGTTGACTGGACTCAACTGACTCTCGCCCAGGTTCAGACAGTCTTAGAAACAACGGGTGTGGGTTTTGTCTATATCGGTCAGCATTTCCCCGAAGCTGAAAGTTTAGTGCGCTATCGCCGTGAAATTGGCAAGCGCCCACCCTTTGCCACGATGGAATTAATGTGGTGTCCTGTAGCGGGGGATGCTCATCTGGTGTGTGGATATGTTCATCCCCCGACGGAAAATATGTTTCGAGAAGCGTTGGCATTGCGGGGAATTCAGAATTTTACGACGGTGAAGGGGTTAGAGGGAAGTTGCGACTTACCACGCGATCGCACGGCGATTATTGGCATTTCTAAACCAAATACTGCCTTTGAGCGTTTGCTTTTGGCTCACGGAGACTATGGTTTTAGCAGTACAAATCCTCCCTTAGAAGCGACGGCTGAGTTGGTGCAAGAGATGCACTCTATTTTGCGAGGGGGTGAAGCTTCGGAATTAAGGCAATCTGCTCTTTGGAATGGGGGATTTTATCTCTGGCGTTGTGGAGTTTGCCCGGATATGAATTCGGCTTTAGCGAAAGCTGAATCTTTATTAACGAGCGGTGAAGTTGCTAAAAAACTTGAAGAAATTCAGAAGAGTTCTAGGGTGGGAGGGTGAGCGTTCAACGTGATTCAGGAAGATAATATTGCTGCTTTGATTCTGGCAGGGGGTCAGAGTTCTCGGATGGGGCAAGATAAAGCACTGCTTTCATGGGAGGGTCAACCGTTCTTGCTACGAGTTTGCCAAGTTGCAGCGGCTTTAACGTCACAAGCTTACATTTTGACTCCTTGGTGCGACCGCTATCAAGCTGTCTTGGCTGATTGCTATCAATTGATCCGCGAATTAAATCCGGGTCAAGGGCCTTTAGTTGCCTTCGCTCAAGGATTAACAGAAATTCAGTCTGAGTGGATTTTATTATTAGCTTGTGATTTGCCGTTATTGCAGGTTGATATCCTTAAAAAGTGGATGATGCAGTTAAACCAAGTGCCTGATTCTATCTTAGCGGTTGTGCCACACCAAGAGTCAGGCTGGGAACCTTTATGTGGATTTTACCGTCAGACAGCTTTGCCTCCGTTGCAAGATTTTATAGAAGCAGGAGGTCGGTCGTTTCAAAGGTGGTTAAGTCAAATTCCAACGCTCCCTTTATCAGTGGGTCAACCAGAATTACAAATGCTAGCTAACTGCAATACTCCTGAAGAATTTGTTAAATTGAAAACAAATCAATAAAATCTTGTATAATTAATAGCTGAATCATTGCTCCCTGACTTAATAATGCTAAGCGAACATTGGTTACTCGAGCCAGAGATTACATTCCTCAATCATGGCGCTCACGGTGCTTGTCCAATTCCGGTTTTAAAAGCACAAACGCGATTTCGAGAGCAGATGGAACGGGAACCTTTGCGCTTTTTTATGCGGGAATGGGAGCCACTTTTAGATCGAGCTCGCAGTCAGTTAGCAGCATTTCTCGGCGCAGAGGCGGAAGATTTAGCATTTGTTCCCAATGCCACAACCGGGGTCAATTCGGTGCTGCGATCGCTCTCCTTTTCCCCGGAGGATGAATTACTCACAACCAACCAAGAATATAACGCTTGTCGCAACGCCCTTAATTTTATGGCGAGTTGCACAGGCGCGCAAGTTGTTGTTGCTCAAATTCCCTTTCCGATTGCATCGCCTCAAGCAGTGATTGAAGCAGTGATGCAAAAAGTTTCGCCAAGGACGCGATTAGTCTTGCTCGATCATGTTGTGAGTCAAACCGGGTTAATTTTTCCGATTAAACAGTTAGTCAGTGAGTTAGCAAAGCTTGGCATTGATACCTTAATCGATGGTGCCCATGCACCGGGAATGATTCCGCTGAATTTAGCAGATATTGGAGCTGCTTACTATGCGGGAAATTGCCATAAGTGGTTATCGGCACCGAAGGGGTCTGGTTTCCTCTATGTCAGGCGCGATCGACAGGAAAAAATTCACCCAGCGGTGATTAGTCATGGTGCCAATTCCCCTCGCACGAATAAGTCTCGTTTTTTACTAGAATTTGACTGGATGGGAACCGACGATCCGACGGCTTATTTTTCCGTTCCAGCCGCCATCGAGTTTATGGGTTCCTTACTGATAGGGGGATGGCCGGAATTGATGGAGCGAAATCGGTTGATGGCACTGACGGCAAGAGAAATTTTACTCAAAAAATTAGAAATTCCTGTGCCTTGTCCCGATGAAATGATTGCTTCAATGGCGGTTATCCCACTTCCTGATGAAGAATCGGAAGTGGTTAAACAGGGAGGATTACCACCGCTGCAAAATGCTCTGTGGGAGCGCTATAAAATTGAAGTCCCGATTATGCCTTGGCCCAATGCTTCTAAGCGATTGCTGAGGATTTCAGCTCAAGTTTATAATACATTACCCCAGTATGAATATTTAGCGGAAGCGTTGGTGGAGTTGCTGAAAAGGAAATGAGCCGTGCTAATTCATTGAACGCGAACGATGTCGTGCAATCTATAATCGCTCTTTAGTTGTAGCGCGGGATCTATAAAAAGAAGGATTCCCTGGTTTTCAATCAACCTTTATTTATGAAGGTAGAACTCATTGCAATTTTGAAGTTTGGATTGGTTTAACAAGAGCCAAAAATCCAAGCTTCAATCGGTTTTGAGTTTATGCTTCTGGAGTCCGTCCACACAACATCGGGATGAGAGGATGATTTTATGCCAGCACAACAACAAACTCTGCCAGCACAGCATCAAGAGCAACAACCAGGAATTCAATCCCAGATGACGCCACAACCTCAATCAGAGGATTCTGAGTATCGGGGGAGTGACAAATTGCGCGATAAAGTCGCATTGATTACCGGGGGAGATAGTGGAATTGGTCGTGCAGTTGCGATCGCCTTTGCCAAAGAAGGTGCTGATGTGGCGATCGTCTACCTCAACGAGCATGAAGATGCTCAACAAACCCAAAAAATGGTTGAGGAACAAGGTCGTCGCTGTCTGACAATTGCTGGTGATGTCGGTGAAGAAAGCTTCTGTCAGCAAACCATCCAGCAGACCTTGGAAGCATTTGGTCACCTCGATATTCTGGTGAACAATGCCGCCGAACAACATCCCCAAGCTAGTATTGAAGACATTAGTGCCGAACAACTAGAGCGCACTTTTCGCACGAATATTTTTTCCATGTTCTTTATGACCAAAGCGGCGCTCAAACATCTCAAACAGGGGAGCGCGATCATTAACACTACTTCAGTGACTGCCTATAAAGGGAATCAGCAATTGCTCGATTACTCTTCAACCAAAGGAGCCATTGTTGCGTTTACTCGCTCCTTGTCGAAAAGTTTGGCAGAAAAGAAAATTCGTGTCAATGGGGTTGCTCCAGGTCCAATTTGGACCCCGTTAATTCCTTCAACTTTCCCCGAAGAAAAAGTGGAGAGCTTCGGCGCAGATACACCCTTAGGACGACCGGGTCAACCGGAAGAAGTGGCCCCTAGCTATGTATTTTTAGCGTCCAAAGATTCGTCTTATATGAGCGGACAAATCTTGCATCCCAATGGTGGAGATGTGATTAATGGTTAGATCGGGAGTGGCACTTTGAAGGTTGCCAGGTTGAGTTTGTAAGGAGCAGGAAGAGGGGGACAGGAAATCCAGAGCCATAGGTCGGTTTAAATGAATGAGGAGGAGAAAGTTCGTTACCTTCTCCTCCTCCTGTCCTTGTTTGTTAAGAGCAGTTCCTCGACTGGGTCAATGGGGAATCATGGACATATCTTTCTGCAATTTACTTTTCGTTTGTTGAAATTCGGTGGCTAGCGCCGAAAGTTCTTCCTTACTCATGCACTGTTGAACTTGAGGAAATACCTCATTTTCTTCTTCTTGCACATGATGCTGAACGGCTGATTTTAAGCTCGCTAATCTGGTTTTAAATTCCGATGAAGTGGGGCTAAAAGGCTTCATTTCTTCCAGCATAGTCTTCACTTCAACATGTTCTTCTTCCGCTTCTTCGAGGAGTTCTTCAGTTTCTTCATACTCCCGCATGGATGGATAAAACGTCAGTTCTTCAACTTCCGAGTGCAGGTTTAATTCTTTGTAAAGTCGCTCGAATAATGCAGCGATTTTTTTGGCATCTTTACTGCTTTCAATTTCAGCAAACAAGCTTTCAACCTGGCGGTGGTCTTTCTTGATCAGTTCAAAAATGTCCATGAAATTTTCCTTGCGAGTTGGTCAATAATAATCCCACCAACTAAGTGGTGGGATTCATAGGTGGCAGCTTTGCTAATTTAGGCTTTGTGGACAGCTAAAATTCGCAGTTCTACCGATTAGCTAATTTTCGAGGCTAGCTCTTTTTGCAAGCGACTTTTTGCTTCTTTGAATTGAGAAGACATTTGCTCCATTTGTGCTTCGCTGAGGTTGCGACGGATATAAGGAAACAAGTCATTTTCTTCTTGACGGACGTGGTCGTGAACGACATCCTTGAGGCGTTGGATTTTAGCTTTGAAGTCAGAAGAACTGGGACTGGTTGCTTTAATATCAGCCAGCATCTCTTTCATTTGAGCTTGTTCAGAATACAGCTCTTGGGTGTTGTTGTAGTAGCTACGGACGGCAGGATAGACAACTTCTTCTTCTGCTTCAGCGTGAACGGTTAAGTCTTTGTAAAGCTGACCGAAGAATTCTTGCAGTTTCTGAGCGTCGCTGGTGCTATCGATTTCCATGAACAAGGTATCAGCTTTGCGGTGATCCATAATCAGGACCTCGGTGATGTTCATGTCATCTTTGGTGCGAGTGACTGCACCACCAATGACGCCACTCAAAGCGGCTACTGCATCTTGAACACGGCCCCAAACGCCTTGATCGGGGTCTTTACCCGTGAGCTCGCGGACTCCTAAAATTTCTAGGATGCCTTTGAGTTGTTCTTGATGAGCGCGGTTTTCAAAGTTAACGGTGTTGAGGGGAGTAATTGCTGCTTCAATGTCAGCGCCAACTACTTGAGCTGCTTTGTGAATCAGCAGACCACTCATGGTTTGCTTGTGTTTGAGGAGTTCGTGTTGAGCGACTTTTTCAAACAAAGTTAGTTCAGAACCTTCCATGAGTTTCTGAACTTCTTGGAGCATCTTTTGTGCTGTTTCTTTAGGCTCAGCTTGAATGCCATATTGAACAATGACAGTGTCCAGCACGCCCAGATTTTTGCGATCGTCCTCAAGCATATCCCGAAAACGTTGAGCAAGCTCTTGGTCTGAACAGGTGCTGATAAATTTTTCTTCATTAGAAATCAGCAGGTTTTGCAGCGCTTTCATGTCTGCCAATTTCATGGCAATTGCTTGGCGCTTAGTATCTTCAAGCGTGGCTACCATTGGGGTTCTCCTCTGTATATTTTTTTTGATCTCGTACAGTTTTCAGCGTAGTTAGTGCCAGTGGACAAGTTCATCTTTCTCTCGACTGATTACACCTCAGTCGCAGGTGGGATGATCGGCACTTAAAAATAAATATTGACTTTTTTACAAAAATATGTATAGAAATAATGGAAAAGCAATAAACGCTTTAACAACCTCATCTCTGGACGGTCTCCCCCGACCGCTTACAGGACAGAAAATTTGTCAGGAGAGTGTTGATGATTTCCCTGCTTGCTTTGCCAATGCGCGATCGCGGCTCCGAATCTGTATCAACTTATTCGGAATTTAGTGACCACAAAGCGCTACCATAGTTAAAACTGAAGTTAAGTAGAATTTAAATCTAATTAATTTGTCTCCACTGCCCACTGCTTTAAAATTCCCAGCTAAAATATTGAAGCTGGACAACGGGTTAACCGTTATTCACCAGTACACTCCGGCCACACCAGTGGCAGTCTTGGATGTTTGGGTGAGGGCTGGCGCGACGCGAGAACCAGATTCCTGGTCAGGGATGGCTCACTTTCTAGAGCACATGATTTTCAAAGGTACCGATCGCATCGGGCCGGGTGTCTTCGACCAAGTCATTGAAAATCAGGGCGGGATGGCGAATGCAGCAACCAGCCATGACTATGCTCATTTCTTTATCACCAGTGCAGCTCAGTATCTAGAAGAAACTACTCAGCCCCTGGCAGAGTTGCTGTTGCGAGCCTCCATCCCAGAGGAAGAATTTGACCGGGAGCGGGATGTGGTCCTCGAAGAAATCCGTCAGGCTCAAGATAATCCTGACTGGTTAGCGTTCCAAGCTTTGATGGAGACAGTCTATCAGAACCACCCCTATCGGCGTTCAGTGCTCGGTACTGAGGAACTGCTCAGGGAGCGATCGCCACAAGAAATGCGTACTTTTCACCGCACCCATTACCAGCCGGAAAACATGGTGGTGGTGGTGGTTGGGGGTGTGGTAGAAGAGCAAGCTTTGGAAATAGTGAGCAATGCCTTCGCTCAGTTTCCAGAACGGTGCAACTGCCCAAAATTAGAAATCAAACCCGAACCTCCCCTGACGGAAGTTCGGCGTCAGGAACTTTACCTCCCCAGACTCGAACAAGCAAGGCTGATGATGGCTTGGGTGGGGCCCGGAGTAGACCAATTACAAAGTGCTTATGGTCTAGATTTATTATCAGTCCTGCTCGCTGATGGGCGCTCCTCCCGCTTAGTCCGAGAATTACGCGAAGAACTGCAATGGGTCCAAGCGATCGGCAGTAGCTTCTCTCTGCAACGCGAGTCGAGTTTATTTACAATTAGTGCTGTACTCGAACCGCAATTCGTCGAACAAGTAGAAGCCTTAATCAGCGATCGCCTCTGGGAACTGATATCCGCACCGATCGGAACCACAGAATTAGAACGCTGCAAACGCCTGCTGTGCAACGACTTTGCTTTTTCTACAGAAACTCCCGGACAACTCGCTGGCTTGTATGGGTATTACAGCACCATTGCCACTGCCGAACTCGCAGTCACCTACCCCAGCAAAATTCAGGCATTTAAAGCCTCAGACCTCCAGCAGTTAGCTCAAAAATACCTCTCTCCGGTTCACTACGCCGCAGTGGTACTCAAGCCCATCTAAAAGAAAAAGCTTAGGGGTTACTGGTTAATAGTTAATGGGTTAATCGTTAAATGAACACTCAAATCCATCGCACGGTTCTAAACAATGGCATTGTCGTGCTAGTGACCGAAAATCCCGCCGCTGACATTATTGCCGCTCGCCTATTTCTACGGGCCGGCAGTCGCTGGGTGGCAGCGGAGCAAGCTGGCATTTCTCACCTGCTGGCGGCTGTGCTCACCAAAGGCACAGAGTGGCTCTCTTCTCTGGAAATTGCAGAGCGTGTAGAATCCGTTGGAGCCAGACTGAGCGCCGACGCTTCCACCGATTATTTCTTGCTCAGCCTCAAGACTGTTTCAGCAGATTTTGTGGAGATTTTACAGTTGGCGGGGCAACTGTTGCGATCGCCCACCTTCCCCGAAACCGAAGTGGAACTAGAACGACGCATTGCGATGCAGGCGATTCGTTCTCAGCAAGAACAGCCCTTTGCGATCGCCTTCGAGCAACTGCGACTTGCCATGTACCAGGATCACCCCTATGCCTTATCTCCCATCGGCACCGAAGCGGCCATGTCTCAGTTGAGCCGCGCCGATCTCCAAAACTTCCACCAAACCTTTTTCCGCCCAGACAACCTGGTGATTTCAATCGCGGGGCGCATTGCAGCCGAAGAAGCCGTCATCCTCATCCGTGAAGTTTTTGGAGATTGGCAAGCACCCGCCAAGCCCTTACCCACTTTAAAGTTACCTGTGGTGTCTCCCCGCCCACAAGTTACGATTACCCCCCAAGACACGCAGCAGTCTGTGGTGATGCTGGGTTATCTCGCTCCCGACGTACAGAGTCCCGACTATGCAGCTATGAAGCTGCTGAATACTTATCTAGGCAACGGACTCTCTAGCCGTTTATTTGTGGAATTGCGGGAAAAACGAGGCTTAGCTTACGATGTTTCAGCCCTCTATCCCACCCGCCTCAATACTTCCCAGTTCGTTGCCTACATGGGGACGGCTCCTGAAAATAGTGCCATTGGTTTGGAAGGTTTGCAAAGCGAAGTCGGGCGACTGGCCAAGATTCTGCTGACTGAGGAAGAGTTACAAGCTTGTAAAAATAAAATGCTCGGTCAGTATGCCTTGGGCAAACAAACCAATTCACAAATTGCCCAAGTTTTTGGCTGGTATGAAATTTTGCAACTGGGAATTGAGTTTGACGCTCGGTTTCAGGCGGAAATTGCTGCCGTCACGGTCGAACAAGCTCAGGATGTTGCTTCCCGATATCTGACAGAACCCTACGTTTCCTTAGTGGGACCGGCTGCGGCTGTGAATGAGTTAGTGCCCATTGGTTGTTAAGTTCCGAAGGTTTAACGATCGGGTTCTGGGAACAGGGAATCATGGGGATTGCAGGCGAGCGGCTGGGGTCTCTTGGAATTCCCCAAGCGCAACGCCACAGGTTTGATTGCTGAGTTCCTGGCTGAGGAGCAAATCGCAGTACAATTACCTAGAGTATTTCAGAGGGTTAAGTCTGAATGGCTGGAAGCCTGACAAAAAGCTGTGAATTGAGCGGCGCTCCGAGTTGGCTCGGTCGCTGGAGCATCTGTGGTTTATTAGTAATGAGCTTGGGTAGCGTTACCCCAGTCGCAGCTCAAGAAGCGATGAGTACCGCTGCGAACAGTCCTAGATTAACCGCCAGCGTGAATCGACCGGTCTTGAAGCTGGGTAGCCAAGGTACAGAAGTCTCGGAACTGCAAGCCGTTCTCCAGTTATTGGGATATTACCAGGGCAAGATCGATGGCATTTACTCAGACCAAACTGCTCAAGCTGTGGCAAAATTCCAGTCTGTAGCAGGGGTGAGTGCTGATGGCATCATGGGTCGAGAAACCTGGAATCGGCTGTTTCCGGCTGCTCCCGCGCCGATAGCTACTCCTGCAACTTCCAAGGCTTCGCAGTCTGCTACTCACAAACAGATTGCCTCTGTAATCTTGGCTCCCCAGTCTGAGGCTGCTACAAATCCAGCAAGGTCAGCGATGCCGATGGCCAGCAAGGCTTCAGGGACACAGGTTGAGCTTCCGATTTTGAAATTAGGGATGCGGGGAGCAGCCGTTACAGGCTTGCAAGAACGGCTGCGGGCTAAGGGGTTTTTTCAAGGGTCCGCCGATGGAGTCTTTGGTCCTCAAACCCATGAGGCGGTCAAGGTGGCTCAGCAGCAATACCAACTCCAGCCGGATGGGGTTGTGGGTCCGGCTACTTGGCAGTTACTGCTGACAAAGTGAAGGTTGATGAGGAATTCTGATCTCAAACTCAGGCTGAAATTGCTAGGAATCAATTGCTAGCGGTCACATCCCACACCATTAGGCTGTGGGATGAATTTTATCGGAATTTATAAAAGTATGAAGAGAGAATAAAGACTGTAAAATTTAGTAAATAGGTGGTTGCTTCCTAGAAAGTTCATGCTAGTTTAATAACAAGGACATAACCAAGGAGAACTTGGAATCATCAAGTTAGGAAGAGAGCTGATGTCCTCCTGCTTAATTCCAACGCAACACCTAGTGCAGTGAATGAGCAAAAACAGTTGGTTGTGTAAATTCTTGACTTAGCTTTAGGTTCGATTCTGTAGAGGAGCCTAAGGAAATACAACCAAGATTGAAGTCTGAATAGACTCCGCTAGTGCTAAAACTAAGTTGTTGCGAGTCCGGTACACCTTTAGTTTAGTGTTTTTTTGAAATTCTTCAACCACTTAATTTTTTCGCCTAGGTTTTTCTCAGGGTCTAGTAGCCGCCTACTAGATCCTAGCTCGTTTGAACGGTTGTTTTTAAGCAGAAAAATTTGAATTATTTGACCTGACTCATTAACGAATGATAGCTGCTAGCTCAGAAGTGATGAAGGAGCGCAGGGTGCAGATCGCAGGCGATGATCGGGACAGTCAGGATATAGAAACTTTTTTACTAGCAGGCACAGCAATACCTACTAAGTACCAGGTTTTTATCAGCTATCACTCTCAAGGCTTAGACCGCGCCCTTGCCGAGGAATTGTCTCAAGCTTTACAAGAGGCTGGTCACCAAGTGTTCAGGATGGAAGTAAACCTGCAACTCGGAGCAGCTTGGTCACAGCAGATCGAAACTAAATTAAAGCAGTGTGATTATTACCTGCTGCTGTTATCAGAACAGTCTGCTACGAGTGAGATGGTGACAGAGGAAGTCCGGCGAGTGAAAGAACGACAGGAAAGTCGCACGGACGGCAAGCCGATCGTTTTACCGATTCGCGTTGCTTTTCCCATCAATACGCCGTTAAATTATAAATTGCGGGGCTATCTAGCTCAGCTTCAGCAGCGAGAATGGCGCGATCGCACTGACACGCCTGTGCTCATCGCAGAACTCCTGAAGCTGTTAGCTACCCATAAGGACAATAGCAACTCAGGAGAAATCCTTCCCCCCTCTTTAATTGCTCCATCTTTTGACTTGCCATTACCCGCAGCAGAACCAGAATTACCCGACGGTTTAGTTGAATTGGCTTCCGCCTTTTATATTGAGCGGAGACCCATTGAAGTGCAAGTCTGTGAAGAAATCAAAAAACCAGGTGCCCTCATCCGCATCAAAGGGCCTAAGCAAATGGGAAAAACCTCCCTGATGGCGAGAATTCTGCATCACAGTGACCAGCAAGGCTACAAGACTGTACCCTTAAGTTTTGAATTAGCAGATGGGAAAATTTTTACAGACTTAGATAAATTTTTACGTTGGTTTTGTGCAGCAGTGGGTCGGCGACTACAACTGCAAAATCGATTAGATGATTACTGGGATGATATTTTTGGCAGCAACTTTAATTGCACCGCTTATTTTGAAGAATATCTCTTAGCACAGATTGATTCTCCCCTGGTTTTAGGCTTAGATGAAGTCCATCGAGTATTTGACTATCCCGACATAGCCACGGATTTTTTAGGGTTGTTGCGCGTTTGGCATGAAGAAGCAAAGAATCGCGAAATTTGGAAGAAATTACGCTTGATAGTGGTACATACTACAGAGGTTTATGTCAAAATTCCTGTCTCTCAATCGCCTTTTAATGTCGGGTTGCCTATAGAATTATCCGACTTTAGCCCTGAACAAATACAAGATTTAGCCCAACGGCATGGACTCCATTGGACAACCGGACAAATCGAGGAATTAATGCAGATAGTGGGGGGTCATCCCTATTTGGTGCGACTGGCCCTTTATCAGGTTGCGAAACAGAAGATGACCTGGGAACAACTTTTGCAAACAGCCGCAACAGAAGCAGGACCCTATCGCGATCATTTGCGCCGGAACTTGTGGATTTTGCAACAGCATCCTGAATTAGCAAACAGCTTTTGCCAGGTAGTCATGAATCCTGAACCAGTGCGGTTAGAATCTACCATGGCGTTTCAGCTACAGAGTATGGGATTGGTGCATTTAGAGGGAAATGAAGTGAGAGTTCGCTATGATTTATACCGTCAATACTTTACTGATTTTTGTCAGAAATTTTTAGAAAATTGCCGAGTTAATCACCAATCGCATACTAAGACACCTGATGAGCATCAACCAGTGGGTAGTATTTTAGCAGCGGTCGCATTTACTGATGTGGTCAATTCAACTCCTTTGATGGTCGCGGATCAAAACCACATGATGGAATTACTCAAGCGGGACTTTCGACTCATGCGGGAATTGTGCCAGCGGTATGAGGGGCAAGTGATCAAATCAATGGGGGATGGGTTATTATTATATTTTACGAGTGCCGTTAAGGCAGTGAGCTGCGCTCAAAAAATCCAAAAAAGCTTTGCCAATGCTGCGAGCAGTTTACCAGCAACAGATACCCTAAAACATCGGATCGGGATTCATTTAGGGGAGGTATGGTTTAGCGGTGATGATGTTTTAGGAGTAGGGGTCAATATTGCATCTCGCTTGCAAGGAAAAGCGCAACCAGGGGGGATTTGTATTTCTCAGACGGTTTATGAAGTGGTCAGAAATCAATTGCCACTGGAGATTGCCTATTTGGGAATGCAGAAGCTAAAAGGAATTACAGAGCCTGTCCCTTTGTATCATATTCAACCCTAAGGGTCGGGAAAAGGGGAACGGTAAAAAAGACAATTTGACGACCGCTTTCCTAGCAATTCCCCCTTCTTAATTAATAATGAAAATTAGCTTGTTTGAGGCGCTGCAAAGCTTCTCCTAAGCGGTCACAGTCGGCAATCAAACTAATCCGTACATACCCTTCTCCACCGGGACCAAAGGCATTTCCTGGAGTGAGGACTACGCCAGTTTGCTGCAAGACATCCAGAGCAAAATCTGTTGAAGTTGTGCCACGAGGACAGGGAACCCAGAGATACATGGTTGCTAAAGGTTTAGGGACTTTCCAACCTAACTCTGCTAATCCATTCGCCAAGAAATCGCGACGAATGCGGTAGCGTTCCTGCACTTCCAGCAAATAGCTATCCGGTAGTTGCAAAGCTGTCTCGGATGCTGACTGCAAGGCGGCAAAGAGGCCATAATCTAAATTTGTTTTTAACGTCCGCAACCCTTGAATGACGCGGCTGTTACCTACCACAAAGCCAACTCGCCAGCCGGCCATATTATAAGTTTTAGATAACGTGTGGAACTCAACGCCAATTTCTTTGCCACCAGGAACTTCTAGCAAACTGGTGGGTTGATAGCCATCAAACGCTAATTCTGCATAGCACAAGTCATGAACCAGCAAAATTTGATATTTGTGGGCAAATTCAACAATATCTTTAAAAAATTCACGGGGTGCTGTGGCGCCAGTGGGGTTGCTGGGGTAGTTAAAATAAAGAATTTTAGCTTGTTCGGCAACGCTGTCAGGAATAGTCGCTAAATCAATCACCCAATCATTTTCTGGTTTCAAAATGATGCTATGAACTTTCGCTCCGGCAATTAAGGGCCCGCGAAAGTGGGGAGGATAGGATGGAGACGGAACTAATACTAAATCCCCAGGATTTAAGTAGGCGAGGGCTAAATGAGTTAATCCTTCTTTGGAACCCAAAAGGGGTAATGCTTCGCTGTCTGGATTGAGTTCAACGTTGTAGCGACGGTTGTACCAATTGGTGATGGTGCGACGGAAACTGGCAGTTCCTTCAAAGGGAGGATAGCCGTGATTGGCGGGATTTTGTACGGCGGCGATCGCAGCTTGTACGATTGGTTTGGGGGTGGCACCATCTGGGTTCCCCATTCCTAAGTCAATTAAATCGAGTCCTTGCTCGCGGGCGTGAGCTTTGAGTTCGTCCAGACGGGCAAATACATAGGGGGGTAGTGCTTGCAACCTGTCAGCAGTGTTAATCCAGTCTAAATTCATTGCAATAAGGATTTTTTTATGGTTGAATCATGAACCGCAGAGGAACAGAAGATAGAGAGGTCAGAGCGGTCGGAGGTTCAATTTTTAACCGCCGATCGAGATAGATAATTATCATATCAATCTGTGTGTATCCCCTGTACATCTGCGGTGTAATTTAAACAGCTTACTGTTCTGTGTCTGTGAGTGTCACCGCCAGGGGGGGACGGCCTGAATCTACAACGGCTGTGGTAGAAACCATTGCAGCCATCAGTTGTTCGGGGACAACTTTAAAGGGTAGGCGGTGAATGTCTGAATTGGGGTTGCAGGCAATTTCCGCCGCTCGTTGCAATTCGGAGAGGGGAATGTCTGCTAAACCAAGATCGCTCAAAGTTTGGGGTAAACCAATCTCGCTGTAGAACTTTAAGAGTTGTTGGCGGGCGGTGGCGGCGAGTTGATTGCCTGGAATCATTTCTTCAAGGCGCAGTTGTACCAGGATGCCGTAGGCAACTTTTTCGCCGTGGAGGATGCCGTGAGTGGCTGGGATGTGAGTTAAGCCGTTGTGGACAGCATGGGCGGCGACGGTACGACATTGAGCGCCGCCAATCCCACCAATGACGCCGGCTAGGAGTACCGTAGCGTCTACAACGTCTCGCCAAGTGTCGCTTCCGGGTTGTTGGAGGGCGACTGTGGATTTTTGGAAGAGAAGATCGCGGAGGACTCTGGCTTGTTGAACCGCGGCAATGAGGAAGGTTTGTTCAGAGTGGCCACTGCTGACGGAGGCTTCGTACCATTTGGCGATCGCATCTCCGATCCCGGCGACTAGGGTGCGTTCAGGGGCGGTTTGAATTAAGCCGTAGTCGAGGATCAGCAGATCGGGACATTGGCTTAAGCTGACATCGTACAGGAATCCGCCTGCGTCTGAATAGATGTTAGACAGGGCTGTCCAGGCTGCACAGGTGGCTGCGGAGGTGGGAATGGTAATGATGGGGAGTTGAGATTGATGGGCGAGGAGTTTGGCTGCGTCTAAAGCTTTGCCACCACCGACCCCGATAATCAAGTCGGCTTTGTGGGTTTTAACGGCTTCTCGGAGGTTAGCGAGGCTCGCTTCGCTGCAATCATGACCGTAGTCAGCTTGGGAGGATTGTAGCTGATGCTGAGCTAGGACTGGTTGCAGAAAGGGCTCAACGGTGGCGAGGGAAGCGTGACCCCCTACTATGAGGGGGCGATTTCCGAGGCGGGCGATCGCGTCTCCCGCTTGGGCAATGGCTGTTTGACCCCGAATTACACGGGTGGGGGCGATCGTCAGGGAGAGGAGGGGGGTGGCGGTGGCGGTATTAGAGGGTTGAGTCATTTAACCACTAGATCGCTGAACGAATGGTTAGAGAATTAATGGATTTTTTTCTAGGATAACTCTAACAAGCCACTGGCAACAGAGTCAGTTTTATCAGGTTTTTATTAAAAATTGTCTCGGCTGACGGCCTAGGAGAGGGAGTTAGAAGCAATCGTGGCTTAGAAGTAATCGTGGCTGATTTGTCAACGTGGAAATTAAGGAAGTGTCTTGCTGCTACCTTGTCAGTAAGGTTGAATGGTTGTGAATTCTCCCCTCTGCTTTGTCCAGCCCTCACTGCTTGGCAATTCTTGCAAAAAAGTCTTAATAACAGAGTCGATTTGAAATCTATTGTTGAGCTAATTTATAGCTCAGTTAACGCTTGTTTCTCTCGATTCAGTCTGTTTTTTGCTTCAATTACAAAAATATAGACTTACCGTAATAAACTATCAGGCTCTCCTTCATATTTCGAGTTAAACGAGGCTAATTTTTACTCTTTCAGTCCACCAGAAACTGTTTTATGACTACAGCAGCATCGAAAAAATGAAAGAGGAATTCTCAATTTTACTGGAATAGCACCACTGTAAAAAATCAAGCATTAATCTCCACCATTTTATTAGAGCGATTTGTTTACTCCGCTACAAAATCTTGATTGTTGTGTCATTACTACCACTAACAATTTTTATTGATCCAGACTAAAAATAACTGAGGAAACTGAGTCTAAATGCCCAGTAAAAATGTAAATTTACGGTCTGTTTTTCAGATTCCCCAGTCTGAGAGTTTGGTCACAACTACTCAGGAGTTAGGTCATCTGGACTGATGGTGGCAGAATCTACCCTGTATGAATGACTAAATTTGTACAGATCTCCAGTTTATCGGGTTAAGTTTGAATGCTTCGTTCGTCACCGATATTTCTGGCAATGGATGTCAGGAGCTCCTTGTAGAGTAGATGCAACTTATCATGGCGATCGTGCCTAGGATATGAATCGCTCATCTCCCTGAATTATAGTTTTGAAACTTATTTAATTTCGACGGACAATGTGTAACTAGCTCCTCCTCTTTCTGTCCCTACCACAATTTGATAATCTCCCGATAAAGGCAAGGTTCCCGACCAGCTTTTTTGTTCTTCAGCTAGGGTATTTGTATTCGGATCGATGACTTTAAAAACGGCATTCCCCTCCACAGATTGGATTTCAACGTTTATGGTTTGTCCTGCATTTGCACCCACTGAATAAATATTAACACTCCCTCGCGGAACACCCCCTTTGACTTCGGCGGAACTCGCACCCGGTTTAAACTTAATCCGTTGACTATTTTGAGCAACAATCACCTTTGAATCTCCCTGGCTTTCTCCAACTGCCAC
Source organism: Actinomycetota bacterium (assembly GCA_050262755.1). Classification (GTDB taxonomy): domain Bacteria; phylum Cyanobacteriota; class Cyanobacteriia; order Cyanobacteriales; family Microcoleaceae; genus JBLNEP01. The sequence goes on along the minus strand of JBLNEP010000050.1, from coordinate 68,213 downwards.
CGATCGCACCGCAGCAGCTAACGGTTTAATTGATAGAGACAAGAGTCCAGAAATGCTTAAGAACAACAGCAAAACTTTGACAGAGGATTTGCTCACAATTCCTGATTTTTTCATTGCTATTTTTGCGTGATACCTGAGTGGTAATTGGCGTTCAATATATCACGCCATCCAACTTTTAATTGATTTATTAATAATTTTTAATAGACTTTCAACTTACTTGCGGGAAAGTTTTAAAATTTTTGCAATCAGGTTTTTCTGGTCAGGTCTTGCTGTGAGATAATCTAAAATTATAGCGCGCAAAAGAATATGGCAGAAACAACAAGCATTAGTCATCGCACCGAATGCGACTCCATGGGAGAAAAACAAATCCCATCCACCGCCTACTATGGCATCCAAACCTTGCGGGCTGTTGAAAATTTCCCCATCAGTGGCATCAAACCCTTACCGACTTACATTGATGCCTGTATCCTGATTAAAAAGGCAACGGCGATCGCGAATGGTCAACTCGGCTGCATTTCCCCAGACCTCACTCAAGCAATTGTCCAAGCAGCCGATGAAATTCTCGCCGGTCAACTCCGCGACCAATTCGTTGTTGATATTTATCAAGCAGGGGCAGGAACTTCTCACCACATGAACGTTAATGAAGTGCTTGCAAATCGTGCTTTAGAAATTCTAGGGGATGAAAAAGGCAACTATAAACGGGTTAGTCCCAACGATCATGTCAACTATGGTCAATCAACCAATGATGTCATTCCCACCGCCATTCGGATCGGTGGATTATTAGCCTTAGGAAGAACACTTTTTCCTGCGTTATCAAATGCGATCGCGGCCCTTGACAATAAAGCGGAAGCCTTCCAAGATATCGTCAAATCCGGTCGCACTCACTTGCAAGATGCCGTTCCTGTCCGACTGGGTGAAACGTTCCGCGCTTGGGCACAAATCCTCACGGAACATACGATTAGAATTGAAACCGCAGCCAGTGATTTAACGACCTTAGGTTTAGGTGGCAGTGCGGCCGGGACTGGCTTAAATACTCACCCCCAATATTGCCAGCGTGTGGCTGATATTCTCTCAGAATTGATCGGACAACCCCTCAGACCCGCTTCTCATTTAATGGCCGCCATGCAGAGTATGGCCCCCTTCGTCAATGTATCAGGTTCCTTGCGAAATCTTGCCCAAGATTTAGTCAAAATTTCCCACGACTTGCGACTGATGGACTCAGGACCGAAAACAGGTTTCAAAGAAATTCAATTGCCTCCCGTTCAACCCGGATCGTCCATTATGCCAGGAAAATATAACCCCGTCTTGGCAGAAATGACTTCAATGGTGTGTTTTCAGGTGATGGGATACGATAGCGCGATCGCCCTCGCTGCCCAAGCTGGACAATTAGAACTGAATGTGATGATGCCCTTGATCGCCTACAACCTGATTCATAGCATCGAGATTTTGGGTAATACCATCCATGCCCTCACTGAGAAGTGCATCGAGGGAATTGAAGCCAACCGCGATCGCTGTCGCTACTATGCCGAAGGCAGTCTCGCCCTCGTTACTGCCCTCAACACCCATATCGGTTACCTCAACGCTGCTGCCGTCGCCAAAGAATCCCTAGAAACCGGCAAGTCTCTCCGGGAAATCGTCCTCGAACGCGGTTTAATGAGTGTGGAAGACCTGACTAAAGTCCTAGATTTGGAGAAAATGAGTGCCATGCCCACTTCTTCCCCAAACATCTAACTGCTAGCAAGCCTCAACACCCTGCGCTAAAGTGAAAGAATTCAGAATTCAGACGAGAGACTTTCAAGTTCTGAATCCTGAATTCTCCCGTCTGATTGATTGTAAAAATTTAGACTTTGGAGTAAAACCTATGGTGAAAGCAAGTTCCTTTGCAAAATATGCCCAAGAAAATGCCATCCAACTAACAGTTTATTATGGTGAAGGCTACTCAGAAACGTTTAGCTTACCCATCACTTCTGAAGTCTTGCAACAGCAATTAACTGATATCCTCAGTCAACCTTGGCTGACCTTTCATTTAGCCGATCAAACGGTCATGATCTCGACAGCCCACTTGGTAAAAATAGAAGTTAAACCCCCCCTCCCCACCCTGTCAGGTCCCGGCACTTTCATGAATGCTCAATTGGTGACCGCCCTCCAGCGAGGTGCAATCGGTCGATTTCAGGTTCCTGAATAAAATTCCCCTAATCCATCGCCCATTGCTAATTGCTAAAAAACCATGCCTGCTGTTAGTTTAATTCGTGCGAATTCCTACGACCTCCTAGCCTTGCGGGTTGCGTTAGAAACCCTCTTAGCACCACTCGGTGGCATCGGTGCGAAGGTTAAGCAGGGGGATCGCGTCCTCCTCAAACCCAATCTCCTCACCGGTTCTCGCCCCACGAAAGAATGCGTCACCCGTCCAGAATTGGTTTACTGCATTGCCCAAATGGTGATCGAAGCAGGGGGTCAACCATTCCTCGGAGATAGTCCTGCCTTTGGTAGTGCAATGGGCGTTGCCAAAGCCAATGGTTATTGGCCTTTTTTAGAAGAACTCAACATCCCCGTGAAAGAATTTCACGGGAAACGCTATGAAACGGTTAGTGAGGAATTTAACCACCTGCGACTGTCTAAAGAAGCGATGGAAGCCGATGTCGTCATTAACCTGCCTAAGCTTAAATCTCACGCCCAATTAACGCTAACAATGGGAGTGAAAAATCTCTTTGGCTGCGTTCCTGGTAAAATGAAAGCTTGGTGGCATCTGGAAGCGGGGAAAGACCGCGATCGCTTCGGGCAGATGTTAGTCGAAACGGCACGGGCCATTAATCCGAATTTGACGATAGTAGATGGAATTATCGCTCACGAAGGCAACGGTCCGAGTGGGGGTGAACCCCGTCCCTTAGGAATTTTAGGCGCTGCAACAGATGTTTTTGCTCTCGATCGAGTTTTAGTAGAAATTCTCAACGTTGATCCGGCCAGTGTCCCAACTGTAGCTGCTGCGATCGCCTTAGGGCTTTGCCCTCCTTTAGAAGCCATTGAGTTTCCAATCCTGCACCCTGACCTGCTGAAAATTGATGATTGGAAACTGCCCGATCGGATGGTATCAATTGATTTTGGGATGCCGCGTGTCCTGAAATCTACGTTCAAGCATTTTTACATCCGTTTTATTCAAGAACCAATGACTCTGTATGGCAAGCGATCGTCTTAGCCATACCGTAGTTCTTCCAGCGGTGGCTGTGCGTCTTTTGGATCGAAGCGCTTGAATTTAAAGGCTTGTAAAATTAACAGCCAGATATAGAGCGGATTTAGAAAAATATACCGCTTCCACAAACGCTTCGGTTCCATTGCCAGTCGGAACACCCACTCTAAACCCAACCCAGCCAGCAATTCCGGTGCTTTTGGTAAATTTCCCGCATGAAAATCATAAGCTGCGCCGACTGCCATCAGGGGCATGGAAAGCTGATCGCGGTATTCATAAGCCCAGACTTCTTGCCGAGGACACCCCAAACCCACGAAGGCGATCGCAGCACCACTTTTGCAAATGTCGTGCACAATTTCCTGCTTTTCTTGGGCAGACACCTGCTTGAACCGAGAAGGCTGAGATCCAGCAATGATCAGCCCGGGAAAGCGCTTGCAGAGGTTCCGGGATAAAGCTTCAAGGACAGACGCTTTTGAGCCATACAAGTAGATCGGCAACCCTTCCTCAGCAGCGCGTTGGCAGACGAGCAACATGGTTGTGGGCCCGCAAACGCGGTCTGGGAGTCGCGTACCATAGAGTAAATTCAAGGCCCATCTCACTGGTTGCCCATCTGGCAAGACTAAGTCGAAATGATTCAGGCGGTAGCGGTGAGTTTTATCTAAAACTCCGGTCATGACGCCATGAACCGCTAACGCTGAAACGGACATCGGTTGACCGGCATGAGCGGCTGTAATAATTTTCTCAACCGCTGCTTCGTAATCGAGGGCGTTGACTAAAACGCCCAAAATATTTTTCTTACCCTTATCTATCATTAGGCTACCTCTTTCAGCCAACGATCGCGGTTAAACTCGTAAATTTCCTCTAAAATCTGCCGCACGTTGTATTTCATTTTCCAGCCAGGATAATGGTTGGCAAACCGTCCATTATCACTAATCCACCAAATATGATCGCCAATCCGGTTACTCTCAGCATAATGCCAGTTCATTTTCTGACCCGAAATCTCTTGGCAGATTTGAATCGCTTCGATCATCGAGCAGTTGCTATGTCGCCCCCCGCCGGCATTGTAAACTTCTGCCACCCGTGGCGCTTTGAAAAATTCGTAAAAAGCAGCAATTAAGTCAGCGCTGTGGATATTGTCACGCACTTGCTTGCCTTTGTAGCCAAATACTGTATAGGGAGTTCCCGTCACCGCGCACTTCATTAAATAGGCAAGGAAGCCATGTAACTGAGTGCCGGAATGCTTAGGACCCGTGAGACACCCCCCCCGAAAACAGGAGGTTTTCATATTAAAATAGCGGCCATATTCCTGAACTAAAACATCCGCTGCCACTTTGGATGCACCAAATAAACTGTGCAGGGTATGGTCGATGGACATATCCTCTCGGATGCCTCCCTCATAGGTATGACCCGGTTCAATTTCCCAACGGGTTTCTAATTCCACTAAGGGCAAACGATTGGGTGTATCACCGTAGACTTTGTTTGTAGAGGTAAAGATAAAGGGAACTTCAATGGCGTGCTGGCGAGTGGCTTCTAGCAAATTGAGGGTGCCGTTAGCATTCACGCCAAAATCCATCTGAGGGTCTCGTGCTGCCCAGTCATGGGAGGGTTGAGCAGCCGTGTGAATAACTAACTGAATATTGCCAGCATATTCCTTAAAAATTTTGGCAACTGCTTCGTAATCCCGAATGTCCGCGCTGTAATGACGGTATTTACCTTTTAAGGATTGTTCGAGGCGCTGGCGGTTCCAAGTAGTGGAGGCTTCGTCGCCGAAAAATACGCGACGCATATCATTATCAATGCCTACTACATCAAATCCTTGCTCAGCGAAGAATTCCGATGCTTCTGAACCAATTAAACCAGCCGAGCCAGTAATGATGACAACGCTCACAATTTACTCCTGTAAAAATTTGATGTTTTTTGAGTATTGACAGGTGCCAATTTTCATTGGAATTTCCCAGCTAGAATGCTTTCATACAACTGGGTAAAAAACTGCCCTTTGACATCCCAATCATATACTTCCCTTACCCGTTTTTGCCCTGCTTGGCCGAGCTGCGATCGCAATTGAGCGTCGCTAGCCAAACGTTGCATTGCTTCTGCTAAACCCTGAATGGCGCGGTCGGGATTGGGGGCTGGGACTTTAATCCCTGTCTCTTCAGTTACTTGGGTGGCAGGCCCTCCCAGGTCTAAACAGAGGACTGGACGCCCCACCGCCATCATTTCTGTGCAGACGAATCCCCCAGAGTCGTGCAGACTGGGGTGAAGCAGCACATGAGCTTCCCCCATTTTAGAAAGGCTTTCACTCCGGGGTAAAGCGCCCCAGAACTTGACGCGATCGGCGACTCCCAGTTGGACTGCGAGTGCTTCTAAGCGCTGTCGTTCTGGGCCATCTCCGACGATCCAGTATTCCGATTGTTCCAACTGAGCTGTCGCAAATGCTTGAATACCCAGGTGAATTCCTTTCCAGTGCAAGAGGCGACCCACACTTAGAAATCGAATTGGATGCTCTGGCGGTTGTCGCTCCGGGATCAGACCTTTAATTTCGGCTTGGGACAGTCCGACTTGGGAGAAGATCTGCACGTTTTTTGCCTTCAACCACCGCAGTCGTGCCGCTGTTTCTTCAGTGGTTGCGAGGGCGATGGTACTGCGTCGAGCGGTGAGCCCGACGAAGGGATCGCGTTCACCGACTCCTTGAGCCAAGGCTCGCAGCATTTCATAGATTTTTCCCCGTCGGCTAAATGCTTTCCAAAATGGCTTGGGAGCGGCTTCTGCGCCACCCACTGGTCCCCAAATGAAGGGGTGTGGCAGCAAGGCGAGGAAGCTGGGCGACCAGTGTTTGACATAGGTGACATGATGTACGATGTCGAAACCGATCCGGCGATCGCAGTCTCGCGCCACAAAATAAGCCCAAATTTGCCAGAGGTAATAGTGAAGTTGCAGTAACCCCTGCTTTCCTTTCCAATCATCACTCCACCCGAAGGGGTCGAAGTAGATAAAGTGCAGGTTTGGCACTGGGTTCCGAGCCAATTCTGCCTCAATGAAGGGGCGGCAAAAGGTGCGAGTGAACACCCAAACTTCGTGGTATTTCGCAACTTGCAAGACGGTATTCCATCCGACTCCTTCTTCAGAGCCGAGTCCGGGTTCACAGGCGAAGGCAGATAAAAGAACCTTCATAGCTTAAGGATTGTTTAGCACAAGATGAGATAGTTTAGCAGTCTTGAACTCAGCATTGGGTTATACCATTTCTTCTTCACTCTGCCCTGAATCTTTACTGCTCCCAACCTTCCCTGGAGCAGGGGAGGTATAGACAGTGGGGTCCCTCAAGCGCAACTGAATCAAGAACTTGGTATGAGCAATGTACTTAAACTGAAAGTCGTAGTGGATTTCATTTTTGATTGAATCTCTTCTTCTGTAATTCTATCCGAAGAAAGAGGCAATTCTGACAGTAGTTTCCGCCTATTTAGAGAGCTAGCTTTGAAGACAGGGGTGTTAGACTCCGTGAAATTGCTGAAAAACCTGCGATTGCTTGGCTCTAGCAACTGCTCAGAGCCATTCAGATCCAGGAGCAATGCTGCCACATCTTCAGGTTTAGAGATGGGATTGCTTGATATGTCTCCAACTTTGACCGCGATCGTGCCTGTTTATAATGGAATGCCTTTTCTGAAAGAAACGGTAGAGTCCCTTTTAAATCAAACTTATCAAGATTTTCAATTGCTGATCGTTGATGATGGCTCGACCGATGGGAGCCGAGACTACTTAAAATCAATTGACGATCCTCGCCTCGACCTCATTTTTAACGCTGAAAATCAAGGTTTGTGTCGTTCCCTCAATCAAGGCATTTTGCATCACGCAAAATCGGATTTAATTGCTCGCCTCGATCAAGACGATCTCGCCTTACCGTCTCGCCTAGCAGAGCAATTTGCTTTTATGCAGCATCATCCCCATTATGCGGGTGTCCTCTGTCAAGTTTCTAGAATTGGCGCCAAGGGTCAAGAATTCGGCTATTACCTGACTCCTAACTCCCAATCCCCGATCGAAGATTACCACTTAGACCGCTATGGGTTTATTGTTCATAGCACGTTTATGTTTCGCAGACAGCAATTTTTAAGGGTTGGGGGTTATCGGAGTTCTCTCTATCCAGTAGATGACGTAGATTTGTTGCTGAGGTTATGGGAAAAATATCCCCTAGCGGTGATCAATAAACCGCTAGTCAAGTATCGAATTCATAGCCAAGCCTCATCCTTTAACACCTTTTGGATGATGCAAAATAAGACTCGATATGCTCTGGAAATGCACCACCATCGCCAGCAGGGAATGCCAGAACTCACCTTTGATGACTGGATGGATTTAGACAAAACTCCGCTGTTACCGAAAATCTTAAGATATAAAAATGAATTTGGTCAACTGATGTTTCGGAATGCCGGTCGCTCCTTCGGAGAAGGCAAAAAGATTTCAGGGGGACTGTTTTTACTGTCTGCGTTCTTCAGCAATCCTCATTTTACAACGCAACGATTGTTAGCATTACGAAAGCCTACTCCCCATACCACTACGCTTCAACCCCCTAGCACTCGTCAAATTTTGTCGCCGATTTCTAAATAACTACCGTACCCAGCGAAGCAGGGAAAAATTTCCCCCAAGTAACGAGAGACTTTACCACTGCCAAAAATTTTAATCCTTGAGAAACCAACTTTTTTTAACTCTGGTTGCAACGTTTCAGGAGTGTGTTGTGAGACATGAGCTCCTCCCAAGACGCTGCTACCAGTGAGCTTTAAACGCAGGGAGTGAGGGTTGGGTTTGGTTAGCAGCATCCTTCCTCCAAGCTTAAGGACTCGATAAAATTCTTGTAAAGTCGGGAGAATATCTTGGCGATAAACCTGTTCAATAAATTCACCTGCTACTACTGCATCAAAGAAAAAATCAGGAAGCTCTATCTGAGTGAGTAGGAATAAATTGTCTGACTATAGATGTTTTTAGGCATTTTTCCTAAACGATTTTGCAGGCAATCTAAACCGACAATTTCCAGATGAGAATTCAATTTTTTCAGAACTTTTCCCCCTCGACCTGTGTTACATCCGACATCGAGAACCGTTTGACAATGAGTCGGCAAGTGACGGAAAAATTGCTGATATCTTTCTTCGGTCAAAGAGCCTGATTCACTATTGGTTTGTGCTGCATTCAGTTTTTCATCGCTCTGCATAACCTTGCTTCCTTCATAAAGTGGCTGGTATCTGGAGCACTTCCCAATCGCAGAAGAAAACAAGCCGATGGATAGTAAAGGGGTCGGTACGGTTCTGGTATTCCCCCTGCTACCAGTATATCGGAAAAATAAAAGAAGCTCCTAATTTAAAAGGAGAATATCCTGATGAGCGACAAACTTTAATTTTGAGTTAAGTCGGCTAAAAATTGGGAGCATCCAGGGGCATTTTTACCGCTGGAAAGCTCCCGAACTTAACCCTTTAAGCTAGATGCTTGCCTAGTAAGGATGTTACTACTTCCACAAACGCTTTTGCGGCTGTTTCAGGTGTTTTTTGAGCGATTCGTTGTCGCGATCGCTCACCCATCCCTGCAATTAAATCCGGATTGTCCAGAAACCGGCGCATCGCCTCCGCTAGTTCTTGGGGATGGTGGGGATCGAAGATATAACCGTTTTCCCCTTCGGCAATTAATTCACAAGAAGCAGCGCCATTGGAACATAAAACGGGTTTCCCAAATACCATTGCTTCTGATACCACCATTCCCCAAACATCCTCAAAAGTTGGGAAAGCAAAAACATCTGCTTGCTGAAAATAGGCTCCTAAATTGCTATATTCTACCCACCCGACCCAGGTTACTTGCTCTTCAAACTGGTGCGCTTGAATAAACGCTTCCAGTTCTTCTCGTTGATCTCCCCGACCCACAATCAGTAGGGAGTAGTTAGAGTATCCTTGGCGCTTAAGAATGGCACAAGCTTCTAACAGGGTTTTAATTCCCTTCCTCGCTGTAATCCGACCCACATACAGAAAAATTGGACGCTTTAATCGTAACTGAAACTGCTCTGGTTGTTCCTGAGGTTTCAGCAATGCTTCTGCGTCAGGAACTAGATAAGTTCTGGTAAATATTTTATCGGCCGGCACTTGGAGCACTTCCAAGAGGTATTTCGTCCCCGCTTGGCTATTGGAAACAAAGGCATTGGCAAACCGAGCGAGGATACGCCGAGCTAAGGTTCGGAAACTGGAATCTCGAAAGTCGGCATTGGGCGAACTACCATCATAAATAATGGCAATTTTCCATCCCAGCAAAGGCTTTAACAGGACCGCGATCGCAGTCCACAGGGAAAAAGCCTGGGGGAAAACGAGATGAGGCCGGAACTGAAGTAAAGGGCCGATGATGGCGGGAGAGACGGCGATGAAGCCGCGATCGTAGCCGGTTTCTATCTTGGTTGTCCCGACAAATTTAGTTTCTCCCACCAGTTCGATCGCTGATGCTCCTGGCGAGTTTGGATCGAATCCCGGCCAAACGCGACCCGTATAAAACTTAGTCTGCTTAAAAACTTGGGTAAATTCTCTTAAAACCGGTCGCCAGTAAGCTCCGAGTTCCACTTCGGGAACGAGCCAAGCAATCCGAATTTGATCCCTGTTAACCATCCTGTTTCACCTTAGTGTTGATGATGAGTCAATCTCAGTTTGCTCAAAATTGATAGCCAAACTAACCTGCGATAAGGTAATAACCAATAAATTGGCCACAGCCAACCCCCATGACGTTGAGTAAAGACTTTCCATTCTTGAGCAGGTTGCAGGGTGGCGTCTTTGAAGGCTAAACCTTTTGGTTTGTTCATTTTCTCTAACCCTTCGCTGAGGTTTTCAGCCGCAGTTTTTGTGACTTGTGGGTTGAGGGAACAGGTGGCGAGGTGGCCGGGAGCGATCCAGACGGTGCATCCTTTTTGCCTGGCTCGTAAACCGTAGTCCCAGTCGGCTGCGTAGTGAAAGAAGGTGGGATCGAGGTTGCCGATCGCTTGCACCACGCTGCGAGGGATGAGGACGCAATTGCCGTGCATGGTGTCGCAGGGTTGAGCTGCTTGAGTGGGTTCGAGGAGGCGATAGCGAAAGGGGTGAAAGGGGTTACTCCGCACCACACCTCCATAGGTGGTTTGACCGGTTTGGGGGTCGCAGGTGGAACCCGACACGATCGCGTTTGTTTCTCCTTGTTGAGCCAGTTGGTGGCTGGTTGCTAGCAACTGACTGATGGTTTCTGGGTACAGGATCGTGTCGTCATTGAGCCAGAGGTAGTAGTCAGGATCGTCTTTCATGGCTTCGCTGAAGGCGAGGCGCATCCCACCATTCCAAAATAAATTTCCATTGCCAGGGAAAATCTTGACTTGGGGATAACTTTGGTGGACTGCTTCACGGGTGCCATCGGTACTCGCATCATCGACGAGGTAGGTGGTGAGGGAGACATCGGCCGGCAGTTCCTGGTTAAAGAGGGCCTCTAGGCAAGCCAAGGTCTTCTGTTTTCGGTTAAAGCAGGTGAGAAGTACAGCGAGGTTGACGGGTTGCATGGATAAACTCACAGTTCAAGGATCGGTGATGGCTGCGATAAAATTCTTGGCATAGGAGTCAAGGCTATATTTCTTGACGCTTTCGACCGCAGCATTTTGAATTTTTTGCTTCAAAGATGGGTTTGCTTGCAGCTCTGAGATGATGGCATTGACGCGATCGCTATCCAAGGGATTGACTAAAAAGCCGTTCTTCCCCGATTCAATAATTTCTGGAAAGGCGCCACTGTCAAAACAAATGCAAATTTTTCCATAGGCTTGCAGTTCAATAATGCTCAGACCAAACGCTTCCTCAATACAGGGAAAGATGAAGAAGTCTGCTAAACGAACTGCTTCTGAAACGGGAAGCCACCCTAAGTCTTTTTCGGGAGGGATATTCACGGGGGAGGTACAGCCTTTGATACTACCAATATATAAGGATTCAAACGCTAATTTTTCTAAAAATAAAGGGTTCTTGTAGCCTTCATATCTACCAAAGTAACCAATTTTTTGAGGAAATTTTCCATCAATTCTCTGAGCATCATCTGCTTGAGGAATTCCCAGATAAACAGTTTTTACAATTTTTGCATCTAGGGTGCTAACTTTTTTCAAAAAATTACTAACCGCAATAATTTTTTTGAGTTTTTTAAGTCGATTTTGGTCTCGAAATCGGAAGATGAGATTACGTCTAGGCAACCGATAAGGTGATTGTAAGTGCCAGTAGATTTGGCAATTTCTCTCAGCTAAGCCAGGAACAAGCTGTCGCACTGCTTCCATGCTATCTAAAACTACCAGTGAGTTGGCAGGAATAGCATTAAACCGAAAACTTTTATAATTTTGATCGTAATTTTGATACCCTCTATTTTCATAGGTTAACCAATCATGATGGGATTCATGCTTAATTTCTGGATTTAAAAATTCACTCCAAATGCCATCAGCATCTGAGGGATAATGCAGGGTAATCTCAACTTGCTGAAAGAGCTTTGATAAGAGATTTTTCCAGGCTGTTGTTCCTCCTCCTATTCCGTTTTTAGTTGCTGCTGTCACGAAGTGTATTCGCATCCGTTCATTCTCCTTTGTGTTGTTAGCTCGCACTTGAGTTTTATGAGAGTAAATCTAGGTAGACTCGTTTAGTTTGTTCGGCACAAATCTCCCAAGAAAAATGCTTAATCCTCTCAGTCCCTAATTGAATGAGGTTGTTGCTCTTATCTGTGGAGAATAAAACTTTCTCCATAACTTCAGCAATATTTTCAGGTTCGTAAGGATTAAATAATGCTGCGGCATTGCCTACCACTTCCGGTAAGCAGCTTGTATTGCTGCAAGCAACAGGACAGTGAAGTGCCATTGCTTCTAAAGGCGGCATTCCAAAGCCTTCGTACAGTGAAGGGTAAACAAAAATCGAGGCGTTTCGATAGAGATTTGCTAACAGTTCGTCATCGCCTGCAATCTGAAAAATTTTGCCTTCTGGAAGTTCCAGAGCGTTAATTTCATTGAGTTCGCTAGCTGATAGCGCTCCGCCTCCAAAACAAACGATATTAAAATTATTTTTCAGTTGCTTGGAACTGGCATAAGCTTGCAAGAAACGTTGAAAGTTTTTATAACCTCCTCTCTCCCCAACATATAAAATATAAGGTTGAGGAATGCGGGGGTCAAGGGGAGTTAAATTGCGAGCAACGTTGGCAGAGTATCCGTGATAAATAACGGATATTTTCTGAGGATCAACCGCTAAGATTTCTATTAAATCTTTTTTGGTATTTTCTGAAACACAAATCACACGATCGGCTCGCTCAACAGCCTCTTTTTTCGCGAGAGAAGTATTGTCTTTAACATTAAAAATATCTTTGTGGTTAAAGAACTCTTGTAACCGTTCGTGGGTCATATCATGGACGGTCACGACTACTTTTGCTCCTTTCGCTGTTACCGCTTGAGTCGAATAATAAGTTTGGTGGATAATATCGGGAGGATTAACTTTTAGCCAAGCTTTAGACACCTCGTAATTAAATTTACTCAAGATTTTTGTAACTTGTCCCCTAGGGATGTGAGGAACTGGAAACCCAACGACTAAATTCGGTGGACATTTTTTTAAATACTCATTGACATAGGCAATTGCTAGAACTTTGACCTCGAATTCATTTGCTTGAGTTAGGTGAGTTGCCAACTCATACAGATAACGTGAGACACCACCGTATTTTTGCCAACAAAAAACTTGGTAATCGTAGACAATTTTAGCCATATTTTTTGACAGGTAATTTTAAGGTTTTTCTGATTTTATTTTGCACTCGCTTGCAAAGCGTAGGGTTATAATCATATAAGGTCTTCTCTGTAAAGTCATCTGCTTCCCGATTTTGAACGACAAAAGGAGGATGTTGGAGCGGAAAGGTCATGGCTTCGACTGCCATATTACTGTAAGGACTGGTTAATTCTTCAGTATGAGTGCTGCCAGCTCCATAACCAATATTGGAAACTAAATTGCCATTCGGGATGATGGTTAAACCGCTTTGTACCCAGCAGGCAAATGTCCATTGAAAGTCCCAAGTGTTGAGTTTTTGCTCATAAGAAAGCTGATAAGTTTTTGTCCAGCTTTTAACTGCGTGAGCATCAACGAGAATCTGTTCTAAGTAATTGCTATCGCGAAATTCGGGCCAGAGCTTCATCTGGAGATCGTAGTGTTGCCAAGCTCTTCTCCAACTTGCCCATCCCCAACAGTGATTGTAACGGGAAAAGTAGTAGCTATAATCAGTCCGCTTACGTCCCCACTGAACATTTGTTCCTGTGATAGCCATGATCCGCTCGTCGTCTCGATAACGATTGAGAAGTTCTTCAGCGAAAGGGAAAAATGTCGGATGGGGTAGGCAGTCATCTTCAAGGATAATTGCCTCTTCGACTGTATCAAATATCCAATCTAAACCGCTAGAAACCCGCTGCCGGCAACCTAAATTCGTGTCCGCATAATTGGTTAATACCTCGCATTTCCAATCTACTTGGTCAATGATTGCTCGAGTCGCAGCACAATCTGTTTCTTCGCCTGGGCGATCGGGACGTGGACCATCAGCGACTACTAATAGCTTGGGAGGTTGGACTTGACGAATTGTCTCAAAGACTCTGGCTGTGGTATCTGGGCGTTTAAAGATAATAAAAGCGATCGGTGTTTTGCTCTGGTAATCGGACATTGTTTGTCCTCTAGATGAACGTATAGGTTTGACCTTTTCTTGGTCTCTAGATGCGAAGATTCAAACTGCCTATCATTTCCTATGGCTATTGTACCCTTAGCTTGAGTCGCCGATAGCCAGACTCCACCCTGTTATTTTTGCAGTATCTGCTAAGTATGCTAGCACAAGCTCTTGAGGCTAGCGAGTCCTGTGGCTAGAAATGATTAAGCCTGAGATTGCCAACGCCTGCTATAACAACAGAACTTTCACCGTTTCAGGTTGAGTTCACGTCCTGCTTGACTCTGCATCCCAATCTTACTTAATAGATGGAAGTTTAAGAAAAATTGATTTTGAGTCATTTCCTACTCACTTATTCCCAAACTTTCCATTTAGGATTAGTAATCCACATTTCTTCAAGTTGTTTTTTGTCTCTCAAGGTATCCATACACTTCCAAAAACCTTGATGCTTGTAGGTGTACAGTTGTCCCTCTTGAGCTAATTTTTCTAATGGTTCTTTTTCAAAAATGATCAGCGGACTATCATCAATGTAATCAATCACCTTTGGTTCGCAAACAAAAAAACCTGCATTGATCCAGCTACCGTCACCTCTGGGTTTTTCTGTAAAACTTTCTACACGAGCATTATCAGCGATTTGTAAAGCACCAAAACGACCTTCAGGCTGTGTAGAGGTGATCGTAACTGTACCTCCATGCGATCGATGAAATTTGAGCAAGTTGCTAATATCAATATCCGCTACGCCATCTCCATAGGTTAACAAAAAAGTTTGATTGTTGAGGTAATCCTTCACTCGCTTGACTCTAGCACCTGTCATAGTATCAAAGCCAGTATCGATTAGCGTTACTTTCCAAGGCTCTGATGTACTGTGATGAACTTCGACGCTATTAGTTTTTAAGTCGATCGTCACATTAGATTGATGTAAAAAATAGTTGGCAAAATATTCTTTGATGAAATATCCTTTGTAACCGAGACAGATGATAAACTCGTTGATTCCGTAATGAGAGTAAATTTTCATGATGTGCCAGAGAATCGGTTTACCCCCGATCTCTACCATCGGTTTTGGTCGTAGATCGGTCTCTTCACTCAGTCTGCTTCCTAATCCTCCGGCTAGAATGACTGCTTTCATAGTTTACTGTTTGATTCTCTACTACCCTTTTTTACTCGACGAGAACACTTTTGTCTAGATGGATTGAACCAACTTTCTAAACTCTTAATAAAGCTTAACAATAAAGTTGATTAGGTTGATTCTTAAACCAGAGACCGATGATTCATCAATATTCCTCAATGGCTCTGCGCCGAAAGAAGAGAATTCAAGATGCTGAGAATCGCAACTCAGCTACTGCATAACTGTTGCTTAGCTCTACCCTCTACGAAGCTCCTAACCTTGACCTTTTCAAGAGACCCAGGGGTATCAGAGCTTTTGTCTGCATGAAAAACATTTTCCTAGTTTGTGGATAAAGGGCATTAGAGAGATAAGAAGCTGCTATCTGAGCAATGAGAGTAGCAATTCCGGCTCCTACACCTCCATAGGTGGGAATTAATAAAAAATTAAAAATTATATTAACCACTGCACCAATAGCAGTGGTAGCTGCAGAAAACTGCATTAAGCCTTCTGTTATTAACCAAGGTCCCCTTGCCATCCCCAAACAGACAAATAACCCTGCCCAAATGAGTACCGTCAGAGAGGGAGCTGCCTCAACATATTTCTGTCCGTAAAGGAGCATAACAATAGGGCGGGAAAAAAAAGCAATCGGAATTGCAACAGCGTAAGAAACCAGTGACATTATATAGAGAAGTTTCTGCACTCGGTCGTAGTAAACTGTTTCACTAATTTCTTTGGCTCTGACCAGAGAAGGAAACACTGATTGGACAATCGCATTAGGGACAAAATACCATAATTCAGAAACTTTGACAGCCGCTGCATAAACTCCCACTTCCTTATCTGTACTGATCTGACCCAGCATAATTTGATCGATCCGCATATAAATGAAGATGACGAAGCCAGATAAAATCAGAGGCCAGCTTTGTTTAAGCAGTTCTTCAGCCCTTTCTCGGTTAAACCGCCAACTTAAGATCCGATTTCCTTTGGCTTGATAGGCGATCACCAAACCTAAGGCACCTAAAGCCCTTTCAGCAGTCATAGCCCAGCTAAAAGCAACCAGCGAAGCTCGCGCTTGGATCAGTGCCATTTTCACCCCATTGATCAGCAGATAAGCAGCATTGGTAGACCAAACAGCGTATTTTGATTGCACTTGAGCTTGGAACCAAAAATCAATCGTTTCAAAGGCTTGAAAGAGGGTTCCTGCTGCAATGATTGCGACTAAAAGTTGAGTATAGGGTTCTGTGGGCTTTAACAAAAAAATTGTTATTATCGTTAATAACAATGCTATAATACTACCAAAATTTTTAAGGATGAAAGCTGTCCCGAGAATTTCGTCCTTGCAAGATGAATCGCGAGCTAAATCCCGCACCACTATTTCTCTTAACCCCAAACTAGCAATGGGAGCAAATAAGCTAGCGGTAGCCATTGCGTAATTTAGTAACCCAAATCTCTCCGGTGTGAGGTAACGAGCCACCCACAGTCCGACTACTAGACCCAGACCAAGTTGTAATATTTTGTCGGCAAACAGCCAAGCAGTGTTGGTAAGTACCTTAATCAGACCTGGACTGAGCTTTTCCTTAACTGCAAACAGCTTATCTAAGATCATAAGTTTTCAATTTGTTACAAAAAAGTGGCGTTAAGGACTCAACCAGCGACCTAAACTCAGCACTGCAACCAGTTTAACATCTGCTGTCTCCTTTGCAACTCTCTCAGTTGCTAGCATGCCCTGATGATAGCGAAGTAAGGGTTTTCACTTAACTTCTTTTTGTTCAAGTCTTCCCTGTCGTATCTAAGCTGAGGCGGACTGACATCACAATATACCAAAACCAAATGCTACTGGCTGCAAACAAACCTGTTTCTGTCAGGTTTGTCATCAGGATATAAGTCAATATGAAAAGAGGTAAGCCAGCTTCTGGGAGAGGAGTACGGGTCAGATAAATGACTCCCCTAGCAAGATTGTTAAAGAATGAAAGCGTAAATAATACCAATCCGCCCCAACCTAAATCACAAGCGAGGTCTAAAAAGCCATTGTGAGAATGGGGAGGGACAAATTGGCTTTTAACGATGATAATACCGTGAGCAGGATTGTCTAAACCGCGCCAAGATTGCCAAAAGCCACCTACTCCATATCCTAAAATAGGTCGTAGGTTAATTTTGTCTACAATTTGTGGCCAAAACTCTGTTCTTCCCGTTAAGGTCATATCTTTTTTAAGACCTTGTACGACGATGGCTTCGAGGTTGTTTAGAACTACAATTGCCAAACAAATACTAACAATTAAAAACAAGATTACTGAAACAACAGCCCACTGGACTGGTAATTTTTTGATCACACTGAGATAAAACCAAAATCCTAAGAGAATAATGATCAAGACTCGGCTAGCTCCACTACATCCTTTTTGAACTGCAATCGAAGCTAGTAAACCGATAATAATGGATCTGCGGCGGTACTTAGGCGAATAGAATCCAAATAAAAACCACAGCACTGCTGTTTGAGCCATGAAAAATGAAAATTGGTTTTTATGCCCTAAAATCCCCGTCCAGCATCCATCTTCTCCCGCATTTGTTTTACCAAAGCTCCAGAGTAATACGATACAATTAATCCAGCGCCACCAGGGATATAACTCTTCCCAAGTAAATTGTTTTCCTACATAAACAGCTACAAGCGTTGATGATAAAATTACTAAACTTCTTTTGAACGTGATATCACTGGTGTCTGACCACACAGAGGATACCAAAATCATTCCTAGAAGCATCAATAAAAATGGATCGCCAACAGCTGCCTTAAATCCGACACTGAGAAAATCTTTTACGCTATATTTGAGTTTGGGAAATAAGACAAAAAGGAAAGCTGTATAAATCAGTAACTGACCGATAATAGTAGGTGCAGTAGTATTATTATTTGCCATTACTGCTGGATGCAGCTTAGAGAAAGGCATCACCCCTGCACCAGTGGCTCCGGAAATTGTCAATAAAAAGATTCCCGTAAAAACTTTTTCTACATTTCGAGCTAGTCTTTGATTTTTTGCGACTGCCTGATACATTAACAGTAGCAAAATTCCAGAAATGCCGATAACAATCAGCAAGAATATGGGATCGCGGAGAACGTCTTGCATGGGAAAGGCTGGTTTAAGATTTTTTTATTTTCGCTGTTTACTGAAACGCAGCTCGGCTCCAACCTGTCTTTCAATATAGTCAAAATCCCTAAAAAGTGCCAAGGCGATTTTAGGTAATATACCGCCCTCATCCGTCAAGGAGAATCACCCCAAACACTCCTCCTCAATGACTACTAGCTTAACTCCCCTGATTCTTTACATTGTTTAACAAACGCAGCGCTGCCCCCAGAGCCCCTGAAGTTACTGAGCTAAGACCGACAATTTGGCAGTTTCTCGTCAGCAAGGTTACAGTAAATTTATGAAGCTAAGTAAGTTGTATATAATCAACCTAAGTTTGTCTAGGTCCACGGCTGGAATTGCTGGGGGTCTGAGTACATTGCTTTTAACAACTCTGACTTTCCCCAGTGTACTCTTGGCACAACAGCCCGTTGCGCCGAGCCCCACTCCTCAGTCACTACCCAGCAGCCCTAACTCAGCTACTACCACTTATACCTTAGGGGGCGGAGACAACATCCGCGTTGATATCTTCGATTTGCCCCAACTCAGCGGTAACTATCAGATCCCCGCTGGTGGCGTCATCCAATTACCTCTGATTGGCAGTATCTCGATTCAAGGACTAACGCTAGAGCAAGCTACGGCTGCGATTTCCGCAGCCTATGCACCCGTCCTGAAACGCCCCCAAATTACAGTTAGCCTTCAGGCAACTCGCCCCCTCAATGTATGGATTTCAGGAGAAGTCAACCGCCCAGGGTCTTACGCTGTTCCCCTTAACTCAGGTGCAGGGAATTTCCCTTCAATTCAATTTCCTACCCTGATACAGGTCTTAGAAAGAGCTCAGGGTGTCACTCAAACAGCAGATATTCAGCGGATTGAGCTTCGTCGGCGTGCGGGAGGGGTCGGTCAGCCACAGCTCCTGATTTTTAACTTATCAGAATACCTAAGAACTGGTACTGTACCAGTTGACATTACCTTGCGGGACGGAGACGCTATCTTTGTCCCCACCAATACCCAAGTTGATTTGGCTCAAGCTCGACAGTTGGCAAATACCAGCTTTGCTTCCCCGATTAATCAACCCCGCACTGTAGCAGTAGTAGGAGAAGTGAATCGACCGGGGAGGTATGTTGTCATCGGAGGAGATACTTTATCGCAGCAAAGTGTCCAAGGATTGCCAACTGTGACGCGGGCCATTCAGATTGCGGGTGGTCTCAAGGCCCAGGCTGACATTCGCCAGGTACAAATTCGTCGCCCGACCAATCTGGGTCGCGATCAAGTCTTTAGTGTCAATATTTGGGCACTCTTACAGAGTGGTGATAGCAATCAGGACACTATCTTGCAAGATGGAGATACGATTATCATTCCGACCGCAACGGAAATCAACCCTGCCGAAGTTTCCCAAATCGCTGAGGCGAGTTTTTCTCCCGCTAGAATTCAAGTGAGTGTTGTTGGTGAAGTGACCCGGCCCGGCCCGGTAGATTTACCAGCAAATACAACCTTAAACCAAGCACTGCTAGCCGCAGGAGGATTCGTTCCCTCCCGAGCCCAGAAAGACTTTGTTGAATTAATTCGCTTGAATTTCGACGGAACAGTTTCGCGGCGACTTGTAGACCTTGATTTTACTCAAGGCATCAATGAGCAAACGAATCCCCTGATCCGCAATAAAGATATTATTGTAGTCAGGCGCTCTGGAACGGCTGGAGTCGTAGATAGCATCAACCTTGCTTTAGCTCCTGTTTCCGGCATTTTGGCAGTCCCTAGTATTGGCAATGCTATCCTGTCCTTTCTTAATAGCTTGGGAATTATTAGACTGCCTAGATAAAACTTTATGAGTAGGGAAAGCCACTAAAAAAGATGGACACAGAATACCATTTCCAGCCAACAGCCTCGAAGCGGAACGGTCAACAGCCTCAATCTCCGCCTGGCCTCTCAACTAGCACTACTGTCGATGCGAGCGATCAACAGCCGTTGGATTTAGGCTGGCTTTTTTCTGTGGTGCGGAGAAGAATTGCGATCATGGCAACCATAGGGGTAATCCTAAGCGGGCTCACTGGGTCGCTGGTTCTGTGGAGGACAAAACAAATTCCTAAGGTTTATCAAGGTGGGTTTCAAGTTCTAGCAGAACCTGTCACAGCCGAAGGTCGATTAGGTCAATTACTCATCCAGTCTCAGAGTGCCAATTTTAGCGCGGATGAAGTGAATAAAGTTGGCTCTTCCATCGAAGATAGCAGTATGGTGGACTACCAAACTCTCATCCGAGTTTTAAAGAGTCCCAAACTTTTAGCTCCCCTCGTTAAAAAACTGCAAACTCAGTATCGAGATATTACTTACAGCAAGTTAAATGGCAATTTAAAAATTAGTCGCATTAGTTATGCTAAAGATGGCAAAGAAGCGGGTACAAAAATTTTAGAATTTACTTATCAGGATAAAGACCTGGATAAAATCAAGTTTGTCTTAGATACGACAGCAAACTATTATTTAGATTATAGCCGTCAAGACCGCCTGAAAAGTACCAAAACAGGCATGGAGTACATTGATAGCCAGCTCCCGGCGCTGCGACAGCGAGTCGATCAGCTTCAACGTCAACTGCAATTATTGCGACAGCAGGCTAACCTGACTATGCCTGATATGACCAGCAAGAGTTTAACCGATCAGGCAAGTTCGATTAATTCACAGGAAATTATGCTTCAGGCCCAGCTCGCTGAAAGCAGAAAACTCTACATTAATCTCCAACAACAGTTAGCTCAGGGAAATATTGCTGGAATTATTGCTCTGAATCCGAAAGCTTATGAGACTTTAGTGGGTCAGCTTCAAAACTTAGAAACTCAGTTCGCCGTCAGCGCGACCCAATTTCGCGAAGATAGCCCACCCATGTTGTCTTTGCGAGAAAAACAAGATAATCTGCGTCGCCTGGTTTATAAAGAAGCGCAGCGATCGCTCGAAAATGTTGCTGACCAAATTCAACAGTTAGAAGCTCGAGAGCGAAGCTTGAAGACCAGTGAAAGTGAATTGAATCAACAAATTAAACAATTGCCATCCATCCTGCGCCAGTATGGGGATTTAGAGCGGGAGTTAGGAGTGGCAACAGAGAGCTTAAAGCTGTTTTTATCCAAGCGGGAAACGCTAAAACTCGGTGCTGGTCAGCAGGACGCACCTTGGACGATCATTAATGAACCGAAGGTTGTAACGAACGATCGAGGCATCCCTCTCTCCGTTACGATTACCAATAAAGGTAAGAATTTAGCGATCGCAGTAGTCCTAAGTATGCTATTGGGTGTCGCAGTTGGTTTCCTGGTGGAAGTCCTCAATACAGTTTTCCACACCCCTGAAGAGGTGAGGTGGGGTACCAAACTCCCCATTGTTGGCGTGATTCCACTCACCAAAAAACTGAAAAGAATTACGAAGAAATCTAAGAAGCGGTCTAGAGTGAAGGAAGTGGCTGCTCCAGTACCCGCTAAGAGTAATACTGTCTTAGTAGGAGGAGGTAGCAAGTTTCATGGAGATTTGGACTATCCCTTTTTAGAAGCATTTCGCTCTCTCTACACAAACTTGCGGTTGCTCAGTGCAGGTCGGTCAATCCGTTCTCTCGTGATCGGTTCAGCGGTGGCTGGCGATGGCAAGTCTACAGTTGCCTTTTACCTCGCTCAAACAGCCGCAGCAGTGGGTCAGCGAGTATTACTGGTAGATGCTGATTTACGACTCCCTCAACTCCATCTCAGGTTGGGTCTGCCTAACGTGCGCGGTCTCAGCGACGCGATCACCACAGACCTCAGCCTTAACGATGCTATCCAGCGAGCACCTGAGGAGGATAACTTATTTGTGTTGACGGCAGGTCAAACCCCGGCTGACCCGATCAAACTCCTTTCTTCCAAAAAAATGCTCTATCTCATGGAGCAATTTCAAGCCTTTTTCGATTTAGTCATCTATGACACTCCACCTCTAGTTGGTTTGGCAGACGGACATATCCTGGCTGCTCACACAGATGGAACGGTACTGGTGGTAGCGATCGATCGCACAGACCGCTCTCATGTCACCAAAGCATTGGAGGGATTAAAAATTTCCGGGGCTTCTATCTTAGGAACCGTCGCTAATGGCATTCAAAGCACATCCCATACTTCTAGCCAGCGCCAGCTTAATTTTGAGACCATCTACAATAATAAACTTGAGGCTTTAGGCAATCAAAATTCTCAGAAAAATCAATTGAGCTGAGATTGCTTGTTAGCCGAGGGTGCAGGAAATGGTAGTAAAGACTCAACAGGGGTTAATCGGTCGTGAGGGCGTCAGTAATGCCTGGAGCTGGAATCACAGTCTATCCTCAGCAGTATTTTTTTTGAGTCAGCCATGCTATTGTTGGGATAGACTGATAAAGTAGCAAAAAGGTCTAGGTGTGTCAACCGAGATCTTTCAGTAATTATTAAGATAATGATAAGGAAATGAGAGGACGTGGGTAAACTCTACCTAACAAAGTGTCATCCAAATCGGGGTCTACAGCTTTTTCTTGTTACAGTTTCAACCCAGAAACTAGGTGGGAAGATATGAGTACAGTTATGGTTGTTGATGACAGCGTCACGCTGAGGGAGATGATCGCTGATCTGCTAAAAGGCAGAGGATTAAACGTTACTGTTGCCAGTGACGGTGTGGAAGCCCTCGAACAAATTAAGTTGAATTGTCCTGATTTAGTGGTTCTTGATATCGTCATGCCACGGATGAACGGTTATGAAGTTTGTCGGCGACTGAAAAGTGACCCTAAAACTCAAAAAGTACCCGTGGTCATGTGTTCGAGTAAAAGTGAAGAGTTTGACCGTTACTGGGGAATGAAACAAGGTGCTGATGCTTATATCGCGAAGCCTTTTCACCCCCAGGAATTAGTGGGGACAATTAAGCAATTGCTGCGCGGGTAGGTCAGTCGGAAAGTTTGGGAGAAAGACTTCCGAAAGCTGACAGTTCAGATGGCAGTGGGTATCAATGTTAATTTGTAGAACCCATCAGGTTCGCGGTCGCAATCAGTGGCAGCTAAAAGTAGGGTTATCCTCACTCAAAACAGGCCGCTACAGGGAGTAGGTGAGTATTAATGCGGAAAGCACCGCCTCTCTGAGAGAATGGTCTTAGCTTGGACAGCCAAAGAGAAGTCGATCTGATGATGGGGACTCCCCCATCAGCGATCGTCGCTAACAATTTTGATTGAACTGCAACTTGGCAGAGAGGGGGAGGTCAGTCTGAGTGTCAGTGGTATCTCATCAAGATTCATCATAAAAATTGAGCAAAAATTTAGAAAATCAGAGCAATTTGCATCAAGTTTGTACTTGGTTCTTCACAACTGCTCGTTGCAATCGCACCTCAACCAAATTGTACCAATATTTACGTTGCTCTGCTCAAGGTTTGGCGCTGATGAATTAAAAACGAATGGGGAATGGGCGGGAGATGAAATATGCCAACAATTAAAGTTGAAGTACAACTATCGGTAGAGGATTTGCTAAGCGCCGTAGAACAGTTGAGCTTGCAAGATTTGGAGCGGTTTGTTCCGCAAGTATTACTACTACAGGCCCAACGCCAACCTTGTACCCAGGTGCAAACAGAAGCAGCCTTACTACTAAAAATAAATCAAGGGATTCCCTCAGATATTCAAAAGCATTATAGTGAATTGATCGCTCAGCAAAGATCTAAAACTTTAACTCTAGAAGGACAAAGCGAGTTGCAGCACTTAACAGAACGAATCGAAAAATTAGAAGCGGAACGTTTAGAACATTTAGCCAAATTAGCGCGCTTACGGAAGATTTCACTCGCTGAGTTAATGGAAAATTTAGGAATTCAATTACAAACTTACACTTAGACATCAAAGGTTTAAGTCCAAGCTCATTAGTAAGCTGGGTTTTTTTGAGAGATTTTAAGGCAATGATTGATTCTGGGTTCTATCCTTACACAGTTCAGCTTGTTTCTTAACTTCTGTTTCTAGTTCTGTAGAGCCATCCGGGAGTCAGATCTCCTTCCTGATTCTGGTGTGTCATTCCCTTCCTCATTCTGAAGTCACAGATTAGTTAAATCTTAAGGTTCTACCAAGCTCTGTTCTTCTTGCTAAGCTACAGGTAGCCTATGTGCGAAACACACTTCCTTGGGAAGCAGAGCTATTGCGAAGCGCGAATTGCTAGAGGTGACTGACATGGCGGGGGTATGCAAACTCAACATTAGAGAAACAGTAGAAGAGCTCAAAACCCTATTAAATGAACAGAAAACCGCCAGCGGCTTTCAAAAAATCCAAGCGCTGTACCTGTTCAAAATTTCTCAGGTCAAAACCGTTAAAGATTTGGCACGTACCATCGGAGTCAACCGCATCACTGTACAGCGGTGGTTACAAAAATACCGGACTCATGGACTGACAGGACTGCTCAAACCGAAACACCGAGGGGGTCGCAAGCCGGCCATTCCCCCTCAAGCTCGTGCTGTATTAGAACAGCGTCTCAACGATCCTCAGCAGAGCTTCAAAAGTTATGGAGAAATTCAAGAGTGGCTACATGAGGAATACAATATTGATGCTTCCTATAAAGCTGTTTACGCTACAGTGCGCTACCAGCTCAAAACCAAACTGAGAAAAACTTAAGATGGGCCAGCAATGAGGTTGAGGATAGCAACAGAGTTGGCTGACTCTAGAGAATACTGAATTAAGGCAAAAAACGGTCCAGCGCAGCTTTCAACTCTTGAATCTCAACTTCAATGTCACCCTCTTTCGCAGCTCTGGCAATACACTCAGTTAAATGCTCGTCTAAAATCATCCGAGCAACCCGGTCCAACGCTCCGCGCACAGCAGCAATTTGAAGGAGAACATCTGGGCAGGGACTGCTATCTTGCACCATTGATTTAATGCCACGAATATGACCCTCAATCCGAGATAAACGATTCACGATCCGTCGGAGAGATTCTTCACTGTGGACATGAGGGTGAGTCGGGTGACCCTCAGTATGATGATGATGATGGTTAGGCTGCGAGGTGTCTTCGGTAGATGGGTCAGATCCAATCATGTGCTTTTTTTCCATCCCTGAAAGGGATTATAAGTTTACCCACCCTAGCGTCTGTCTCAGGATACCATAGATGAGCGATGTGCAACAATTCTGAGCAACAATGGGAATTGTTGACCATTAACCAGCCTACTTCTCCAATCCAGGCTTACTGAAAGATTGATGCTATGCGATTCTTAAAGTTTTCTGGCTCGTCGGTGCAAGTTATGAGCCTCCTATTCTCGATTATCTTAGGGATCGCCCTCGCCCTTGGCACCCCTTGGCTCTTGCCTGCAATGGCAGCATCTGCTCAGGATAGCAGAAACAGCCCGGAAGTGGCGGTGGCCGGACTTACTTTGACTCCCGCTCAGGACAGGGAAACCAATCGTTCTGCTCTCGGTAATTCTCAATCGGTAGCGCTGCGATCGCCAGCTTCAGCTAGCAGTTTTGTTACAGCCGCCGTGAATCGGGTGGGGCCAGCCGTTGTCCGGATTGACACTGAACGTACTGTTACTCGCAACCTCGATCCATTTTTTGACGACCCTTTTTTCGGGCGCTTTTTTGGCGAAGACTTGCGGTCACAAATCCCTAAGCAAGAACGTTTGCGGGGTCAAGGCTCAGGCTTCATCATTGATAAAAGTGGAATTGTTTTAACCAATGCCCACGTTGTCAACCAAGCGGATAAAGTCACTGTCACTTTGAATGACGGTAGTGCGGTATCCGGTGTGGTTCTGGGTACAGACGAGGTCACAGATTTAGCGGTGATCAAAATTGAAGCCAACCCTCGCAATTTACCTGTCGCCACTTTGGGAGATTCGGATGCGATCCAAGTGGGAGATTGGGCGATCGCAGTTGGGAACCCCTTAGGTTTCGACAACACCGTTACCCTGGGCATTATCAGCACGCTTAAACGCTCCAGTGCCGCCGTTGGTATCCCCAATAAACGGATCGATTTTATTCAAACTGACGCTGCCATCAACCCCGGCAACTCAGGTGGCCCACTCTTAGATGCTGAAGGAGAAGTCATCGGCATCAATACTGCCATTCGAGCAGATGCGATGGGGATTGGCTTTGCCATTCCCATCAATAAAGCGAAAGCTATTGCCGCCCAACTCGCTCGCGGTGAAGAAGTGACCCATCCTTTCCTCGGCATTCAGATGGTAACACTCACCCCAGAAATGGCGAAGGAAAATAATGCTGACCCGAATGCGCCCTTCCTGGTACCGGAAGTGAAAGGAGTCTTAGTGGTGCGAGTCGTGCCTAATACTCCAGCCGATCAAGCTGGCATCCGGCGCGGTGATGTCGTGGTTGAGATGAGTGGTCAACCGATCGCCACGGCTGAACAGTTACAAGCCTTTGTAGAAAATAGCGGCGTTGGTCAACTGCTCAAAATTAAAGTTCAACGCGATCGCCAAATTAAAGAACTTGCAGTCAGGACAGCCCCCTTCAAATAAGGCGCAGGACGTTCGCCGAAGTCTCGCCGAACGTCCCCCCCTCAAGCCAGACAAGGAAGTTGAGGACGGTTAACAGTTAACGAGAAATCGTCAACTGTTAACCACCCCCACCCCCTAGACCCGGTCTTCGTCTTCGTACTCGTCGTAATCGTCACCGATTAGATCGTCATCTTCATCCAACAGTGGCGAAATCCCAGAGTCATCGCCTGCATCCGAGTCCAGTTCCCCGTCCTCATCCGCTTCAAAATCATCCTCAAAGCTATCGCCAAAGCGGTCGCGGCCGCCACCCATCTCAAAGCCGACACTCAACCGAGCCGTGCGGTCATCTAACACCACATCTCGCAGATCTTCCGCAACATCCTCATCAAACACCGCCGGATCGGCCCAAGGAGACTGCTCCCCAGACTCATAGGCATTGAACCCAGTCCCGGCCGGAATTAACCGTCCGATGATTACGTTCTCCTTCAAGCCCCGCAGCCAATCCGATTTACCCTCGATCGCGGCTTCCGTCAGCACCCGCGTGGTTTCTTGGAACGAAGCCGCCGAGATAAAGCTATCAGTATTCAGCGATGCCTTGGTAATCCCCAGCAACACCGGTGTGTACTGAGCCGGAGCCCCCCCGGTAATCGACATCGCTTCATTCACCTGCTCGATCTGGCGTAGTTCCACCAGCTCACCCGGTAACATCGTGGTATCACCCCCGTCATCGACCCGCACCTTCGAGGTCATCTGGCGAACGATCACTTCAATGTGCTTGTCGCTAATCTCAATCCCTTGGGATTGATACACCGACTGCACCTCATTCACCAAAAAGGTTTGGCAGGCTTGGAAACTCTTAATGGCAGAGTCAAACACGCTCTGGGACTCAATGTGGTAATTGAAGAAAATCTCCAGAATTTCGTGGGGGTTGGCGGGGCCATCCGTGAGTGCTTCACCCGCAGCGACTCGCTGACCATCGGAAACAATCACATTTTGACCCGGAAGTAACGGGTAATCAGCGATCGCCCCATCATCCTCCACCACCTTCAGTTCTGGGTTGTCATCAACCGCAGCCACTTGAGCCGTCCCCGGTCGCCGTGCCAAAATGCAAGCTTCCTTGGGTTTACGAGCTTCCAACAATTCTTCAATCCGAGGCAACCCCTGGATGATATCCCCTGTCTTGGTGCGTTCAAACACCAGCAACACCAAGTTATCGCCCCGTTGTACTAAGTCACCATCGAGGACATGCAGCAGCGCTCCCGCAGAGACTCGGTAAGGTCTGGCTATCCGCAGGGTCAGGCGGTATTGAGAGGGAGCGGCCGCATCCACAGCCACCACTTGCCCAGATTCTTCCAAGGTCAAACCTGGGGCAATTTCGGAGCCAGCCACCAATAATTGACCGACGGTACAAGCAGGAGCCACCGATAACTCCCGTACGATCATATCGGCATCTCGCACGACCAAAACTCGGCGCACGGCTTCAGAGATGCCTTCTCGGATGCCACCGACAACGCCCGCTTCCTTACAAAGAATCTCTGTACGAGCAACGACGGCCCCTGGTGCGATCGCATCTCCATCTTTGACCAGCAGTCGGGTGACGGTACTGCCTTGAGTGGGGTCAGCCGCTACGTCCCGCCGAATCACTAAGGATTCCAAAATCACCAGTTGCAGACGCATAACGGTGGCATCCTCTTCATCTGGCAGCAGTTCAATGTCAGCCGCTAACTGGGGCGCTTCTTGGGTAATTTCTAACATCAGTTGTGTCCGCAGCAGTTCCACTCCTTCCACTGATTTCACCCGTTCGCCGTCTTTATAGGGCAGCCGCTGCACAGCCCGCAAGGCAATGGATTCATTTAAAGCCGTTTGGGAAGGCACCCCTGGATCGTCGGGGACTTGGTACTCGCGCACCGGCCGCACGAGCAACGCGGGACCTTCTGGCGTTTCCACATACTCCACATATTTCAACTCTTCCACCGCCAAACCGGGGAGGATTTCTTGACCGGGGTTGGCAATGAAACCAGTACCAGGTTCGCTGTCACTGGGACGGTCTAAAACGTGTAGTTCTCCGGGTTTAATGACAATCTCCCGCAAGATGTCATTTTTCTGGGTCACTTCTACGACCCCGTTGGTTTGGCAGAAAATGTCTTTGACAACCTCTGTACCAGCTTCCACATATTGACCATCCTCTGCGATCAGCAGAGAAATGTCTTTATTCACTTCATGGCACTCTTCTGGGATCCATAGCAGCGTCCCCCCTTTCACCACTTCGTAGCCTTGTTTAGCTTTGCCACGACGAGCTACTTCCACCCCGGCATATTTGATGATGCCACCTGTGGGGGTACGGTAGCTGTCGTCCATTAATTCCGCCACCACTTCCCCATTGCCGACTTTGCTGCCGGGAGTCGCTTTCATGGCGAACCGTTGGCCATTGCTGGTTTCAATCACATACTGTTCTCGACCTTGCTGACTTTCCACCCTGACTAAGGCTTGGTCGAGTAAAACGCTGGCGGTGATAATTTCGATTTCACGAGGCAAGGGGGCCGTCAATTGCTCTGCGGATTCCAGAACTGGCGTTGAGGCTGCTTCTTTGCCTTTGAGCCGCACCACACCACCATGCTCTGAGACGAGTTTGGTTTCTGCTAAAACGCTATTGGCTTGGACACGAGAGCCGTTTTTGACGGCGGGTTCTGCCCCGGGTAGCAAGTTATAAACTTCCCCAGCCAAGATCCAAATTAAACCACCCCGGGCTGCGGTCCGGGTGGTATTGCCTTGGCGGTCAGTTTTTTCTTCCGGTACCAAGTCAGCAAATTTGACTTCCCCCGCTAAATCTGAGGCTACATCCTTGGTTGCTTTTTCGGTGGACTTGCGAGCCACACGACCAGCGATCGGCACTTCTGCGATCGCTTGTCCTTTCTTCACCATTTGCCCGTCTTTCACCAAAATGGTTGAACCTTGGGCAATATCGTAGGACTTCGAGTGACCCCCTCCTTCCAGACCAATGGGGCCGTTATTTTCTGCTGTGGCGGCTTCTTCCCCATGGCGAGTCCGGTAGGGACGCACTCGTAATTTGCTCCCAAATTTCACCCGACCGTCAAAGTCTGCTTTCTTAATATCAGCGACTTCCCCCGTAAAGACACCCCCAGTGTGGAAGGTCCGCATGGTAAGCTGAGTGCCTGGTTCCCCAATCGACTGAGCAGCGATAATCCCGATCGCTTCTCCCATATCTACCATTGAGGCGTGGGCCAAACTCCAGCCATAGCAATGCTGACATACGGACCGAGTGGCTTCACAGGTCAATGGCGATCGCACCCAAACTTCCTCAACACCTGCTTTGTCGAGTTCCACGGCCAATTCTTCTGGGATCGGTTGATTGCGAACGGCCCGCACTTCTCCCCAATTCACTGGTTCCCCGGTGCGTGGGTGCAAGATATCTTTCGCTAACACCCGACCCATCAAGCGGTCGCGCAACGGAATCAAAATCCGGTTACCATCCGTCATAGCCCGCACCCCAATTCCCCGCTGGGTGCCACAGTCTATTTCTCGAACGATCACATCTTGGGACACATCCACCAAACGACGAGTTAAATAACCAGAGTCCGCCGTCCGCAAAGCTGTATCCACCAAGCCTTTGCGCGCACCGTAAGAAGAAATGATGTATTCAGTAACCGTCAGACCTTCGCGGAAATTGGTTTTGATCGGCAAGTCGATAATTTCCCCTTGAGGATCTGCCATCAAGCCTCGCATCCCTACCAACTGGCGGACTTGAGAGATATTTCCCCGAGCTCCCGAAAACGCCATCATGTACACGCTATTGAGCGGGTCTGTCGCTCGGAAGTTGCGAACTACTTCATCTTTGAGCGATTCAGAGGTACTGTTCCAGGTGTCAATCACTTTCTGGAAACGCTCCACTTCCGTGATTTCTCCCCTGGTGTAGCGCGTTTCGGTGGTGCGAATTTCCTCTTCCGCTGCTTCCAACAGTTCCCGCTTGGAGGGAGGGACCGTCAAATCATCTACACTGATCGACACCCCAGCCCGGGTGGCGTAGCGGAACCCCAAATCTTTGAGTTTGTCAGCCATTTGGGCAGTGCGAGCAGTACCGTAGTTGGTAAACGACCAAGCAATCAGCCGTTTCAACTGACCCTTATCCACCACCCGGTTCCGAAAAATCACCTTTTTGTTATCTGCTGTCATGTCTGCTGATGGTAATTGGTAATTGGTAATTGGTCGTTGCTCCTGAATAATTGGTTATGGGTAATTGGTAATTGTTAACCCTTAACATTCGCCAATTGCCCATAACCAATCTCCCATCCTTAACTGCTAATTGCCGACTCAATCGTCTGGTGGTAAATCACCCGACCTGCGGTTGTGCGGATGTATTGAGACAATAACTTGCCTTCTTTGTCTTCCCGCACTCGCCGGAATTTGTATTCTTTCAAGGAACTCCCATCTCCTAAAGTTTCTGCCTTCAGCGGTTCCCCTTCGGCCCCTTCGTTCTCCACCGGACCATCAAAACGCACCCAGATATAGGAATGCAAGTCAACTAACCCCTGTTCGTAGGCCATGACAGCATCATTCAAGTTAGCAAAGTAGCGGCCGGCTCCTTTTTGAGCGTGGGGGTTTTCTGCGGTGAGGTAATAACAACCCAGCACCATATCTTGAGAAGGGGTCACGATCGGACGACCGGTTGCAGGCGACAGAATATTGTTAGAAGCCAGCATTAACAAGCGTGCTTCTGCTTGAGCTTCTAGAGACAGGGGGACGTGAACAGCCATTTGGTCGCCGTCAAAGTCAGCGTTGAAAGCGGGACACACCAGTGGGTGTAATTGAATGGCACGACCTTCCACTAGAATCGGCTCAAAAGCTTGAATCCCTAAACGGTGTAACGTTGGGGCGCGGTTGAGTAAGACTGGGTGGCCTTCGATCACTTCTTCGAGGACATCCCAGACACTGGCATCGCTACGCTGGATCAGCTTTTTTGCTGCTTTGATGTTGTTGACTAACCCTTGGCGAATCAGGCGGTGAATGACGAAGGGTTGGAAGAGTTCGATCGCCATTTCCCTGGGTAAACCGCACTGATGAATTTTCAGTTTCGGCCCCACTACGATCACAGAACGTCCGGAGTAGTCTACCCGTTTACCCAGGAGGTTCTGCCGGAAGCGTCCTTGTTTCCCTTCAATAATATCGGACAGTGATTTCAGCGGGCGGTTGTTGGCCCCCACCACCGTGCGGCCCCGGCGACCATTATCAATCAAGGCGTCCACTGCTTCTTGCAGCATCCGTTTTTCGTTACGGATGATAATTTCAGGAGCCAAAATTTCCTGCAAGCGGGCGAGGCGGTTATTCCGGTTGATCACCCGGCGATAGAGGTCGTTTAAGTCGCTGGTGGCGAAGCGGCCCCCATCTAGCTGCACCATCGGTCGCAAGTCGGGAGGAATGACGGGAATGACTGCCAGCACCATCCACTCTGGTTTGGAACCAGTCGCGATAAAGTTATCAATCACCCGCAGTCGTTTGATCAGTTTCGCTCGTTTCTGACCTTTGGCGGAGGCGATGTCTTCCCGGAGTTGCTCTGCTTCGGACTCTAAGTTAATATTGCCCAGGAGAGTTTGCAGGGCTTCTGCGCCAATTCCTACTTCTACCCCTGTCAGTTGAGAATCTTCGCTGTAGAGTTGGTCTTCAATTTCTAGCCAAGCATCCTCGGTCAGCAATTGCTTGTAAGACAGGTTATCGGCATTACCGGGGTTGAGAACGACGTAAGCGTTGAAATAGACGATTTGTTCGACATCCCTTAGGGGCATATCTAACAAAATTGCCATGTAACTTGGAATGCCTTTGAGATACCAAACATGGGCAACCGGAGCTGCTAATTTGATATAGCCCATCCGGTGACGGCGGACGCGAGATTCTGTGACTTCTACGCCACACCGTTCGCACACAATTCCTCTGTGTCTCACTCGCTTATATTTCCCGCAATGACATTCCCAATCTTTCGCGGGTCCAAAGATGCGCTCGCAAAACAAGCCATCCATCTCTGGTTTTAAGGTGCGATAATTAATCGTTTCGGGCTTGGTAACTTCACCGACGATTTGACCATTGGGAAGCGTTCTTTCCCCCCATTGCCTGATTCTTTCTGGACTCGCTAACCCTATTTTTACATAATCAAATCGTTGTTCAAGTTTCGCCATTTTTACCCCTTATTTGTAAATGGTTAATGGTTAATGGTTAGTGGTTAATTGTTAGCAAGTCCTTGTTAACGAGTCATTGTTAGTGGTTAATCCTCTTCATTGCGACTAACCACTAACGACTCACTTTCCGACTCACTACTAACCACTAACTTTGGCAACAAAGCCTACAGTTCATCTTCCAGCTCTTCCCTGGAAATAGATTCATAGGTTGGGCGAGAAGGTAAGCGACGGCCTGGCGCATCTGCCATCAAATCAACCTCCGCATCCCGTGAAGTGCCATCCTCAGCCGTTTCCACCTTGTGAACAGCAATATCCAAGCAAAGGGACTGCAACTCTCGCATCAGCACTTTGAAAGATTCGGGAGTCCCCGGCCGTGGAATTGCTTTACCCTTGACGATCGCATTCAACGCTTCATTGCGTCCCTGCATATCATCGGACTTCACAGTCAGCAATTCCTGCAACGTATAAGCTGCACCGAAAGCTTCCAACGCCCACACTTCCATTTCTCCAAACCGCTGACCGCCTTGTTGAGCTTTACCGCCTAAAGGTTGCTGAGTCACCAGTGAGTAAGGACCGGTTGACCGAGCGTGGATCTTGTCATCCACCAAATGCACCAGCTTCAACATATAAGCAATTCCCACTGTTACGGGTCGGTCAAAGGGTTCCCCTGTCCGTCCGTCGTACACTAAGGTTTTGCCTGGATTCTCCTCGTCAAACAGCCAGTTTTTACTGTTCTTATCCCGTGCCTCCCGTAATTTGGTATGTACGGTCTCTCTTGACTTTTCCGAACCGTGCATTTCGTCAAAGGGAGTAATCTTAAACCTCAGCCCCAAATTCTCTCCGGCCCACCCCAGCAGGCACTCGAAAATTTGACCCACATTCATCCGTGAGGGTACACCCAAAGGATTCAGAACCAAATCCACTGGGGTGCCATCCGGTAAATAAGGCATATCTTCCATGGGCAAAATCCGAGAAACAATGCCCTTGTTCCCGTGGCGACCGGCCATCTTGTCGCCGACTTGGATCTTCCGTTTCTGAGCCACATACACCCGTACCACCATATTGGCACCTGGGGGCAATTCATCTCCTTGTTCCCGCGTAAATACCCGCACATCCACCACCCGGCCTTTTTCGCCGTTGGGGACTCGCAGGGAATTGTCGCGGACATCGCGGGCTTTTTCACCAAAGATGGCTCGCAGCAGCTTCTCTTCCGGTGGCTGGTCAGATTCGCCCTTCGGGGTTACTTTTCCTACCAGAATGTCCCCTGCTTCCACCCAAGCGCCAATGCGGATAATACCTTGCTCGTCTAACTGCCGCAGGGCATCTTCCCCAACGTTGGGAATTTCGCGAGTAATTTCCTCTGGCCCCAGCTTCGTTTGTCGGGCTTCTATTTCGTACTTCTCAATGTGGATGGAGGTGTACACATCCTCATAGACTAGACGTTCGCTGATCAACATCGCGTCTTCGTAGTTGTACCCTTCCCAGGGCATATAAGCAACGAGGATGTTATGCCCCAGCGCCAATTCTGCTCCTTCAGTGGAAGAACCATCTGCTAGCACTTGACCTGCAACCACGCGATCGCCTTCATAAATCAACGGTCGCTGGTTGAGGCAAGTATCTTGGTTTGACCGTTGGTACTTCTGAAGTTCGTACTCGATACAGCCACCATACTTGGCTTGGAATTGCGCTCCGTTCCGTCTCAGTTCGTCATACTCGCGCACATTGAACAACTCTTCGGGTCGTTCCTCCTCCGGTGTATCGGCTGAGCGCGATTTGACAATAATCCGAGTCGCATCCACATACACGACATCCCCATCCATGCGGGACACCACTACCATACCCGAGTCCCGAGCCGCCTGCGCTTCCAAACCAGTGCCTACCAAAGGTCGTTCGGGTCGTAACAATGGCACGGCCTGGCGCTGCATATTCGAGCCCATCAAAGCTCGGTTCGCATCGTCATGTTCCAAAAATGGAATCAGTGAAGTTGCCACTGAAACGATTTGCACCGGTGAAATCGCGACATAATCGACTTGCAACGGTGTAGTGGTGGTAAAGTCTTGGCGGTAGCGCACGGGGACCGAATCACCTTGGATATAGCCGTTAGCATCTGTGCGAATATCCCCCGGCGCAACCCGTAAATCATCTTCTTCGTCCGCCGTCATGTAAACGTGGGACAAATCGCGCCGGACTCGCCCATTTTCCACCGGATAAAACGGGGTCTCAATAAATCCATAAGGATTGACTCGCGCATGAGTGGCTAAAGACCCAATCAAACCCGCGTTCGGACCTTCCGGGGTTTCAATCGGACAAATGCGACCGTAGTGAGAGGGGTGAATATCCCGCACTGCAAACCCAGCTCGCTCTCTGGTTAACCCCCCAGGACCCAGTGCTGAGAGGCGACGCTTGTGGGTCAGTTCTGCTAAGGGATTGGTTTGATCCATGAACTGAGACAACTGAGAGGAACCGAAGAATTCCTTAATGGCGGCAACCAAGGGTTTGGGATTCACTAAGGAGGCTGGGGTGAGGGCATCGGCGTCAGATACGGTCATCCGCTCTCGAATAATCCGCTCTAAGCGATTGAGGCCGACTCGCACTTGGTTTTGCAGCAATTCTCCGACCGATCGCACTCGGCGGTTGCCTAAGTGGTCAATGTCATCGGTCTGACCGATATCAAACTCTAAATTAATCAAATAATCGATCGCAGCCAAAATATCGGTTGCTGTCAGCACCCGTACTGTATCGGGTACGGTCAAGCGCAACTTTTTATTGAGCTTGTAGCGTCCAACTCGCCCCAAATCGTAGCGTTTTGGATCGAAAAAGCGCGAGTGCAGTAACTGTTCGCCTCCAGCGACCGTCGGTGGTTCGCCGGGTCGCAGTTTGCGGTACAGTTCCATCAGGGCTTCTTCTTCTCCGAACTGCCCTTCTTTTTCGACTGTTTTTTGGAAGTATTCGGGATGTCGGAGGGAGTCGTAGATTTCGCTATCGGTCAAGCCCAAGGCTTTGAGTAGCACTTGTGCGGATAACTTGCGGGTTTTGTCAATCCGCACCCACACTAAATCATTTTTATCGGTTTCAAACTTCAGCCATGCGCCTCGGTTGGGGATTAATGAAGCGTTGTAAGTCCGGCGACCATTTTTGTCTGTATCTGACTTGTAGTATACCCCTGGCGATCGCACAATTTGGTTGACGATCACGCGCTCTGCACCATTGATGATAAAGGTGCCGCGCTCTGTCATCAGGGGCAAGTCGCCGATGAAGACTTCTTGCTCCTTGATTTCGCCGGTTTCTTTGTTGATCAGGCGGGTGGGAACGTACATTTGGACGGCGTAGGTGCTGTCGCGTCGCTTGGCTTCGTCTACGTCGTACTTGGGCCGCTTCAGTTTGAAGTCTCTGCCCATGAAGTGTAGTTCTAATTTGCCGGTATAGTCGGTAATGGGAGAGAAGCTGTCGAGCTCCTCAATGAGTCCCGTTTCTAGGAACCAGCGAAAAGAAGCCCGCTGAATCTCGATGAGATCCGGCAAGGTGAAGGCGGGTTCTGTGTATTTCTGATTAGTCGTCATGGGTCTCCTCAAACAGGGTGGCTCTGGCCTTGGCGACGCCCTGGCTGGGCGTTTCTACCGCTCGTTTTTTTTGAAACGAATTCTGTGAGAAAATTTATAGGCAGAATGTAAGATGGACTCTTTGGGGCTGCGGTCACGGGTCACAGCAAAGCTCGTCGCCAATTGTCTCTTGACTACTGGCGATCGCTTGCGACCCATCACTCGCTTTTTACCATTAACGGCACAACTATTACTACCAAAATTGCACAAATACAAGTTGCAGTCTTTGCTTCGCTCCCAATATACTGGGCCAATGAGTGTGCCAGGGCAGTGTGCACTCTCTATTATAGGACGCAAGTCTGACGCTGGTTTAACCTTTCGGATCAACTCTACTCCTGGTAGTAGTCCTTGGCTCATCTGTCGC
This sequence comes from Actinomycetota bacterium, assembly GCA_050262755.1. Lineage (GTDB taxonomy): Bacteria > Cyanobacteriota > Cyanobacteriia > Cyanobacteriales > Microcoleaceae > JBLNEP01. The sequence goes on along the minus strand of JBLNEP010000050.1, from coordinate 31,576 downwards.
TTTGACTGACAAGCCGAACAGTTGGCAGGCATTCTGGGTGGTTTGTTGGCCCAAGGTTTCTAGCGAGACTCCTCGGAGCTTAGCAACCTGCTCGGCAACATGCAGGACGTAGGCGGGTTCATTGCGTTTGCCCCGTTTCGGGATGGGGGCGAGGAAGGGACAGTCGGTTTCGATCAACAGACGATCGCTGGGAACTGCACAGGCCGATGCCTGAATCTGCTCAGCTTTTTTGAAGGTGACTGTGCCACTGAAGCTGATGTATAACCCGAGATCGAGAAACCATTGGGTTTCTTCTGGGGTGCCACCCCAGCAGTGCATCACGCCTCGGATGGCTCCGCGACGGTTGCAGAATTGTTGTAAGGCTTTCGCTGTAGCAGCGGCAGCATCGCGACAGTGGATAATGACAGGTTTGCTGAGTTGAGTGGCAATTTCAAGCTGAGCCTCAAAGGCCTCGAGTTGTTGCTGAGGGTTGTCAGCTTTGTAAAAGTCCAACCCAGTTTCACCGATCGCCACTACCCTGCGATCGGAGCGAGCGAGTTCTAAAATCTGGCTGGCGGTCTGTTGAGTCCACTTGTCGGCATCTAAGGGATGCAGCCCTACTGCGAAGGAAACTTCTGGGAAGCGATCGGCGATCGCCTGCATGCTGCTGAATTCCTCTGGCTCCACACAGGAATGCACCAAGCAAGCAACGCCAGCCTGGTGCCACCGCTCTCGAACTGCTTCCAAGTCTGACTTGTAGGCGTCGAAGTTAATGTGGACATGGGTGTCAATAAGCTGGATCATGCAAAGCAACAGTCAACAAGGACACGAAGGCAAGGGCTACTAAACAGCCACGGTCAAGCCAGCTAGAGGGAGTTTCTGGATGGTAATTTAGGAAGCTGCGACTGCTGGAGCGGTATGCTTGCTCAGTGCTTTTGCCAAGCGAGATTTTTTGCGATCGCCGTTGTTACGGTGCAGGATACCCCGTTTCACTGCCTTGTCGATTTTGCTGTAAGCCTCAGCCATGCACTGCTGCACTGTTGCCATTGACTCTGGGCTGTTATTGGCTGCGTATTGATCGACGGCAGCAAAATATTTCTTCATGAGGGTCTTAACCGCTGACTTGTAGGATTTGTTGTACAAGCGGTTGCGCTCGGAGATCTGAGCTCGTTTGATGGCGGACTTAATATTGGCCATAGTTCCGTTTCGGGGGCTGGTATCGAATAAACATACAAAGTACCGGACAAACTAATATAGCACCTATTGCTGCACGATGACGATTTCCCTAAAAATTCTCAGCGAAGTAAGCAATGGGGAAACCAGGAGCGACAAAGCGGTAAAATTCAATCGAGACTCAGGGGGGTTTGGCTGGCTCAGTGTCACCTGTCCCGCCTAGGAATCCCTATTGGGGATTGAAATAAGTTATAACAATTAATACGGGTTAGCTTGGCTCGAACGAGAGGCACTTTGGCAGAATGTTAAGGATTCTGGATGGATGGCCGGTGGTGGGTGAGAGCGTCTCCCCACCTCCTGCTCTTCCCATTCCGCTATCCCCTCACCTCTCCACCGCCCTCCGTCGAACGCCGATCCCGTTTCTCTGGCGGGCAATTCCTAAGGAAGGCATTCCTAATCTCCATGCTGCGAATCATAACTCAGTGGGTAGAGGCACAAGCTGAACTGCGACGGATCTGCGATCGCACCCACGACGACTTGGTCGTTCACAAAGAGGCAACGGTGCGGGAAGTGCTGCAAGCTGTAAAGCGCAAAGGCGATAAGGCTCTGCTGCATTACACGGCTGAATTTGACCACCAGGCCTTGACTGCGGAAGACTTGCGGGTGAGCGGCGCGGAATTAGACGCAGCTTACCAGCAACTACCCAAGGACTTATTAGATGCAATTCGGTTGGCCTGTCAGCAGATAGAAGCCTTCCACCGACAGCGCGTCCCGAAGTCTTGGGTGCAGTTTGGGACGGATGAGGTGGTTTTGGGCAAACGCTACACGCCTGTCGATCGGGCAGGCCTCTACGTACCGGGGGGTCAGGCGGCTTATCCCAGTACAGTCCTGATGAATGCAGTACCGGCAAAGGTGGCGAAGGTGCCACGCATCGTTATGTGTACGCCACCAGGGCCAGACAAGGCCATTAACCCAGCAGTGCTGGTGGCGGCCCAAGAAGCAGGAATTCACGAAATTTATCGGGTTGGCGGGGCCCAGGCGGTCGCAGCTTTGGCTTATGGTACAGAAACCATCCCGAAGGTGGATTTAATCACAGGGCCTGGCAATATTTACGTCACGCTGGCGAAAAAACTGGTTTATGGAACCGTCGGAATTGACTCCCTGGCCGGCCCCTCGGAGGTCTTGATCATCGCAGATAGTGTAGCGAACCCGAGCTATGTAGCAGCGGATCTGCTAGCCCAAGCTGAACATGACTCAATGGCGGCAGCGGTCCTACTGACGACAGACTCGGTATTGGCGCGCAAAGTCGTGGCGGAGGTGGATCGGCAACTGGTGGAACATCCACGCCGGACTCTGACTGAAAAAGCGATCGCCAACTACGGTCTTGTAGTAGTGGTTGACTCTCTGCAAGCAGCAGCAGAACTCTCCAATGAATTTGCTCCTGAACACCTGGAACTAGAAGTTGCCGACCCTTGGGCTTTACTAGAGGAAATTCGCCATGCAGGCGCTATTTTCCTGGGTTGCTCGACGCCAGAAGCTGTGGGAGACTATTTGGCGGGGCCGAACCATACGCTCCCCACTTCAGGGGCAGCGCGGTACGCCTCAGCGCTAGGGGTTGAAACGTTTATGAAGCACTCCAGCCTGATTCAATACTCGCCAGCAGCGCTGCAAAAAATGTCCAAAGCGATCAATGTTTTGGCAAAAGCAGAAGGACTTCCGTCTCACGCCGACTCAGTGCGGTTGCGAACTGAACATCAGGAGGATGAGGAATTTTAGATTTTCGATTCTAGATTTTAGGTGGGGTTAGAGCTGGTGGGAACTAAGAGATTGTGGAAACCAGCACTCTCGCAATCTCAAATCCTTGAATCTAAAATCTAAAAACGGTAAAAGTTTCACGCTACCGCTAACAGCGAAAACTCTAAAATCTCAACTCTAAAATCGAATGGTGTTTAAGACAATTTTGGTGGCTCTCGACGGTTCGCAATCTACAGACCAGGTGATTGAAGCGCTCAATCAACTGCAACTACAACAGGCAGAAAAAGTAATTCTTTCTCACGTCGTTACGGGTGCGCCATCAGACTTTGAAATGGTTGCCGATCGACCTCACCCTCATGCCGAGGAAGTTCCATACCGACATATTGAAAAGCTATTGCAATCTTACCAAGAACAGTTACCTTGCCACAGTGAACTCGAGATTGTTGCAGGTGACCCAGCGGAAGAAATTATCCGTTTAGCTAATATTTATCAGGCAGACTTAATTCTAATTGGCAGTCGTGGTTTAACAGGTTTAAAGCGAATTTTAGAGGGGTCTGTTAGTTCTCAAGTCGTAGCAGATGCTCCTTGTTCGGTGCTAGTGATTAAAGCAAAAGCTTAGGTTCAGGACTTTGCTGAAGGTAGCTTTCTTGTAGAAGCTTTTTATGAGCGAAGCTTTGATCTTTCCTTGACAAGGATAATGCGACCGAATTGGATCTGACCCCGCTGAAGGATAAGCAAGAACCCTCTTTTATTTTAAAAGAGACCGGGAATGGGGGTGAGTTCCTGTTACCAATTCTTAATTTCCGATCGTTTCCAGGTCATGAAAAAGAGGGTTATTCTTGAGAAAGGCGTTGGATCGCTTCCCCTCCTAAAAGACGATCCGCGTCCTGGAGAATGGCAGGAATTTTAGCGGCGTGGGGACTGTGATTTAAACAGTCACGTAAATCTAACCGATCGATTTTATCTGCTTTCTGGCCAGGGAACCAGTGACCCCCATTGCCTAACAGGTTGTACCGCATTTTGCCATATTCAATTAAGTCGTAGGCGATCGCTAAATTCCACAACCACAAAATCACCGGAATGTTCACTTCGCCTGGGGTGTTTTCTGGGGATGGTAATCCGAGATGCCACGTTTTTACCCAATCTTCTCCCAATTGAGCGATCGCTTCTTGTTCCCAGCGTTCGATGATGGGAGGCAAAATTTGATCGGCTTGGTCTAATAATTCTATCACCTTCAGGTGTTCCTCAAAATCCTGTGGTTTCGCTGCCCCCACACTTAAGGTATGGACTTGGGGATGTGACAGGCAAAATAAATTATTAAATACTATCGGACTCAGGGGATAGCATAAATCAAGCAATTTCTGGGAAGGCGCATAAAGTTTTCCCCCTTTATCCGAAGGACTAATAATAAAAACACCCAGATCGTAGCGATTCGCAGCTTCTAGGGCCGGCCAATTATTTTGATTAATGTAGTACCAGTGCAGGTTAACATAGTCAAACTGGTTCGTTTCAATTGTTTCTACAATCACATCTGTGGGACCGTGAGTAGAGAACCCAATAAACCGAACTTTCCCCTCTGTTTGCAGCTTTTTTGCCACGTCCAGACAGCCACCAGGACGAATACAGTAATCGAGTAATTCAGGGGTATTAATACCATGAATTGACAGCAAATCTATGTAATCTAGCTGTAAATAAGCAAAAGATTTTTCAAAATCAAGGAGGAATTCCTGGGGGTCAGAAGTGGGGCAAACTTTGGTTTGAATAATCAGTTTTTCACGAGGAAACTTTGGCAAAATCCATCCCAATTGCATCTCAGAAGACCCATAAGCACGAGCCGTTTCTATGTGGTTAATGCCACATTCTAAAGCGCGATGAATGATTGCTTCTAGGTGATGTTGACGATCGGAGGGAATTTGGTCGGGTGACACATCCTGCCACTTGTATTGATATCTCATGCCCCCACAGGAAAGAACGGGCATAGACAATTCTGTCCGGCCAAATCTTCGATATTGCATCATAAATTTGTATGGAGTTAGTGGCTAATGGTGAGTGGTTAATAGATTCGTAGAAACGAAGAAAAATCAGCCAGTTTCTACTAATTATTAACCACTAATGTCCTCAATTATTTATTTAGAAATCTCTCGCACAATAGGCTTCCCATCTTGAATTTCGCCCACCAAAACTAAATCAGTGACCCCAATAAATAAGCCATTTTCTAACACGCCAGGAATATTATTCAGGGTTTTTTCCAACTCATCTGGACGATCGATGGTGTCAAATTTGACATCCAATACCATATTACCTTGGTCAGTAATAACGGGCCCTGCTTTCTTAACACCCATGCGGAGTTCGGGTTTGCCACCGAGCTTTTCTACAGCTCGCATCACTGGCGTCACAGCCATCGGCAATACTTCCACTGGCACTCGAAATGTAGAACCTAATTTGTCTACGAGCTTGGAACTATCAACCACAACGATAAACTGTTCTGCGAGATAATCAACAATTTTTTCACGGGTGTGAGCTGCACCACCCCCTTTAATTAAATTAAGCTGCGGATCGACTTCATCAGCACCATCAATGGCAACATCAATGTGGTCAATTTCATCAAGGGTGGTCAGGGGTACTCCATACTGTTTAGCAAGCACTTCTCCCTGAAACGAAGTTGTCACTCCTTTGATATCTTTCAGCGTGCCTGCTTTGATGCGATCGCCTAAGGCTTCAATCATATAGGCTGCGGTGGAACCGGTGCCTAGCCCCACAATCATACCAGACTGCACGCGATCGGCGGCGGCATAGCCGACTTGCTGCTTCATCAATTTTGCGGGGTCTTGTTCTGCTGCCATGATAAACGCTCCTCAATGACTTGGCAGTGTACCCTGCCAATTACAATTAATTACCAGTGTCAAATTTACCGCGATTGGGGTACGGCAGGAGAGGGGATGTGAACAAGAGGGTTGCACAATTCCTTCACCCCCCTACAACCTCAACCTTAGCAAGATGGCACTCAGACCCTCAAATCCGCTGGTTTGGGAATTGTCTCTCCTGTTGGGGGTGGATACGAGGCATGATTCTCTAAAGAAGGGGGAATTTTTACTGCCAACAGTGACTGAATCCGATGTGAGTCAGCTCAATTATTTATTCTTTGCCCTAGAAATTTTATCCTGATTACTCTCATTGGCTCGTAATGGATCATTAAAGTACAACCTCACCTCTAAATTCTGCAATCGCTCCCCTTGTAACTGCCGATGAAAATTGCATTTCTGGATACTTATACTTGGGATTATCAGGTGGAAACACCGTACCACGAACCACTAGGGGGGACTCAATCAGCGATCTGTTACTTAGCGGAGTCCCTTGCCCAACAAGGTCATGAAGTCTTTTTATTAAATGGAACCACCCAGGAAGGAAAGTCGCGGGGGGTGCTATGCCTCGGGCGCAAAGTTACGGAGCAGGTTCGCCAGATTTTGCGCTCGCTCGATGCCTTCATTATCGTCAATATTGCTGGCAAAGGATTGGAAGTTAAACCGCTGTTAGGGGAACAGACTCGCTTAATTTTGTGGCTACATAATGAGCCAGAGTTTATATTTTTGCAAGATTTAAAAAATCCACTGGAGCGAGCAGTTTATGATGGTTTTGCTTTCGTCAGTGATTGGCAGCGACAGCAATTTCACCAGCACTTCGGCATTGACTGCAAACGCAGCAGCGTTTTAAGAAATGCGATCGCACCCTGTTTTACGAACCTTTTTCCTGAAAATACCCCTATCCTGCCTCAAAAATCTCAGCCACCCATTCTTGCCTATGCCAGCACTCCCTTTCGAGGACTTGATATTCTCCTGAAGGTATTTCCCAGCATCCGTCAAGCCGTACCCGGAACCAGACTCAGAGTCTTCTCCAGTATGAAGGTACACCAATTTCCTAGAGCTGAAGACGAGGCGATGTTCGGTGAACTTTACCGCCAATGTTACCAGACAGAAGGGGTGGAATACATCGGCTCGGTTCCCCAAGGGGAACTTGCTCGCCAACTTCGTTCTAGCTTGGTTTTCGCTTACCCGAATACTTACCCGGAAACTGCTTCGATCGCAGTGTTAGAAGCAATGGCGAGTGGTTGTCGAGTGGTGACGAGCGCACTGGCGGCTTTACCGGAAACAACGGCTGGATTTGCCCGTCTGATTCCTGTGAGCGATGTGAAGACTTTCGCATCTGTCACGAATTGGCACTGTGCATCTAGGTTAGACTGGCAACGATATACAGAGAAGTTTCTAGCAGAAACAATTCAAGTTTTGAAAAGTTGTATCGCGACAGATACCGCTGAAGCCGAAATTCAATTGAGGCAACAGGTTGATCGAGTCAACCGAGCCTGTACTTGGTCAGTAAGAGCCCGACAATGGGTGGAATGGCTAAATTGTATTGGCGTGAAAACAGTTACCGTAGCAGAGCAAATGTTAACAAAAACATCCGTGAATTTAGAGGGAGCAGACGCTCATTTCCTGAGAGCGAATCAACTCAAAGCAGCGGGGCAGCTTGATGCTGCAATTGATAGCTATAAAAAAGCACTCAATCTTAACTCCAATTATCCAGAAGCTTATCAAAAATTAGCGGAAGTTTATGCTTTAAAAGGAGAGTTAGAAGCGACCTTTGCTTGCTGTAGACAGGCGCTGAAAATCAAGCCTGATTTTGCCCCTGCCTACTTGACGATGGGAAACGCTCTCCAAAGTCAAGAGCAGTTAGAAATGGCAATTCGGGCTTACTCGCAGGCGATAGACATTCAGCCAGACTTTGCAGAAGCTCATGCTAATTTAGGCAGTATGTACTATAAGCAAAATCGTTTGTCTGAAGCGACCGCCTGCTATCAAAAAGCGATTGCAATTCATCCAAATTTGGTGGCTGTTCATCTGATGCTGGGCAATGTCTGGATGCAGCAAGACCAGGTCAATCAGGCAATTGTTTGTTATCAAAAAGCACTGGAACAGCAACCAGAAGACGCCAAAATTTACTTCCGCTTAGGAGTGGCTCTGGCAAAAGTTGACCGAATTGATGAAGCAATCGCCTGCTGCCAAAAAGTTTTAAAACTACAACCCAATCATGCGGAGGCAGAGAGTCAATTAAGAGAGTTACTGGAGGTTAAGTCTCAACAAGAATTGATTGAACTGCCCCTCCCCAAACGCGACGAACGAGAAGCGTCGCAAGTCAAGCCAGAAGATGAATCTGGCCTGCAACCTTCAACGTTTAATTTGCCTTCAGCGGGGCAAGTTGCAGCTTTTTCTCCCCCTAGTTCAGAGACAAATGCGATCCAGTCGCTGGTAGAAAATTTGCAGCCGGTAGCACCCGTTGTCACTTTTACTTATCCCCCCCTTGAGCAATCTCTCGCCTTTCAAAATGTGGTTGAAGAGTATAGGAAGCGGGCAGAAGCTTGCTTGATTCAAGGTAATTTCAAAGAAGCGATTTCAGCTTGCCAACAGGCCTTGAAAATCAAGCCGGATTTTGTCTGGGCTTACATGACATTGGGGAATGCGCTGCAAGGAGAAGGTAAGCTAGAAGCAGCGATTCGAGCTTATTCACAAGGCTTAGAATTTCAGCCGAATTTTGCAGAAATGCGGGCGAATGTGGGTAGTATGTATTTCAAGCTCGGGCAGCTTCAGGAAGCGATCGCTCATTACCGAGAATCTATCAACCTCAACCCTGACTTAGCTGGAGCTCATTTGAATTTAGGTAAGGCTTACCAACAGCAAGGTCAGACAGAAGAAGCCTTCGCTTGTTTTCAAAGGACGGCGGAACTCAATCCTCAGTTAGTGGGTGCGGATTTCCATTTTAATTTAGGCAATAACCTGTTAACCAATGGCAAGCGAGAAGAGGCGATTCAATGCTATGAAAGAGCCCTCACTCTCAAACCAAACTGGGCAGAAGTTTACGGAAATATTGGCAGTGCCTACTCCCAAGGAGGTAACCTTGATGAGGCGATTCGCTACTATCAACGAGCCATTGCAATTAAGCCAGAATTAGGAGCGCTATACTTCAATTTAGCCAACGCATTTTTACAGCGAGGCAAGTATGGAGATGCAGCCCAAAGTTACCGAGAAGCGCTCAAAATTAAACCGGATTGGCCAGATGTGATTGCGAACCTTGCCAATGCGTTGGCGATGGAGGGGCATTTAACCGAAGCACTGGAAACCTATCAAAAATCGCTGGAATTTAAACCGGATTGGCCAGAGGTTTATTGTCGGATGGGGCATATTGAAAAACAGGAAAAGCCCCTGGATGCGATCGTTCATTTTGAAAAGGCAATTCAACTCAAGCCAGACTACAGCGAAGCTTACCAACAATTATGTGATTTGCTCAGCCACTCCAGTAACTTAGCTGGAGCTAGAAGTATCGCCGATCGCTACTGTCAGCACTGCGGAAATGCGTCCCCGGTCATGACAGGAACCGCTTATGTTTTTTCTTACCTGCAATCTGGTGTCAGTCAAGAGGCACTGGCAAAACTTGAAGAAGTTGAAAAACTCTGTTACCACAACGTTGAACACTTTAATGTGATCGAATTAAAGCTGCTTTATGAAATATTTCTGTTTGCAGCTTCTCACCTGCGGGATAGTCTGGAAGGCAATGCTAATTTCTATCGATTAGTCGCGAAGGAATACTACAAAAAAACTATTTCCCAAGAACCCCCCGCTAAAAAACGACAATCCGCTCCTTATTTCTCACCTCAAAAAGATTTAAGAATTGGCTTCCTCTCCAAACATTTTCGCCGTCATTCAGTGGGTTGGTGTTCGGAAGCCTTGATCCGAGAATTAACTTACATTACTCCCCATGTCCACCTCTATGTCACAGGGAAATTGAACCGAGATGAAGTGACAGAACGATTTGAACAGATGGCTGGCAAATTTTACTGGCCGAAGAAGTATCCGAATGGCTTTGCAGATGGTCGAGAACTTCTGGAAGAGGTCGTACAGGATAATCTAGATGTGTTAATTGATTTAGACTCAATGACTGTGCCAACGAATGTTGAAGTCCTTTACCATGATGCTGCGCCCATCTGTGTTTCTTGGCTAGGATTTGATGCTCCTTATATGTCGAGCAACCATTACTTTTTATGTGACTGGCACACTCACCCGGCGGGCATTGAAAAGCATTATATTGAGCAGTTAATTCGGTTGCCTCACGGTTCAGTTGCGATCGGTGCGTTGGAAAGTGTGGTGGTGGATCGAAATGCCATTCGGCAAACGTTGGGAATTGGCTTAGATCAGTTAACGTATCTCTGTGTTGCACCAGGGAGGAAAACGAATCCAGAAATGGTCAGAGCTCAGGTGCAAATTCTCAAGCACGTTCCTGATAGTTTGTTGATCCGTAAAGGTCAAGGTGATGCAGATGTGATCAAGCAAACTTATTCGGAAGAATGTAGAATTCAAGGAGTTGATATTAATCGCATTCGATTTATCGGGCAAACGAAGACGGAAGAAGAACATCGCGCGATTTATCACATTGCTGATGTGTTATTAGATTCTTATCCTTATAATGGCGGAACTCACAATTTAGAGGCTTTGTGGGCAAATTTACCCGTTGTGACGAGGGCAGGCGAGCAGTATTTATCGCGGATGGGTTACGCCTTTTTGAAGAGTGCTAACTTGGATGTTGGGATTGGTTGGACTTGGGAGGAATATACACAGTGGGGAATTAAATTTGGTCAAGATGCGAATTTTCGGAATGCAGTTCGCCATCATTTGATGCAATCAAAACAACCGGAACACCTCGCACCTTTATGGAATCCTCAGCAGTTGGCGAAGGATATGTATCAGGGATTTCAAGAGCTATTGATGAAGCAGAGGTCTGCTTAAATGATTGTTGGGTGAGAGGGTTCAGTTTAAAAACGATTGAGTCTTTAAAGGGTGGCAGGTGCGATCGCACCTTCCTCTCCCCAAACTCATCAACAAATCAACCTAAACTTGATAATCTTCAGGGGTTATGATCTATTTAGAAAAGGGCGATCGCGCCAGAGCAGCAGGGTTGTTTGATGAAGCGATCGCTTACTACCAACAAGCATTAACGCTTCAACCGGATGGTGCAGAGGTACACCACAAACTCGCAGAAGTTTATTACGCTCAAAGAAAATTTGCCGAAGCGCTCGCCTGCTGTCATCAGGCACTCCGCCATCAACCCACCTTTGCAGAAGCTTACAAAACCCTAGGGAATATTCTGCAAGCTGAAAACAAAATTGATGCAGCGATTCGTGCTTACTCAAAATCGATTGAAATCAATCCCAATTCTGGGGAAGCACTGGGCAACCTCGGCAGTATGCTGTATAAGCAAGGACGGCTGGAGGAAGCGGTCGCGACTTATCAGAAAGCGATTGCAGTTGCACCTCAATTAGCGCCTATTTACTGGAATTTAGCTAAAATTTTTCAGCAGCAAGGCAAGCTGGAGGAAGCAGTCACTTACCAGCAAAAAGCCTTAGCAATTCAGCCCGATCTCCTAGGAGTTTCCCCCTCTATCCTTCAGGGAAATGCTTTAGTCAAAGCTGGTCAACTTGATGAAGCGATTGAGCATTATCAGCGAGCGATCCAGCAGAATTCTAGCGATGCACTTGCTTATTTTTATCTAGCAGGAATCCAATTCGATCGAAGTTCGTTTACAGAGGCGATCGCGAATTATCAAACAGCGATTCAGCTCAAGCCTGACTTTGCGGAAGCTTACTGTAATCTAGCGATTACTTTAGTACAGCAAGGCAAAGCACAGCTTGCCCTTAATCCCGATCGATTTCACCAAGCCATCCATTATTTTCTGAAAGCGCTTGAACTTAAACCCAGCTTTGCTGAAGCGAATCAAGGTTGTTTCGAGTTACTTGCGGGCTTGTGGATCGGTAATCTGACGGTCTTGCAAACAGCTATTGACAACTATACTGAATTCTGCAAAAAAACGGGAAGTATTCTCGCTGCGATCGCTTCAATTAACAGCTACCTCCAAGCAGGAGCCAGTCAAATTGCCCAGACCCAATTCTTAGCGCTCGCAGCTCAGACTGAGCGAGAGTTGAGTCATTTTAGTAAGTCAGAAATAGAAGCTCTCTATGTTCATTTTTTATTTGATGTCCCCCACTTACGAGATGACCTCAAAGCAAATTCTGCTCTTTTTAAAACAATTGCAAAGCAATATTTGGAAACCTGTATTTTGCAAAAAGCAGTTAGCGTAGAGCCAGAAATCACTAAACCTCTAATTTACCAGTTAGCAACAAAAAAAGCTTCATCCTTAAGAATTGGTTTTCTATCTAAACACTTTTCTCGACATTCCGTGGGATGGTGTAGCTACGATGTCATTCGGGAATTATCTCAACTGACCCCTCACCTATATTTTTATATAACAGGTGAGATGGAGCCTGATGATATTACCCATCAATTTAAACAATTAAGCGAAAAATTTTATATTCCTCAAAGCTATGCTAAGGGCTTTGCTAATCCCCAGAAAATTCTTAAGCAAATCTCAGCCGACGCATTAGATATTCTCGTAGATCTAGATTCTCTCACCATTCCCATTCATGCGGAAATTCTTCACCATCAGCCTGCTCCCTGCTGTGTCTCTTGGTTAGGGTTTGAAGCACCGTTCATTTCTAGTAATAACTATTTTCTGGGAGATTGGCATACTCATCCCCAAGGCAGAGAATCTTATTACCAGGAAAAACTAATTAGGTTGCCAGCTTCCTTTGTTGCGGTTTCTGGATTTAAAACTCAACCGACTGATAGAATCGCCTTAAGGAAAGCGAGGCGGATTAGTTTAGATCAGGTGGTTTACCTATGTGTCGCTCCGGGTCGTAAGTTTAATGCAGAGATGGTACGTGCTCAAGTTCAAATTCTGAAGCAAGTTCCTGACAGTGTATTAGTTTATAAAGGATTAGGAGATTTACAAGTTATTTATTCTACTTATCGCCAAGAATTTGCTGCTCAAGGGGTGGGGTTTCACCGCATTAAATTCTTACCCCGCACCCAGACAGAAGAAGAACATCGGTTAATTTATTTGCTGGCTGATGTCCTGTTAGATTCTTATCCCTACAATGGTGGAACTCACTCTCTTGAAGCACTCTGGTTGAATTTGCCGTTAGTGACGCGGGTTGGCGAACAATATTTATCGCGGATGAGCTATTCTTTTTTAAAAAATTTAGGCATTGAGGCAGGGATCGCTCACAGTTGGGAAGAGTATACAGAATGGGGTATTCGGTTAGGGAAAGAGGTGGCTTTCAGGACGGCGATCCGAGAACAACTGGTTGAGTCTAAGCAACCTGGGAATTTGGCTGCTTTGTGGAATCCCAAACAGTTGGCTGAGGAGATGTATGACATCTTTGCTAAACTCCTGGGGAGAGAACCAGCCATCAGTTCTTTTGCTGTGAGAGATTTATTAATTTAGTGCAGGAGGGAGTGAGATGAATTTAGAGCAGAAGAATCAAGATCAGGAACACCCTCAATATAAGACCGATCGCGCGATCGTCACTCAACTTTTAGAGACTCGTCAACCGACTCCTGAAACTTTAGCTAATCTCGCCCGATTGAAAATTCGCTATGGTGGCTTTCCAGGGGCAAGGGATATCCAGGCAGATTTAGAAACGGTTATGCGGAAATGGGGTTATACAGAAGAGGTACTTTATGAAGAAACTCGTCAGCTTCACGCTACAGGACAAGTTTACAAACGCCTTAATAGCGATCAAGAAGATTGGGTTTAGAGAAGTTAAATTGATGGAGGAGTAAATCTGTGACTTAGATCACATTTTTGTCTCACATTTGTCACAACTGGAAGCCGTTTACCATCACAATATTCCGCACATAAATCGTGAAGAATAGAATCAATCAATTCACCCTCAACTTTTAGTTGACATTTCTTTACAAAAGTGTGGAAAAACAGTGATGAAATCAGCAACTCAAGCTCAATTAATTAATTTTTTAAGAGCGGACTTAGCAATTCCTGCCGGTGCGATCGCCATCGCCCTCAGACATGGAGATCAAGATACCAGCCACTTGCCGATGATCCTTTGGCAATATGGACTCGTAAGCTTAGAACAGCTCGATCGGATTTTTGACTGGTTAGCAGCCACTGGCAGGTGCTAGAGCCGAGGTAATTCCTCTGAATTAGCGCTTACGAATTACCAGTTGAAAGATATGCCAGTGCTTGTCCTCTCCCAAAGCGGTTTTGCCCGGATGCTCTTCTTCCTCAAACATCTCGACCTCAAAGGGTTGCAGCAGTGCTTCAATTTGCTGGCGGGTGTGATGGTTGATGGAAGGATAAACAGCCCAAGAGTCGCGATCGCCAAAAAGTTGACCGGAAAAACGGCCTCCTACTCGCAGGCAACCCAGAATTTTTGCCCACAAACTTGGGAAAGCTGCTGGCGGACAGAACGGCAGGGAAAAGCTTGCATTTACCAAATCCACATTCTCCGGCAAACTAATCGCTTCAAACCGCATCACCTGAGTTTCTAGTCGCTCCTTGAGAAGGTTAGGGCGACTCATTAAATGTGAAAGAGCTTCTGGTTGACCATCAATTCCTAGAACCCGCCATCCTCGCCTCAGTAATTCCACGGCATCTCGCCCTTCTCCACAACCGAGATCGACCGCAAACCGCTCTCTAGCAATTGTCTCTAAGTCAAACAGTTCTAAAGCTTTTAATAGTGTCTCTCGCGGTGGTCGATTTTCCACAGCACGGTAGTAGTCAGACCAATTGCGCTCAAAAACTTTACTATCGCTGTCAGCTTCCTGCATCTTTGACTCTTACCCTCAGAATTTTACTGGCTTATCTTCTCATCATTCTGATTTAGCAATGAGTATTAATGGGTACGGTTTCATCTAATAATTCTATTAAGTCGTGAGCAGAGATAGGGCTTGTTTCTCAAAAGTTTCTAGCAATAGTTTGGGAATTGCTTTCGGTCGCATGGTAGTCACATCAACCCAAACCCAAAGCGCTTTTGCTGTTACTAATAATTCATCTTTTCCTGATTTCCGAATCTCGTAATGCCTGATAGCACGAGGCCCTCGCATTTCTTGCAGCCAAGTTGTGACTTCTAAGCGATCGCCAGCCGCCGCTGGTCGTAGATAATCTATCTCAATCCGACGCATCACAAACAAGCCACCCATTTCTCGGTAGCGATCGAGTGTAAAGCCCAAATGCTCCAAATGCTCAATGGCTGCCTGTTCTAAATAATGCTGGTAAACAGCATTATTGACATGACCGAGGGCGTCCATCTCGTAGTGTCTGACTCGCAATTGTGCTGTAAATTTGTTCATGGGTTTGTGATGATTAGCCACCTGATCCTGGAACGAGGGCCTTGCACCCACTCCTAGGGACCGAACGATTGGTTTAGCTGCACCCCCCCAATCGGTGATGGATGAGTGGAACAGACAAAACCCACCTTTCCCGTGCGATCGCACCTCAGCCGAGAGAGATCAAAGCTGGTTTCATCGTAAGCTGGCTGCTGCTGCTTCTACGTCTGCCGATCGGTTCATCCAATGGGGGGAATTTTCCAGTCCTCCTCACCAACGCTCATCAAAAAGAGCAGGTAACTTTACCTGCTCCTAGGTTTTTTGAGATGACAGAGTTAGGTCATCCTAAACCTGAATTCTCATTTAGCTGCGATCGCTCGCTGCCACTGGCTCAAAGCTTGGCACAACCAAATCATCATTTTGCTTGGTGAGTTGGTTGTACAACCGTTCTGTATTCGGGAAGTTGGCCGCAGGCAGAGTTGGGAAGCGACGGTAAGGAACTGTATCCTCACCAAAGAACTGCACATACTCCACGCTGTTCACCATTGCCCCAATAAAGCCTTTGATACCCTTGGTTGCAAGGATTTGGTTGTACATCCGAATTTCCGCTTGATTGCGAGGAGCACGACCCAAGAAATGTTTCGTACCCAGTTCAATCACCTTAGTATTCGGATAAGGTGTGTAGAACTCCTTGATATACAGCTTCGAGCTACCCAGCGCTTCAATGAATTCCTTGACGTTAATTTCATTGTTGCTGAGCTTACTTTCCAGCGCCGTGAATTCATTCTGCACGATATAGGGGTTGAGGTCGCGCTCGAAAATCTGGCGGTAAGCAGCTTGAATTAACGTCTTCACAGCCACTTTATCTTGGGTGCTGGTGAGCTTGAACACCTTGCTTTGTTCGCGTCGCTTGTTCACGCCTTGAGCAATCCGAGACTCAATCTCAAAATTGCCCCGTGGTATCGACACGGTACCCAGTTCGATAAAGCGCGGTGATTCATCCAGAGCAACCTTGGTAGGAGTCTTCTCAGCCAAGGTGCCCACCCGTAGGCTCCGCAGTGCCAAGCCGGCTGGAGTCAGATAGCGCTCGTAGGGCACTGTATCTTCTCCAAAAGCTTCTGCGTACTCCTTACTATCAATAATCGCGTCAACTAAGGCATAGAAGCCCTTCTTGGCGCAGATATCGAAGTAAGTATTCATTTCTTGACGACCGTAGGTCGGACGCCCCAGCAGTCGGCGGTGGATATACTCGATCGCCTTACAGACATAGAGCGAACTCCAGTACATCTTTCGGAACACTTCCGATTTCGCCAAGATGCGGATGAACTCGCGCATCGTGATATCGCCGTTTTCCAGCTTAATTTCTCCAACTTTTTGGCGCTGACCTTCGTACAGGTCGCGACCAAACACTTGCAGGTAAGCAGCTCGGATCACAGCTTGGGTGGAGCTTTCTGAGAATTTAATGCTGGTGGCAGAGCCATTATCGCTGCTGAAGGTGCGACTGAGCCCTTTCTTGGGAACTGTGTAGCCCCCAGGTAGTTGGTCGAGCTTGAACACTTTCGGGCCAAGGGTGCCAGGAGCTTGACCCCTTGCTCCGGGATTGCTCAGTTGATTGTTAATGCCTGCGCCG
Organism: Actinomycetota bacterium; assembly: GCA_050262755.1. GTDB lineage: Bacteria > Cyanobacteriota > Cyanobacteriia > Cyanobacteriales > Microcoleaceae > JBLNEP01. The sequence continues at coordinate 14,815 of JBLNEP010000050.1, read as the reverse complement.
TTATGGATCAGGATACGACGAGTGTCCTTACCAAAGGGTGCAGGGCGACTCTTGGGATTGCGGGTTTCTTTCGGGAAGATCGCACCGAATTGAATTTCGAGCGGGTCGTTACCGACACCGTAAACGTGCTGGTCTGGCAGTGGCTGAGTATAGTCTGCAAACAAGGTGATGAATTGGGGCACCTTGCGGAAGGGAGCGCTGTAGTTGAACAAGTCAATCTGCGGTCCCCAGTTGCGACATTCCTGAGCTTCTTGACCCAAGCCACGCAGGTACGGCACAGTTTCTTCGCCGAAGTAGTCGGAATATTCCTGAGAGTCTACTAAAGCATCTACTAAAGCGGACAAACCACCTTTGCTGACGATCGCAAAGTATTTGCTGAATTCCTCACGGGAACTCAGACCACGACCGAGGAAGTGGCGAGTTGCCAGTTCCACCACGCGGCTGTTAACGAAGCGGTCGTAAAATTGCTGGCGGTACAGGGGCGATTTGCCTAATCGACGGATAAACTCTTTGGTCGAGATCTCACCGTTTTTAACTTTGGATTCCAAATCGGAGATGCTCAAGCTGTAGGCGCGGGTGATATCGCGCTCAAAGACTTGCCGATACGCTGCTTTGACAACATCTTGCTTTTCTGAGCTAGACAGACCCGGCTTCATCACAAATTTGGGACGACGCTCGGCTGCAATGAAATAGATTTGGGGTAATTGCAACCCTTGCTGGTCGCCGCTTTCGCGCTGGCGCAGCTTATCAGAAGGCGTGGGAGCTTTAAACTCGGTGATCGCAACGTCGAAATATTGGGCGACGATCGCGCTTGCCTCGTTATCTTTTCTGAAGTAACCCACCGACGCTGCTTTCATTTCCTGCATTGCCACAATGGTGGCAGCGCTGGAGCAGGCATTTTCGATAATTTCCCGCAATCCGCGCACGTTGACCGCAATGATGTTGGGGTCACCTGCCACGATCGCATAGGTGATATAGCGCAAGAACCAGCTCAAGTCGCGCAGGGACTTGGTCATGTTGCCCGGGCCGTAGCGGGCTACGTTGATCGGTTGGAATCCCGCCGGCAGCGGGCCACTGTAGCCACCGCCACCGCTAAACAAAGCTCCCAACCCAGCAAGAATGCCACTGCCACCACTGCGGCTTTCCACGTAGGTGACAGTTCCCAACTTCATGCCTTCGGTTACTCCCGCTTCACCCGTGCGAGCTCCTGCCACGGCCATCGCAGGTTCTTGTGGCTTCTCTAAGAAAGCCAAGGGCGAACCTCCAACAAAAATCCGGTTGGCTGCACGGGATACGATTAGTTCCGAGTTCTGGGTCAGCGTTTCGGAGATCGCTAAGCGCTTTGCGCCAGAACTGAAATAGCTTTGTAGTTCCTTCAGTTCCCCCAGCTCTAAAAAGCGGTCTTGCTGTTCTGCTTGCGAAATGGTTGCTACCGGTACTGTTTGATATAGTTGCGGACGCGCCACAGAGCTTCCACCACTTGCCGTTACACTCATTCGATTTTCTTTCCCCCAGACTGAATCTTTACAGCATTACCGAGACTAAGTACCTCTTTGAGAAGGTTAAAGGTAAAGGTAGGCATTTTTGCCTTTTCACTCTTGACTCTTCTCGGAGGTTCTAGGCTACTCAATTTTTCAGATTAAAATGTTTCGGGTTCCATTCCCTCATTATCTTAAAAACCCTGCCGACACTTATTTTATAGATTTGAGGGAGTTTATCTGAGAAAAAATGATAAGTTTTGTTAAGTTGCCACTGACAATGAGATTCTGATTAATAGCACAAGTGAAACAAGACTGCTATAAAATTTTACACTATCTTTACACTGGATTGGATCTACTCTTGTAAGATACACCCTATGAAAACAACGCCAGACATCAGTGCTGCGGTTAGGCAGCTTTACGATACTTACCCTTTTCCGCCAGACCCGATGCTGGACGAACCACCACCTGGGTATAATTGGCGCTGGTCATGGCCAGCGGCTTATAGCTTCTGTACGGGTCAGCGGCCATCAAAGCTTGATATCCGCATTTTAGATGCAGGTTGCGGTACTGGTTCGAGTACGGATTACTTAGTTCACCTGAATCCAGAGGCATCGGTGACAGCGATCGACCTGAGCGCTGGGGCCTTGGAGGTGGCGAAGGAGCGTTGTCGTCGTTCTGGTGCTGAAGGGGTGACATTTCACCACCTCAGCTTGTACGATGTGGGTCAGCTAGCGGGGGAGTTTGATTTAATTAACTGTGTGGGGGTGTTACACCACTTACCCGATCCAATCCGAGGTATTCAAGCACTGGCTCCTAAGTTAGCACCCGGTGGATTAATGCACATTTTTGTCTATGCGGAACTCGGTCGCTGGGAAATTCGCCTGATGCAGCAGGCGATCGCACTTCTGCAAAGAGGAGCGCAGGCAGGAACCTCTTATCAGGAAGGAGTGAAGCTCGGCCGCCAACTATTTGCTTCTCTACCAGCCGATAACCGCCTAGTCAAGTACGAGCAGCAGCGGTGGGCCTTGGAAAATCAGCGAGATGAGTGCTTCGCTGATATGTATGTCCACCCGCAAGAGATTGATTACAACATCGAGACGCTGTTTGAGTTGATTGATGCGTCGGGGTTAGAGTTTATCGGGTTCTCGAATCCAGATTACTGGCAGCTTGAGCGTTTGTTTGGGAAGAACCCAGTGTTGATGGAGCAGGCGGCTGGATTGAATGAGCGCCAGCGCTATCGGTTAATTGAACTGTTAGACCCGGAAATTACTCATTATGAGTTTTTCCTAGGACGACCCCCGTTGCCTCATCCTGATTGGTCAGACGATCAAGTTTTGCTGAAGGCAAAGCCTGAGTTGAGTCCTTGCCTGCATGGGTGGCCGAGTCAGCAGGTGTTTGATTACAACTACAAAGTGGTTGATTTGTCAAGAGCTGAGTTTGAGTTTTTGCAAGCTTGTCAGGGAGGCGAGTCGGAGGGGGCCTCTGGCAAAACCGTTGAAGAGATTTTGCAGGGTGTGGAGCTAGGGTTGGAAGGAGTGCGACCGCTCCTCAGTCAGCAACTGATTTTATTGACGCCCCCTTAAACGGTGAGTGGTTTTATCTCCTTCTGCGGTCTGTTGTCAAGGGAAAAATAGGCTTTTTCTCCTTGATATTTTTCCTCTCTTCCAATTTCTCCCTTTCTCCCTTTCCCCCTCTTCCCTGCTCTACTTTTAATTTTTTTTTAAGTTATGTTACCTCTGCATGGTATTATTCGAGGTGAAGTGTTCGAGTTGCAACGCTCGTTGCACTTGTCCCCACAAGTACGGTTTTTACCGAATTAATTTTAGTGGGAGTCACCTATCACAGACTGCTTTCTGAGTCAAGAAACCTTGTCAGACCCATCTCGCGAACCTGTCACCGTTACAGGGGAAGTCTCTCAAACTGATTCGCCGGAATCAGGAGAATCCGCTAGTACCATGCAAGAGTATTACCAACTGCAACAGCAGTTGTTTATATTCACGCTGGTAATAACTGGGGTTATTTTTATCTCTGTGTGGATTTTTTATTCCCTGAACATCGCCCTCAATTACTTGATTGGGGCGATCGTTGGTGTGGTTTACTTGAGAATGTTGGCTAAAGACGTTGAGCGGCTTGGTCCAGAAAAGCAGCGTCTGAGCAAAGCTCGGTTTGCTGTCTTCATTGGGTTGATTATAGTAGCGACTCAATGGAATCAGCTACAGATTTTGCCGATTTTTTTAGGTTTTCTGACATATAAAGCTGCGATTATCGGCTATATGCTGCAAACCTTGTTTGTTCCTGACCCGCAATAGGTCAGGGAGTCGGTGAACCCCTACTCCTTGAGTGAACTTCTCTTGAATGGAAATGCTGAACGTCTTAAACGCCTTTAATACCCTTCCCCTCGCAGAGTTGGAAGTTGGTAAGCATTTCTACTGGCACATCGGCAATCTCAAAGTACACGGGCAGGTATTTCTCACCTCCTGGTTTGTGATTACGATTCTCCTAATCGCTTCCTTGTTAGCAACTCGCAATATACAGAGAGTGCCACAGGGAATGCAAAATTTAATGGAGTACGCCTTGGAATTCGTCCGAGATTTGACAAGAAATCAACTCGGCGAGAAAGAGTACCGCCCTTGGGTACCTTTTATTGGCACACTATTTCTGTTCATCTTTGTATCCAACTGGTCAGGGGCATTAATTCCCTGGAAACTGCTGAAGTTACCAGAGGGCGAACTAGCCGCTCCCACAAATGATATCAATACAACAGTGGCACTGGCTTTGCTGACTTCTCTGGCATATTTTTATGCAGGTTTCAGCAGACGCGGTTTGGGTTACTTTACAAAGTACATCGAGCCTACCCCAGTCTTATTGCCCATCGCCATTTTGGAAGATTTCACCAAGCCTCTTTCTCTGAGCTTCCGTCTATTTGGTAACATTTTAGCGGATGAATTGGTGGTGGCGGTGCTGGTGCTGCTAGTTCCTTTATTTGTGCCGCTGCCTGTGATGATGTTGGGGCTATTTACCAGTGCGATTCAAGCTTTGGTGTTTGCCACCTTGGCAGGAGCCTACATTCACGAGGCAATGGAAGGACACGGCGACGGACACCACGAGGAACACGCTCCTTAAGTGGGGTAATGGCTAATAGCTAAACGCTAATTGTTTGCGAGTTCAGCTTTAGAGTTCGCGGTCAATAGCAGCGAAAACTTGAGCGAAAAAGAGTGGCTGGCAAAGAATTAGTAAAGGCAAAGTAGCAATTACCAATTGCCAATTACCAAAATTTTCTGTTCATTTTTGTATTTGAGGTTAAGGAAATCATCATGAACCCAATCATTGCTGCTGCTTCTGTTATTGCTGCCGGTTTGGCGATTGGTTTAGGCGCGATCGGTCCTGGCATCGGTCAAGGTAATGCTTCCGGTCAAGCTGTGGAAGGGATTGCTCGCCAGCCAGAAGCAGAAGGCAAAATTCGTGGGACTCTCCTACTGAGCTTAGCATTCATGGAATCTCTGACCATTTACGGTCTGGTGATTGCGCTAGTGCTGCTGTTTGCTAATCCCTTCGCCTAAGACTAAGGGACTGTAAAAGGGGCGGGAGTTTTGAGCCGCCCCTGCGTAAAGGAGGAAGGAACAACGTGTTTGATTTTGATGCAACTTTGCCCTTAATGGCGTTGCAGTTCCTACTTTTGATGGTTGTGCTGAATGTAGTGTTTTATAAGCCCCTGACAAAAGCGCTAGAAGATCGGGCGCAATACATTCACAATACACAACTATCGGCCCAGGAACGCTTGGCAAAAGCGCAGAAATTAGCGCAGGAGTACGAGCAAAAACTAGCAGAAAGCCGGAGACAGTCTCAAGCAATTATTGTGGCAGCTCAAACAGACGCTCAGAAAATTGCGGCTGAAAAAGTAGCCGAGGCTATGCGAGAAGCGCAAGCATCCCGTGAGGCAGCGGCGAAAGAGATAGAGCAACAAAAGCAAGAGGCGATGCGATCGCTAGAGCAAGAAGTAGATGCTCTGAGCCGTCAAATTCTAGAGAAGCTATTAGGGCCGGAACTGGTCAAATAGCTCGACCCAACCAGCAGCGCATTTTATGGAAGAGTATCATGGGGATGGTTTTATTGCTAGCCACAGAAGCTAGCCACGAAGGTGGTTTCGGTCTCAACTTCGATATTTTAGAAACCAACCTGATTAACCTGAGCATTGTTATTGGATTGCTGGTTTACTTCGGGCGCGACTTTTTAGGAAAAATCCTGAGTGAGAGACGTGCCGGCATCGAAGAAGCCATAAAAGAGGCAGAGCAGCGTCAAAAAGATGCAGCCGGCGCATTAGCAGAGCAACAGCAAAAATTGACGCAAGCGCAAGCGGAAGCGGAGCGAATTCGAGTAGCGGCGGAAGCATCAGCGAAGGCGACGAGAGAAGCGATTCTCGCGCAAGCCTCGCAAGATGTAGAACGTATGAGAGCAGAAGCGGGTAGAGAGTTGGAAAGCGAAAGAGAAAAAGCGATCGCTCAACTCAGATCGGTAGTGGCGTCGATGGCCTTGGAAAGAGTGGAAAATCAACTCAAAACCAATCTCAACGACAGCACTCAGCATCAGCTAATCGACCGCAGTATCGCCTTACTAGGAGGTAGATAGTGGCTACACTCACCGCAGAAGTCGTAGAGCCTTACACATCAGCCTTGATGTCTTTGGCTCAATCTCATAATCTCACAGAGCAGATTGGCGAAGACTTGCGTTCCCTACTGAGTTTGCTGGAAGAATCAACGGAATTGCGCCAATTTTTAGCCAGTCCCTTGGTCAAGCCGACTGCCAAAAAAACAGTCCTTGGGCAAATTGCAGGCGAAGGAATGAACCCCTATTTACACAACTTTTTAAAGTTGTTAGTAGATAAAGGACGCATTGTTTTCCTCGCAGACATTGGGAAACAATACCTAGCCAAGCTCCGCGACCTCAATCAAACCGTTTTAGCAGAAGTAGCCTCTGCTGTCGAACTCTCGGAGGCTCAGCAACAGATTATCCGCGAGAAAGTTAAAGCCATGACAGGCGCGCGGGAAGTCGAGCTGGAAACAAAAATTGACCAAGATTTAATCGGGGGTGTCATCATCAAGGTAGGCTCTCAAGTCATTGACGCTAGCCTGCGCGGACAATTGCGCCTCCTCGGCATCCGCTTGAATGCAGGGTAATTCGGGAAGGGAGAAGGAAGGAGAAAACAGGAAGCAGGAAGTAGGATTCCTGATTCCCAATTCTTAAATTACCAATTACCAATTACCAATTACCAATTATCACTTGACAACTGAAAAAAAACATGGTAGCTATCAGACCTGACGAAATTAGCAACATTATTCGCCAGCAAATCGAGCAGTACGACCAAGACGTCAAAGTCTCTAACGTCGGGACTGTCCTCCAAGTCGGTGATGGCATTGCCCGTATCTACGGTCTCGACAAAGTCATGGCCGGGGAACTGCTAGAGTTTTCAGACGGTACCGTTGGGATCGCCCTGAACTTGGAAGAAGATAACGTGGGTGCCGTGTTGATGGGCGACGGCCGCGAAATCCAAGAAGGTTCCACTGTTACCGCAACGGGCAGAATTGCTCAGGTCCCCGTAGGCGAAGCCATGATTGGGCGCGTGGTAGACGCTTTAGCTCGCCCGATCGATGGTAAAGGTGATATCAAAACCACCGAAAGCCGCTTAATTGAATCGCCGGCCCCTGGGATTGTCTCCCGCCGCTCCGTGTACGAACCGATGCAGACGGGGATTACTGCCATTGACGCGATGATTCCCATCGGTCGGGGTCAGCGCGAACTGATCATTGGCGACCGTCAAACTGGCAAAACCGCGATCGCAGTAGACACGATCATTAACCAAAAGAGCGAGAACGTGATCTGCGTGTACGTGGCGATCGGTCAAAAAGCCTCTACCGTAGCGAACGTCGTCAACACCCTCCAAGAAAAGGGTGCAATGGACTACACCATTGTCGTAGCTGCCAACGCCAGCGACCCCGCAACCCTGCAATACTTAGCTCCTTACACCGGGGCAACCTTAGCCGAATACTTCATGTACCAAGGCAAGCACACCCTGGTGATTTATGATGACCTTTCCAAGCAGGCGCAAGCTTACCGCCAGATGTCCCTGCTGCTGCGTCGTCCGCCAGGACGGGAAGCTTATCCGGGAGACGTGTTCTACTTACACTCCCGCTTGCTAGAACGAGCCGCCAAGCTCAGCGATGACCTCGGCGAAGGCAGCATGACCGCCCTACCCATTATCGAAACCCAAGCGGGTGACGTTTCTGCCTACATCCCGACCAACGTCATCTCGATTACCGACGGTCAAATCTTCCTGTCTTCTGACTTGTTTAACGCAGGTTTCCGTCCAGCCGTTAACCCTGGGATCTCCGTGTCACGGGTGGGTTCGGCCGCGCAAACCAAGGCCATGAAGAAAGTTGCCGGTAAGGTGAAGCTGGAACTGGCGCAGTTTGAAGAATTAGCTGCGTTTGCTCAGTTTGCCTCCGATTTGGATAAAGCAACTCAGAACCAACTGGCCCGGGGTCAGCGCTTGCGGGAACTGCTGAAACAGTCGCAAAATTCACCCCTGCCTCTGAGCGATCAAGTGGCGATTATCTACGCTGGGATTAACGGTTATTTAGATGACATCCCCACGGAGAAAGTGTCGAAATTTACGGTTGGTTTGCGGGATTACTTAAAGACCAGCAAGCCGAAGTATATTGAGACCGTTCAAGGCCAAAAAGTGCTGAGTGATGAAGCTGAGAGCCTGCTCAAGGAAGCGATCGCTGAGTACAAGAAAACCTTCCTAGTCTCTGCCTAAAAATCGGTAATGAGAATCGGTAATGGGTAATCGGCGAGGAGAAGGAGCTTGCTTTTCCCGAATCGCCAATTACCCATTACTTTTTACCCAATCACCAGTTACCAATTAGCTATTACCTAAAGATGAGGTAAAAAAATATGGCAAATCTCAAGGCAATTCGCGATCGCATTAAGTCAGTCAAAAACACTAAAAAGATTACAGAGGCGATGCGCCTAGTGGCGGCGGCTAAGGTGCGCCGCGCTCAAGAACAGGTGATTGCCACTCGGCCGTTTGCCGATCGCTTGGCACAAGTCTTGTACGGTTTGGCAGAACGCCTGCAATTTGAAAATATTAACTTACCGCTGTTCAGAAAACGGGATGTGCAGTGTGTGGGTTTGGTCGTGATCTCAGGCGATCGCGGCTTGTGCGGTGGTTACAACACCAACATTATCAAACGAGCTGAAGCTCGCGCTAAGGAACTGAAAGCAGAAGGTGTTGATTATAAATATGTGCTGGTTGGTCGCAAAGCCATCCAGTATTTCCAACGCCGTAGTCAACCCATCGACGCAACTTACGCCAATTTAGAGCAGATTCCCACCGCAGCCGAAGCCGCTCAAATTGCCGATGAATTGCTCTCGCTGTTCTTATCAGGAACTGTGGATCGAGTTGAGTTAGTTTATACAAAATTTGTCTCGCTGATTAGTTCGCGGCCAGTGATTCAAACCTTGCTTCCTTTCGATCCCCAAGGTTTAGAGGCTCAAGACGATGAAATGTTCCGACTGACGACGCGCGGTGGACAATTCCAAGTCGAGCGGGAAAAAGTGACAGCTCCAACAAAGAGCTTGCCCAGAGACATGATTTTTGAGCAAGATCCAGTGCAAATTCTGGATGCACTGTTGCCGTTGTATTTGAATAACCAATTGCTGCGGGCTCTGCAAGAATCAGCGGCGAGTGAATTGGCGGCACGGATGACGGCGATGAATAATGCCAGTGAGAATGCGAGTGATTTGATTGGAAGTTTAACTCTGACTTATAACAAAGCACGACAAGCGACAATTACTCAGGAACTGCTAGAGGTTGTGGGTGGCGCTGAAGCTTTGAAGGGTTAAGTTCGGGTCATTCATTCAATTTTCATTCAATAAAATATTTGCGTCTGAGTGAGATCGGGCGCTTTTTTTATGTAGGTGAGATTGGGGGCGGTCATCTCCTTGTGGTTGCTTTCATAAGCGTTCATAAGGGAAAGTTACAAGTCCAATAAAAAATTTCTGTAGCAAAAGTTACTTTTTTTGAATTGTTAAAGTTATTCTAAGCATAAGTAGAAATTACCAAGCCATGTTTCCATAAAATGAGAGAGTATCTGCCCAAGCCAAGAACTTATTTCAGCGATGCGCTTAAATTGGATTTCCGGCGGAATTTAAGAAAAGGGAAACGTTATCTTTCAAAACTGCACGGGAGCTCGGTTTATCAACCTCAATTCCATTACAAACAAATTTTATTTTCGTACATTGGTAGTTTTTTAGGTATTGCAGCGCTGGCTTATCTTTCTGCCAATACCCATTACCCCTTAATTGCGGCTCCTTTTGGAGCGAGTGCTGTCTTAGCTTTTGGGGTCCCCGATAGTCCTTTGGCTCAACCCCGCAATATTATCGCGGGTAATTGCCTAAGTGCTTTATCAGGTTTATTTTTTTTGCATCTGTTTGGCGAACAGCCTTGGGTCATGGCTTTAGCGGTTGCTACGGCCATTAAGTTAATGCAAATTACCAAAACAGTACATCCTCCAGGGGGAGCCGTTGCCTTAGTGGCTGTGATGAGCCATGCTTCTTGGAATTTTTTGGGGGCACCTGTGTTTTTAGGGTCTTTATTGTTGGTGCTTTGTACGATCGCATTTAACAATACGGTCCCTGGAAGGCCTTATCCTAAGCACTGGCTGTAAGGGTTAAGGGTTTTTTGAGTGAAATGTTTAAGATGTATCTGCGATCGCAGGTACATCTTTTTTCAGGATTTTTGGGGAGGGGACTGTGCGACGCTCGCCTAGCGGTCGGTCTCCGGTGTCGCACCTTTACCTGTGTAGTTCCTGGGTGCGATCGCGGAAGCAGCACCCTTGCAGCTCATTTTTCAATTAAAGCAAGGAACTGTAAAATATCGTGCTGTCTTTAGTTAATATAAGAAATCAATCGCTGTATAATTATATTTTTATCGTAGCTTAATTTAATTAAAATTTTTATAGTTAGAGTAACTTATAAGACAAGTAATTACGTAGATTTAAGTTTATTTTTTCATAATTACGATAACAAGTTTTATTAAATAAACAAAGAAGTTAATTGACTATCATTCGCTAAATTAGCTTATTTTTAATCTCAAATTACTCCCGCTCATTTGCTGATAACTGAAGACGTAACTAGCCCTAATAATTGACAAGTAACAGCCGATTTCGTAGAGGTTAAAAAAATAGATAATACTATAAAATTCTCCTATCTAATCAGACCGCGATCGCACTCCCTCTCCCATCCTACAAACTCTTTGCAAAATTTCCTAAATAAATATGAGCCTTTGTAAAAAACAACTTGACAAAAATCATCAAATTTGCTCAAAAAAGTAAAGAAGAATAATTAGCAAGAGAAAAACAGCGACGGTTAATTTGCACAAAATCCCTAATAGCGGTAATATATCTATTGCTTCATTCATAGACTGAACCTCAATTCCTAATAGAAATTGACCCTAGGAATCACAATATGTCCAAAACTTACACCGTTGAGTTTCTCCACCAAGGGAAAAGCCACACCATAGAAGTCCCTGAAGATAAACACCTGCTGCAAGCGGCCCAAGCCGTTGGCATTGACTTGCCAAATTCCTGCAATGCAGGCGTCTGCACCACCTGTGCCGGTAAAATTCTCGAAGGGAGTGTCGATCAAAGTGACGGCATGGGTGTGAGTCCAGAACTGCAAGCAGAAGGCTATGTCTTGCTCTGCATTGCCTATCCCCGCTCCAATTTGAAAATAGAAACAGAAAAGGAAGAAATTGTTTACCAGCGACAATTCGGTGACGCTCAGAAGTAGGCTAAAATCGGAGAATTATACCGGATACCGGTTGTAAACATTATGGATCGCCCTATGACGACGCACTTTATTAGCGCAGAAGTTGACCTCCAAGATACAACGGAGCAGTTACACCAAGCAATTCAGGTGGAACTGGAAAAACAAGGAGAACCATTGCGTTGGGCTGTTACCGATGTCGATGTGGACCGACAAAAGGCTCTGGTTGAGGGATTCGTACTCGTAGCAGCCGAAGTAGAACCCGAATCACCCATAGTCGCGTGAACCGCCACCCTTTCACCGTTGTCTTAATTGTCCCCACTGGAGTGGGCGCGTCCATTGGTGGCTATGCTGGCGATGCTCTGCCAGTTGCTCGAGCGATCGCTGAAGTTTCCGATACCCTAATTACTCACCCCAACGTCCTCAACGGTGCTCAGTTGTATTGGCCCTTACCCAATGCCCTCTATGTCGAAGGTTACGGGCTCGATCAATTTGCTGCTGGGGGTTGGGGGCTCCGCCCCGTCCATCAAAACCGTATTGGTTTAATCCTTGACGCAGGCATCGAACCAGATTTGCAGTTGCGCCACCTGCAAGCTGCTGATGCAACCAGAGCCACCCTAGGACTGAACCTGACTGATTATATTGTCACCGATCGCCCCCTTCAGGTAGAACTGCGAATCGCAGAGTCGGGCGCATCCTGGGGAACGATCGCACACCCCGACAGTTTGCTGCGGGCCGCCACAGCACTCATCACCAAAGCCAAGGCAGACGCGGTCGCAGTCGTAGCCAGATTTCCCGACGCTGAAGGGAGCCAACTCCTCGAAAATTACAGACATGGCACCGGCGTCGATCCCCTTGCTGGGGCAGAAGCAGTGATCAGCCACCTGATCGTTAAAACCTTCCAAATTCCCTGCGCCCATGCTCCCGCCCTCTCTCCCCTCCCCCTCGATCCCCACCTGTCACCCCGATCGGCAGCCGAAGAAATCGGCTATACCTTCCTGCCTTGCGTACTCGCAGGCCTCAGTAAAGCGCCCCAATTTGTTACCGAAAACCCAAAAACGAACCTGGAAGCATCACCCATCACAGCCGATCGCGTCGATGCAGTGGTCATACCCGCAACCGCCTGTGGGGGAAGTGCCGTCCTGAGTTTCAGCCAGCGGCCCAGAACCCAAATCATCGCCGTCCGCGATAACCACACCCAAATGCAGGCTCCTCCAGAAAAACTGGGGATTAAAGCGGTAGAAGTCAACTCCTACTTAGAAGCACTTGGAGTTTTAGTTGCCCATCGAGCCGGCATTAGTGCCAGCGCCCTCACTACCACCCTTTCGCCCCTCGCCCAACTTTACCCCTCAAGCCAGTAAAGAGAAGAGTCCTGCCTCGCTTCCAAACTAATGCAAAATGTCAGTAGAGGCTTATTTATTCTTCACCTTTCATCCTTCTCACAGTGGCAGAACAACTTCCTGACAATCCTCAACTCGAACCCCTCACCCGGATGCAAGTTTTAGTGGCAATGGGGGTGACCGCACTGATCTTGCTAGCGATCGCTAAGTTATGGTTGCAATTTGGCTCCGTCTCCCTCCTGCCTGTAAGCTGGAATCTCCTCGCCTTAATAGGTGGCATTGGCCTGGGACTGGCGATCGCCGCTGCCAGTACCGCCGTGTACCGCTTTTGGCCCGCCTACCGCCAGAGTGCCGATGCTTACTTAGACTTGGTACTCAAACCCTTGTTATGGCCCGACTTGATCTGGCTGGGACTGTTACCAGGCCTGAGTGAAGAACTGCTGTTTCGGGGCGTCATGCTGTCTGCCTTGGGATTAAACCCCACCGGTCTCGTGCTATCTAGTTTATGCTTTGGGATTTTGCACCTCGGTGGCTGGCAGCAGTGGCCCTATGCAATTTGGGCTACAATCGTAGGTTTGCTATTGGGTTATAGCGCCTTAGCAACCGGTAATTTATTAATCCCAATTGTTGCTCACATTGCTACAAATTTGATTTCAAGCTGCTTTTGGAAGTTAGAACGCAGTTCGTTCAAGTAATTGTTTCACTTGGCCCAGCAATCACGGTACAGGTCGCCCCAGTTTACCCTTAAATTGAAAGCAGCTCTTTGAGCAAAGATGACACTGAGCCAGCTCAATAAACCATCGAGACTATTGATGTAAAACCAGAAATGTGTAGGAATGAACGACCCCGTTCAATGTAGTTAGCAATCCCCACCAGATTCCCTTAAAAGTATGAATTGACAACCGGTTAATTGAGCGATCTTATTCAAAATGGGTCAGAACCATTGTTAAACCCGAATATCCCAGACGTTCTGTCAAAAAACTCAAGCGACTGTCTCCAACAGATCCAGTGATTCTTGAAAAAATTGCCACTTAGAAAACTAACTGAAAAAAGATGCTCAAATCGGGCAGGGTTGTCACCCTACCCGATCCATTTCCCAAAAAATCAGCCTCTCTACTGAGAAGCTGAAAGTGCTAACCGCCCATAAATTCCATCCTTTTAGCGGATGACAGCGAGAGCTCCAGCACCTGCGGAAGCAGCAGCAGAAACCAAAGCTGTGAAAAACAGCCACCAAGCAGCCGTTTCTGCCGCTTTGCGGGTTTCTTCCGCTTGCCGTTCAGCTTGTCGCTTGATATTTTCTAACTGTATTTGGGCTTGCTCCTGTAAACGTTCAGCTCGTTGCAGCACGCTATTGCGAGCTCGTTCAATCTGATCGATAATCCGGTTGGCATCAGCCTCAGAGATATCCTCACGAGAACTAACGATCGCCACTAATGTATCGCGGTTGAAGTGACCGAGGCGGTCGCGCAGTGCCTCAAACCCCGCCTGAGGATCGTCAAAGACGGTGCGAAGGTCCCGCACAATCCCCTCATAATTGAGTTCCGGTCGCTCCAGAGAATTCAAGTAATCCCGAACCCTGGCCAGGATGCCGTCAATCACGGCCTGAATCCGCTCTTGAATTTTCTGAATTTGCATCACAAACTGGTCGCGGACTGAGAGAATTTGATCCACAATCCGGTTAGCTTCCGCCTCAGAAATATCCGGTCGTTGCGACAACAAAGCGACAATGGTAGAGCGGTCAAACTGACCTAAGCGTTCACCCAAGCTCTGAGCTCCCACCTTAGGATCGTGCAGTAACAATTGCAAGTCGCGCTTAATCCCTTCCGGGTTAAGTTCATCCTTGCCGGTGTTCCGCAGGTAATCTTCCAGCATGGTCTGAAAATCTTGCACCTGAGACTGTACTCGCCTCGCCAAGCGACGGGGTGCTTTCACGATGCTGTTAATCGTATCTTGCACAGAATCAACAATTTGATTTGCCTGTGCCTCTGTCAAGTCTTGCCGTTGAGCCAGCAACTTCACCAAGGTATCGCGGTCGAGTTGAGACAAGCGATCGCGCAAAGCCATCGCTCCTTCCTGTGGATGGTGCAACAGCGTCGTCAAATCTCGCTGAATTCCCTCCGGGTTCAGTTCGCTCTTGCCAGTGTTGCGGAGGTAATCTGCGATCGCAGT
>JBLNEP010000049.1:0-47706 GCA_050262755.1 Actinomycetota bacterium | reverse complement strand
CCTGAACCAAATAAAACTCTCCCTCTTGCTCAAAGTGCGCGAACAGTTTGGGAATTTGATTGGAATGATTGCCTAACTTATAGAGAACCTCTGCTTCCTTATTAAACAAACGCCTAGCAATTGGTAATAAAGCCGGGTTGGGGTCTTTTGGTTTGAGGTGTTTAACGACGCAGGGGGGTTGTCCGGGTAAATCTAAATCTTTGGCGAGGTAAGTGTCGCCGAAACCCCCTTGTCCCAATAGTTTAATGATTTGGTAGCGGTTGCGGAGGGTGCGGCCAATCATAGGTTAAAGGCGATGCTGTGGAGGTTAGCACCTATTTTGACACAGCCGACTGAGCCAGAACACAATTTTGATGAAATTCTTAGCATTTAGGAAAAGTTGCCCATCAGCAGGGATAGGGCAAATTTACTTGATTCTGACAGATTTGATAATAGAGCTGACCCTGATTTCAATAGGTTTAAACCTATCTTTGATAGTTTTTAACTCAAATTCCCCCTAAATAAGAGAGTTTGGGGAAGCGATGAGTCAATCGTCTCTCGTTTAATTTTGGTAAGCTTCCATCCAGGTAATACATTGCTGCATTTGCTGCTGCATTGTTTGTTTGTCAGCGTGATACCGCCGTCCATGTCCTGGTAATACCCATTCAAAGGAGTAAGCGGCTAACTTCCGCATGGATTTAATTTGTTCCGGCCAGGAGTACCAACACACTTCGGGAAAGGCAAACAAATGATGAAGTTCATCCGACCAAGCGAGATGATCGCCTGTAAATAAAAATTGGCGGTCGTAAAGTAAAACGGTGTGACCTTTGGTGTGGCCGGAAACGGGAATAATTAACAGGTCATCTGCGAGTTGATAAGGTCGATCTCCCGTTAGTTTAATTTCGACTTCGCGAATATTGCTACCAAGTTCGTCGGCGTGGAGGATGCGGTCGCACCCAAAATGGTTGCGGAATTGTTCGTGATCGGCGACATCATCTTTGTGGGTTAAGTATAAATATCGAATGCCTCCCATTTCTTCAATTCGCTTGACAAGAGGGGGGACAAAACGGGGTGAATCTACTAAGATATTTCCTTCAGGCCGCAGGATGAGATAACTAGCAGCCGCATAGGATTTTTTGGAGTGAAAGCCACAGTGATAGACAGGGTCTGCAACTAACAGAGGAAAGGTATTTTGTACCTCTTTAATATCGATTGGTTTCTCGACCGTGCCAATGGAACTGGTGGGGCAAGATAATAAGGCTTGCATCGCTTGCAAGCGTTCTGTTTCGTTGCTAGGCTGGTGATAAACGGCTGACTGGTCTCCGGCTTGGTGAAAGACTGCGGGTGCCATCCAGCGACAAGTATCGCAATCGATACAGGTCGTATCTACGTAAAAATCACCCTTGATATTTTCAGGGCGTCGCTGAGGAATGTGAGCCATCTTTTACTCGGTTTATTAAATTCATATTGGAGATTATAACACCTAATAATTAATCTCTTAGCTAAGAATTTTTCCTTGAGCGAAAGCAACCGCTTGAAACCTCGATTGCGGTCGTATTTGCGGTGAAAGTGCCAGATCTCTCAGAGGGATTACGGATAGCGATGGGGGCCCAGGCACCAGTCCCAAAGATTCAGCAGGATGGGGTGGCTGTACTGTAGCGGGAAGGGGAAAACATTCAGTCAAAAAAGGTTTTCTGGGGGTCAGGATGAGGGTCTCCGCAGTCGGACCAGCGATCGCTCCTCACAGGGAAACACAACTTGACCGCATGGGTCGAGTTGTTGTAGAATCGAACCTCACTGTGCTTGGTGATCCCCATCTCTTGGTCATTGGCAACTAAACAGATTTTCTGTATCAGGGAGACAAGCCACTACCAAGAGCCGCAAGTGTGGATGCAAGAAGAGGACACTGTGGTAAACCTAGTTGAAAAGCGCCTAAAAAATCATGAACGAGGCCCGCTTTCCGCTATATTGACTATTGAACTTTAGCGGCGGTCGGGCGTCATGAGGTGGTGGTTAATCTTGGTTGTGGACGCTTTTCCGGTATTTTCGCTGAGTTTACTTGCCTGTTTGTCCACATTGATTACATGATTGAGTTCGATCGTAAACTGGTAGAAATGATTCAGTGGGCCTGGATCTCTTTCACTCGTCAGGGTGGCGCTTGTTTAATTACAGGTGAAAGGTCGCTGGAGGAAGTTAAGGAGAATAACGGCAGTGATAGCCTGCTGCCAAGTCAATGGGTGGTGAATCTAAAGCGATTTTTGTAAGCCTTCCAGGTTCGACCTGGAACTACCAAAATCAAGGCTCGAAAGCGCTTTACCTGAGAGGAAATGAGGTGTATCTAAGCAGAGTGACTCGACAAGAAAGAAGGCAAATTCTGCCACTCAACCGCTGTACTCCCTCTCCCCAGTCCCTAATTCTCCCGAACTGCTGACAGCCTACCGGAATATTCAGAACGCGATCGCAACAGCATTTCGTGCCACAATCAACCAAAAAAGGCTGGATTGTTCTCATGGTTAGCCAACTGTTAGATGGACGTTATCAAATCATTGAAGTCATAGAAACAGGAGAATATGGACAAACCTATCTAGCCAGAGATACCCGCCGCCCAGGTCAACCCCAATGCTTTGTCAAGCACCTACGACCCGCGAGTAACGATCCAAAACTGATCAACACGGCCCGTCGTCAGTTTGAAAAAGAAGCAGAGGTCCTAGAAAGGTTAGGTCAACACGATCAAATCCCTCAACTTTTTGCTTATTTTGAGCAAAGTCAAGAATTTTTCCTCGTTGAAGCCTACATTCCCGGTCATTCCTTAGCCAACGAAATTTTGCCGGGTAAACCCCTGTCTGAAGATCAAGTCATCAGCATTTTGAAAGAAGTGCTGGAAATTTTGATATTTGTTCATAGTCAAGGCGTGATCCACCGGGATATTAAACCAGGAAATTTAATCCGGCGACAGTCAGACAACAAGTTGGTCTTGCTCGATTTTGGAGCGGTGAAAGAAATTCACCTCGATCAGGGGCAAAAGCCACCAACCGTTCGGATTGGCACCCTGGAATATATGCCAATCGAACAATTCCAATACAACCCACAATTAAATAGCGATATTTATGCGCTAGGCATGATTGGCATTCAAGCATTGACAGGATTGCCTGCTTATGAATTGCCCAAACTCCGAGACCACCATAACCCCAACCAAGGGGAAATTTTTTGGCGTCACTTAGCCGTCTCTTCCCAAGGACTTGCTGATGTTTTAGATAATATGGTGCGCTACGATCACCGCCAGCGCTACCAGTCGGCCGCAGAAGCTTTAGCGGACTTGAGAAGAGTGAGCGATCGCTCGAGGGTGAGGACGCCGAAATTAACGATTTATCGCGAAGAAGTTGAGCGTCGCGCCAGCCATCGGGGAGAAATTACGGTGGTGGGACGGAAAATTTTAGACGAGTTACGAATCAGCTTAGAATTGCTACCCGAAGAAGCTGAAACGATAGAAGATGAAGTCTTAAACCCCTATCGGAAATATAAAGAAAAAGCCAAGCAATACGAGCAAGCATTAATTGAATCCATGCAGCAAGAATTCCCCTTTGCCAAGGATACTCGGGATGAATTAAAACGCTTGCAGCAAGTATTAGTCCTGACCGATGAAGATATAGAATTAATTGAAAGTCGGGTGCTGCCGAAGTCACTTTTATCAAAATTACAAACACTTCTGTTCAACTTTATTAAAGCGAAACAAGCGACTGTTCCCCAGGAAACAGCCGGATTATCTTACCAAGGGTGGCGGGCAAGATTGAATACAACGCCACCACCCGCGAGATATAACGGACAAGTGGCATCGACTAACCGGACTGTAGCCTTAGTTACCCCCCGTTCATCTCGCCTGCTCAACCCTTATCTGCTAGGGGCAAGTTTGGCTGTCATTTTAGCAGCCGCTGCCGCTATTTTTGGATACCTGGAGTGGCAGAAATTACAGCAACGTCGCCAACAAGAAGCCCAAGAGATTAATAAAGTCAATGCGCTTTACAAAGAAAATAATTATGAGGCCTGTCTGAATCAAGCTGGACAAATTAGTAATAACTCAAGTCGTTATGCAGAGGTGCAGACTTTATTACGAGAATGCCAAGATGGAATGAATTGGAAAAATGTCCACTCCCAAAAATTTGCCGATCATTCTAATGCAGTTGGATCTGTTGCGTTTAGCCCCGATGGTTTGACACTAGCTAGCGGTTCTAAGGACAAGACTATTAAGATTTGGGATGTAGCAACGGGAAACTTAATTCGGAATTTTACTGGAGATGGATCGGCAATTTGGTCAGTTGCCTATAACTCCAATGGTACGCAGCTTGCGAGTGGGACTTCTTATTGGAGAATTTTGCTGTGGGACTTGAAAACTGGTCAACTGATTCGCACGGTTGAACACAATGGTGCAGTTTGGTCTGTAGCAATTAGTCAAGATGGAAAAATATTGGCGAGTGCCAGTGGAGATAAAACAGTTAAAGTCTGGAATTTAGAAACGGGGAATTTGATTTATAGCCTTGCCGATCATTCAGATTATGTATATTCTGTTGCCCTGAGTCCGGATGGAAAGCTATTAGTAAGTGGCTCTAAGGATAAGACTATTACAATTGTGGAAGTGGAAACAGGGAGATTACTCAAAACCTTAGAGGGTCATTCCGATCAAGTAAGGTCAGTTGCGATTTCGGCGGATGGGAAAACTTTAGTGAGTGGTTCCTATGATGGCACGATTAAGATTTGGAATTTGGCAAGCGGGGATTTAATTAATACGCTGAGTGGTCATACAGGTGAGATTGTATCAGTGGCAATTAGTCCTGATGGGAAAACAATTGCGAGTGGCGGGAAAGACAAAACGGTGAAGGTTTGGGATTTAAGGAGTGGAGAGTTACTCAATACTTTAGCAGGTCATTCTGATGAGGTTTATGGGGTAACTTTCAGCCCGGATGGAAAGGCGATTGCAAGTGGAAGTAAGGATAATACAATTCGGTTGTGGCGGCGGTAGAGAAAGCGGAAAATCAAGGAAAGAAATTGAGGGTTTGGGATGATTAGGTCTGATGAGTTCAGGTCATTTTTGCGACTGCACCTCATTAAACGGTTGGAAGTGGGAAATTCCTGCCTTAAATTTAAAGTCTGCTTAAGAACAATTGAGGGTTTAAACAGGAGTTTTAACCCCTGGCAAACTCCTGAAAAATGGTATAACTAAGAAAACTACTGAATCGACGCTGAAACCGTTGGTTGGAGAGTCATACTAACTTGGTAGAGTAACAAAGCTAAGGAGACTAACCCCCCCAAAATCATCAAGCCGGCTGGCATCAATTTGCGCGTCTTGACCAGTCGCCCAATAAAAACGATGACTAACACAGCCGCCACCACAGTTGCTAAGATTAAACCCCAGCTTTGCCCCTGAAGTTGTACCACTCCTGCCAAAATCAACAATAAGCCGCTGAGGCTTCCAGAAATCAGCGAAGCTTTGCTTTTTGCCTTGGCATATCCGATCAGACCGCCAACAAATGTTAAAAGTCCATAGGCAATTGCTGTGACTATTCCTAAATTCATCGTTAAATTCACCTGATTTCTGAACTGCATCTAAATTTATACAGCCAGTTCTGGAAAGAATGACACAAAATGTTAGAAAATTTACAAAGATAGCAGGGGTCTCTGACTGCTATACCATAATTAATATGTCTGCTCTAAACTCCCAAGCGATCGCGCAAATCCGCTTCCTCCAACGCCAAGCAGCATCCCTGCTGCTTTATCAATCCATTCTCCAAGGCCCCTTAGGCCAAGCCTTCCAAGAACTTCTGCAAGCCCTTCATCACAGCGACGCCAGCAGTTTTGATTGCCTCCCAGCTTATGGCAACTGGTTTAAGCTCCAAGCGGCTAAAAACCTGAGTTGGCAAGATTACCTGATTTCCCAACTCCTGATAGACGATAATCCGTTCACTCGCCAAGCTCAGCAGACAAAAATTGACAATTTGCCCCCCGCTTTGTTAGAAGCGACGCGACATGATTTACAAGCGTTACAGAGCCTTTATGAATGTAGCGCCGATCAACTGAGTAAATGGGTCCGAGCTGCGACTCAACTGTCAGCTAATCCCACCGTTTGGCATTCAGAAAACATCGGGGCGAGCCATGAACTTCCCCTCCGCGAAACCCTGCAAAAGCTTGGTAATTGGGCCGATGCCTTAGAACCTTTAGCTGATTATTATCGAAAATTTGGCACTGGTTTATTTGCTGAATACCGAGCGTTTCAGTGGCGGGCTGGACAACTCACTGGCATTCCTTTCCCGGACCCCGTCAGGCTAACAGAATTAGTGGGTTATGAACTTCAGCAAGAGGCGCTCCTCAAAAATACAAAATTTTTATTAGCAGGTTATCCCGCTTTGCACGTCTTACTGTATGGGAGCCGAGGGTCTGGAAAATCATCTTTAGTAAAGGCATTATTAAATGAATTTGGCGAACACAACCTCCGCTTGATCGAAGTTGCTAAATCGGAACTCAGAGATTTGCCACTCATTGTCGAACAATTGCGGAGTTTCTCTCAAAAATTCATTATTTTTGTCGATGACCTTTCCTTTGAAGAAGATGATGATGCGTTTAAGTCGCTGAAAGTCATTCTAGAAGGAAATATCACGGCACGACCTCAAAATGTGGTGGTCTATGCGACCTCAAACCGCCGACATTTGATTCGAGAATTTTTTGACGACCGCCCGCGACCCCGCGACGGCGATGAAGTTCATGCTTGGGATACCGTTCAGGAAAAACTATCATTTAGTGACCGCTTTGGTTTAACTTTAACCTTTGAACCAGCCGACCAAAACACCTACTTAAAAATTGTCCGCCATCTGGCAGGTCAAGCGAAAATTAACCTGAAGCTGGAAGATTTAGACGCTCGCGCTCTCCAGTGGGCAACCCGCCATAATGGTCGTTCTGGGCGGACAGCGAGACAATTTGTTGACTTTCTCCGCGCAGAATTAGCGCTCTCTGGTCAATAGATTGGTAATGACTAATGGCTAACGATCGGTGGTAATTAGCCATTAGCTCGCCGATCCGCTTTCGGAGTCCAGCAACAGCGCGATCGCGAAAATTGAGACCTGGTTACAGTGAGTCTTAAGAATCAAATTGATTTTGGTGTAAGTTTAAAAAATATTTCTAATCGCTTGCAGGTCCGCAAAATTCCCCTTAAAATCTGGGTGCAAGTAGAAAAAAGGGAAAATCTATGGAAAGTGCCGCTTACTTTCACCTGTACTCAGCCTATGAAGAACCACAAGTTGCGATCGCACGGAACGAAAGTCTACAGGATAGCAAGCTCATCTTTTGTTTGCTGCCAGCGTTGATGGTTGCATCCACCTTGACCGCGATTAACCCGGTGCTGGCGGCTTTATCGGTAGGTAGCAGCGGTCCCGCTGTTGCGGAGCTTCAAAATCGCTTAAAAGACCTTGGTTACTTCCCAAAAGATGTTAAAACAACTGGCTATTTCGGGACAATCACCCAACAAGCTACCTTGCAATTCCAACAGATGAATCATTTACCAGCCGATGGCACGATCGGCTCCCAAACTTCAGTAGCATTGGGAATGACTGAGACTGAAGGTTTATCAGTGAGTGTTGATCCGCTGCGGTTAGGGAGCAGTGGCGATCGCGTTAAGCAAGTCCAAATGCAGTTAGCAGCTTTAGCTTATTACAAGGGTAAAATTGATGGAGTTTTTACTGCCAGTACCCAAGAAGCGGTCATCAACTTTCAGCGAGATACTGCGTTAGAGGCAGATGGAATTGTGGGACCCACTACTGGTACTGCTCTCGATCAAAAAGTAGAAGGAATCTAAATGCCATTTACTTATGCCCGCACTGTTCGCTTTCAGGATACTGATGCTGCGGGTGTTGTTTACTTTGCTAATGTTTTGGCAATGTGCCACGAAGCTTATGAAGCATCCCTAGCAGCATCGGGTATTAATCTTAAAGCATTTTTTAGTAATCCTCATCTGGCAATTCCGATTGTTCAGGCTCAGATCAATTTTTATCGCCCGATGTTTTGTGGGGATTCTTTAGCGATTCAATTAATCCCTCAACTCCTAACAAATGATGAATTTGAAATTGCTTATCAAATTTTTCTAGAAACAGCGAGGGAACGCTGCCTTGCTCAAGCAAAAACTCAGCACGTTAGCATCGATCCCGTCAGCAGAACTCGAACAACGCTGTCTGACGAGTTGAGAGAATGGTTACATTTTTGCCAAGGTTCCCCTTAAGACGTTCGATCAATCGTTACCCCTCTCTCTCTTAACTCTTTTAGCGCAATTTCCTGTAACCGATCGCGCCTCACTTTTCCCTGCTGATTGCGTGGAAAACACTCCACCGCTACCCAATATTTAGGCTGCTTAAATTTGCTCAATTGAGGTTGAATAGCGGTCAGCAAATCTCCCAAAGAAACCTCTGAATGATTGGGAGTGTATACAGCCGTCACCACTTGACCCCAATGGCGATCGGGTAAACCAATGACACAGGCATCCGCAACTAAACCAGTGGCTAAAATAACAGCTTCTACTTCAGCCGGAAACACATTTTCGCCCCCAGTAATAATCTTATCACTACTGCGACCGACAATATTTAAGTAATGATTTTCATCCAGATAACCTAAATCATCTAATTTAAACTGTTTACGATTGCTAAAAACTTTCGGATAATAACCTAAGGCCAAAGATTCAGCAGAAATAATAATTTCACCCATTTGATTGGGTCCTAATTTCTCACCCTCCCTGCTACAAATTGTGATTTGAGCATGAGGCAAAACTTTACCAGAGCTATTATTTCCAGCTAGAAAATCCTCTGGTTTGAGTGTCGCAATTTGGGAAGCAGTTTCTGTCATACCGTAGGTAGGTGCTAAACGGATGCGGTGGCGTCTTGCTGCATCTAAAAGTTCTGGCCAAGCGGGAGCCCCTCCTAAGAGGACAGTATGAAACTGAGAGAGCCAGTGAGCTAATTCTGAATTTTGTAGTAGGCGTTGTAGTTGCGTCGGTACGAGAGAAATGAAAAATTCTTCAGGATTTACCTCACATTTTTCACCTTTTTCGAGCGATTTTAATGACGAAATAGCCAGTTTCCCCTGGGTGGTAAAAGAGCGGAGAAATTGCATGAATCCGCTGACATGATAAAGGGGTAAGACGCAAAAAGAGTTAATTTCAGCAACTTGAAAATATTCTTGAAATCCCCGAATCGATGCGCTCAAAGTGTCCCAGGTATGGATCGCGAATCGAATTTTCCCCGATGAACCCCCTGTAGGAATCATAATCAAGGGATGAGTATTAATGGGTAATGGATGATGGGAAATAGATGAGGGTTCATCGTTCCATTGCAATTCTGCTTGTTGTCCCCAAACCAAGCTAGGGTTGACTAAATCAAAGACTTGTTGCCATTCCTGCTTTCCCCAAGTTGGGTTGCCCAAAAAAACGGGTAAACCTGCTGCAAACGCTGCAATGAAACGACCCAGAAATTGGCTCGGTTCCGGCTCTGCTAGTAAAATTTTAGGCTGACTTGCAGAAGTTGCGAATTGGGTTAATTCTTGGAATAATGGGGCAGCAATTTGGGAAACTGCTTGGCTATCTGCACCGATGAGCCAAGAATCAGGCAGTTGAGTTGCCTGTTCCACAAAATTTTTTGCTAAATTTCCTGCCATAACTGCTCTAACCACCTTTCTTCATCGTCCTCAAACCAGTGGTTGACACCAAAACCCATTGCTCGCTGTCGGCGGGATAATTGACTCCCTAATTTCAGTGCAATGGCTCTGCCAATTTTTGTTTCCATCACTGATGAAAATACTGCATCTATGTCATAGTTTTGGCAAAAGTTTCGCAGTTGTGACGGAGAACCAGCGATGCAAGGTTTAATGACAAAAATTCCTCGCCAACCTTGTTGATAGCATTCTCGCATCTGATGCAGAGTCACGACTGATTCATCTAAGGCGATGGGAGTCGAGTAGCGATCGCGCAGTTTTAACATCGTCTGAAATTCTGTGGGAGGTAGCGGTTGTTCTAGAAATTCAATCTCTAAAGGTAACTCTTCAATAACTCCGATATTATCACAAGCTTGTAACCATTCACAGGTATCTGGATAGCTGAGCCCTCCATTGGCATCTAACCGTAATAAGGCGGAAGTTTGCATCTGGATTATATCATTGGTTAATTGGTCAAAAATATTCAGTTCTTCTTGGATTTTAGCCAGACCAATTTTCCATTTAAAAGTGCGATACCCCTGATTCCAGAGAATTCTCCATGCCTGTAATGCTGCTTCCCCTGATGGCAATAAACCACTATACCGATTTTGCCAAAAACTGCTTTCCTTTTCTCCTTCAATTTCGGTTAAGTGTTCAGAGAAGGGGGGATGAAAATTAGGGCTGAATTGCTGGCTTTGCTCCCATGCAGACTCAAATGCGAATTGGCAGGCGGGTAATTCATGGGGGATAGAAATAAGCGTTTCTTCTGGAATGAACTCGGGCAACTGACGGCAAAAATCAAAAGCTGCTTCCAAACTTTCCGAACCCAACCAACTGATCGGCGCAATTTCTCCAAAACTCAATTGACCAGCTTCGTTAGCTAGGCGGATGATAATCCCTTTTCTGACGCTCCAAAAACCATGACTGGTTTGTAGAGGGCGCTTGAAATTCCGCTCATAGGTACGAAATTCAAATCGATACAGCATCGGCTTGCAATTCAGCAAATTTACCCGCAAAAATCAATCATAGCATTTAGATAATCTTTGGGGTTTTCCCAATGCACATTATGGCCTGAATTTGAGATAATATTTAACTGAATTTTTTGAGAAAGAGCTATCATTTCTTGATTGATCGCAATAAACTTACGATCGTAGGCTCCCACGAGCAACAGGATCGGAATGTGATTGTTTGCCAGCGATTCCCAGAGAGAAGGTTGATTACCGGTTCCCAAATTGCGGAGTGACTTAGCTAACTCTACCGGACGATTTTGCAATCGACGCTCGATCAATTCATCAAATTTTGGCTGTGTCTTTAGAGACTGAAACAACGGTTGATTATACCAATTCAATAAAAATTCTTTAAAATCACCTGTTTCTAGTTTTTGGGCGAGGAGTAAATCAGTTTTTAAGCGCTGTAACCGCGCTTCCTGCATCTTTAATCCCGGAGAAGCTGACTCTAGTATAACTTTCTGAAATCGAGAGGGAAAATGCAACGTTAGATATAAGGCTAATCGCCCTCCCATTGAATACCCTAATAAATAACACTTTTCGATGGCCAAGCGGTCTAAAAATTGAATTAAGGCTTGGGCTGTATTGGCGAGATTATAGCATTCCTCTGGACCTATTACCTCAGTTTTGCCATGACCGGGGAGGTCAACAGCTAGGCAAAAGAAGCGTTCAGCTAATACAGAAACAACTTCTTGAAAGTCTTGGCAGTTGCCCATAAACCCGTGTAGTAATAACATGACAGGCTGAGCTTTGTTACCACTAAAGGAATAGTGAAATGTATAATTTAAAATTTTTACAAACATTCACAAATTGGAGAACCAACATTTGATGATTCTGTTCTATCTGTCAATTTCAGGGATGGTTCACCCAGTTAAAAACTCTATCCTAAATAGGGTAAGCGCTTAACTCAACAAACCACCCCTCTATGATAGCAGAACGTCTCTTTATCCAAGGGGTAAGATAAACCCTAGCCCTAGCAACAAGCCACTCCAAAAATGGAGCGCCACGGCGATAAATTTACAATTGTTAACCTTTTGGGGTTGGTCGTGATACTGACCGACATGGTTGCACAGTTGAATCGCAAAGAATAGGCTACCAAAAGTTAGTAAGGTCCAAAGCGGAAAGATTCCGAGCGCAAAAAATAGACAAATTAAGGCGTAAAGACTGCCGCAGATCCAGGGTAATAGTTCAGCTCCCCTTTTGGTTCCGATGCGAACAATGGGTGATTTTTTCCCAGCCATCAGATCGTCTTCAACTTGGTGAAAGTGGGAGCAAAATAAGATGAGGCTGGTAACAATTCCAACAATAACTGACGCGGCCCAATTCGTTACCGATCCTGTTTGAGTTTGGCTATAATAAGCAGCAGCTACTGCCAAAGGACCAAACGTAAAAAAGCAAATAATCTCCCCCAAACCTTGATATCCTAGGCGAAAGGGGGGTCCTTGATAGCTGTAGCCTAAAGCACAGCATAGCACTACCAGCAAAACTACCATTGGATCTTGTTGCCACCAAGCAATCGCTAAGATTCCGGACACGCCGAGAACTAAAAACAAATTGCTTAGCCAAAAAATCAAAGCTTTATTCCCTGTTAAGTTCACCAGAGAATGAGCTTTATTTTTATCAATTCCTGTTTCAGAATCAAATACATCATTGCTGAGGTTTAGCCAAGCTACTATCAGAATAGCGGCCATTAAAAAGGTAGAAAAGATTGGCAGATTAATCGTTTTAGTTTCAGCAAAAGCAATAGCTGTCCCTACCCAGATCGGAATGATCGCTACGGTATACATAGGAGGCTTGATCGCCGCTAGCCATAGCTTACTGTTGGTAGGATTGATTAACTTTGTTGTCATTACCCAGACGAGATTAAAGAGTCATAAGCCTCCCAATTTTACAATTTCAAGGGTGCGAATGTATACTCGGTAATGAATGGAGCGTTGGCGGAGGGAGCAGAGGGCGTAGGACATGGGGTATGGATACCGTGAAGGCATGGGAAAGAAAAATTGAGTCCCCTCTTTCCTTTTCCCAGGCGATTGCAGTGGTACTTGGGCGATCGCGTCCCCCTATAGCCCGCGCTTCCTCTCTCCCCTGCTCTCTTGCGATCCCGTACTCTCTCTATCTTCCCATGTCTCGCCCCTCCTGTCCCTCAATCTGCTATTCTTGCTTTCATGTTAGTAATACCGAACCGCGCTAATCTCTTCCAAGACCGCCAGCTTCTGTATCAGTTTCTCTGGGATTGCCAACAGTCTTTAATGGAAACAGAGCAGACAAAAATAGTTAGCATTTCTCTCGAAATGCCCGAAGTCGATCCCCTTGCTGCTCTGCAAAGAATTGCTGAACCAGAACACCTTCATTTTTATTTTGAAAAGCGAGACAAAGAAAAAGCAAAAACCCACAGAAGTGACTTTGCAGTCGCAGCAATTGACGCCACTCTCCATCTCACAGTGGCAGGCTCTCAACGCTTCTCCCGTGCTTTAGATTTTATTCAATCATCCTTAGCTCGGACCATTACCCTTGGTAGCTCACACCTGCCCTTTTCTGGCCCTCATTTCTTTTGTAGTTTTACATTTTTTGAAGAAAGTGGCAGCAGCAATTCTTATTTTCCATCTGCAACAATATTTTTACCCAAATGGCAAATCTCCAAGCATAACCATCATTGCATTTTAGTTGCCAATATCACCCTTGATTCTCAAACTAACCTGCAAAAATTAACTCACAGTATTTGGGAACAGTTCCAAGCTATTCAATCTAGCCAATTTCATCCTTTAACAACTATCAATAATTCTCAAAAATATTTTCATAAAATCAATTGGAATAATCCTAACCAATTCAAGGAATCCGTTAACTCTTCCTTAGACTTAATTCATCAAGGTTATTTAAGAAAAATTGTTCTTTCCCATGCCATAGATGTCATAGCCTCTACTCCTTTAAATTTAACGAACTCCTTAAACAATTTACGACTTCTCTATCCTGACTGCTACATTTTTTCCGTTAGTAATGGTTGCGGTCAAAATTTTATGGGTGCAAGTCCCGAACGCCTGATCAGCATTGATAATAACGAATTACTCATCGATGCTTTAGCAGGCTCAGTTCCTAGAGGAAATACTCCCCCAGAAGATGTTGCTTTTGCCAATCAACTACTGGCGAGCGACAAGGATCTGCGCGAGCACCGCGTAGTTGTTGATTTTATCACTCAACGCCTCTCTCACCTCGGTCTCAAACCTCACCTTTTACCCCTCCCACATCTGCTGCAACTGTCCAATATTCAGCATTTATGGACCCCCATTAAAGCTCAAGTTTCCAGTCAAATTCATCTGCTAGAAATTCTAGCAAAACTCCATCCCACCCCAGCAGTTGCTGGTTCACCTAGAGAAATTGCTAAAGAACAAATTCGTCGCTGCGAAAGCTTCGATCGCTCTGTGTATGCAGCTCCTCTCGGTTGGGTTGATTACCGAGGAAATGGTGAATTTGCTGTCGGTATTCGCTCTGCTGTCATTGATGGCAATCGCGCTAGACTATATGCTGGAGCCGGTATTGTGGCTGGTTCTGAACCAGACAAAGAATTGGCAGAAATTAAATGGAAATTTCAAGCAATTTTAAACGCGCTAGTTTAGCAACTATAAAACTTTTACCCACAACTCATTACCCATTCCCCAATGCTCGATTTTCGCAATACTAACACCCTGTGGGCTTCCATTTTAGTCAAAACCTTACAGCGACTTGGATTAACCACCGCCGTTATTTCTCCCGGTTCTCGTTCCACCCCCCTAACGATTGCCTTTGTTGAAAATAATCAAGTAGAAACAATTCCGGTACTGGATGAACGATCGGCCGCTTTTTTTGCGTTAGGAATTGCCAAAAAATCCGGGCGACCTGTGGCAATTGTTTGCACCTCTGGTACTGCCGGAGCCAACTACTACCCTGCCATTATTGAAGCGAGAGAAAGCCGAGTGCCACTGTTAGTTTTAACGGCCGATCGACCCTCGGAACTGCGAGATTGCCATTCAGGTCAAACCATTGACCAAGTAAAATTATATGGCAATTATCCCAACTGGCAAGCTGATATCGCCCTCCCTTCTTTAGAAATAGGAATGCTAGCTTATTGGCGACAGACCGCAATTCATGCTTGGGAGCGGTCGCTGTTTCCCACTCCCGGTCCAGTTCATCTCAATATCCCCTTTCGCGACCCTCTTGCACCCATTCCAGAACCGACCGCTGCTTCCTTAAAATCCCACTTTCAATTAGAGGATTTCTTTGCTGGAGTCACACCAACTTCCCTAGGACAAACCTCTCCTCTCCCCTTAGCAGAGCGCAGGCAAGATGTCCATTTGACTCTCCAAAAATGGCAACAATGCGAAAGAGGTATCATTATTGCAGGTACTGCTTCTCCTCTATTTCCCAAAGAATATTGCTTAGCCATTACCAAGCTTTCTCAATTCTTAAATTGGCCAATTCTTGCAGAGGGATTATCCCCTTTAAGAAACTATTCTCAGTTAAACCCCTTTCTAATTTCTACCTATGACTTAATTCTCCGGAATCAATCGTTATCCCAACAGCTAGCACCAGAAATGGTGATTCAACTTGGAGATTTACCCACCAGTAAAGAACTTAGAAACTGGCTAGAGCGTATCCAGCCTCAACGGTGGATTCTTGACCCGAGTCACCACAATTTCGATCCGCTTCATGGCAAAACGACCCACTGGCGAATCTCTATAGAATCTCTTACAACCTCTTATTTGAAAGCGGAGTTAGAGGACAACTTCACCTCTACCCCCAGTCAATATCTCTCAGAGTGGTGTTACCTTGAAACCAAAGTCAGACAAGCAGTTGACCAGGTCATGGTAACAACTCAGGAGATGATTGAACCGAAAACAGCTTGGTGCCTTTCCCAGGTTTTACCGACAGAAACACCCCTGTTTATTGCGAATAGTATGCCGGTGCGGGATGTTGAATTTTTCTGGGTTCCTAATCAGACAGGCGCTCAACCTTTCTTTAACCGAGGTGCGAATGGTATTGATGGTACTTTATCAACTGCCTTAGGCATTGCCTACCGGAATCAACCCTGTATCCTACTAACCGGTGATTTAGCCTTTCTACATGATACAAATGGTTTATTGTTGCGAAACAAATTTGTTGGACACTTAACAATTATCTTAATTAATAATAATGGAGGGGGCATTTTTGAAATGTTACCCATTGCCAAATTTAATCCACCCTTTGAAGAATTTTTTGCCACACCCCAGCACATCAATTTTTATCACTTATGTGTTACTTATAATGTCGAACATGAAATTATAAATTCCTGGGAACAACTGAAGCAAAAGTTAAACCCACTGCCGAGTCAAGGAATCCGTGTCTTAGAATTGCCAACAAACCGTCATGCTGATGCTCAATGGCGACGCGAGCATTTAGATCGATTTGCCCGCTTTTAACTTTTGTTTTGCCAGGGTTTACTGCTCCATTGCTTCCGCTAACAGCGCATCTAACTTTCCCTCAGTATCTAATTGATAAAGGTTATCGCAACCACCAACATGCCGATCGTTAATGAAAATTTGTGGGACAGTGCGGTGTCCCTTGGCACGTTCAGCCATCTTATTTCTAGCGACTCCGTCGCCATCAATTTTATATTCAGTGTAGTTAACACCTTTCCACCCCAGTAGCACTTTTGCCCGGATGCAGTAGGGGCAAGTTTGCCAGGTATAAATTTCGACCTTGGCCTTAATTCGTTCTGGATGGCGTCCTAGTAGGGAATTCAGAAAATTTAGCATTGCTTCCTCTGAAAAAGAGCGTGATAGATTGCAATCAGACCTGGCTTGATTTTAGGAGCGGTTTTTAACGATTGATTCTGTTTCTATTTTTAAACCCCAAATCTTTAGCGAGTGATGTATAGTAATGACCAACAAATAACCAATTAATTAAAAAAATGATGATGGTCAAAGCAAACCAAAAAAAGCTAGAGATTTTTAAATCAAAGACCAGTCGGAAAATTGCGAAAAAAATCGAACAGAAACTAAACCCTGAAGCAAAAGAGCTGACAACTAAGGAGCGTAATTTAGACATAAGTTTATAAAAAAGTTTATGAATTTAATTGAGTGATGCAACCAGAAACGATCGCTCGTTCAGACTCCTTAACAACATATATAGCGGAATAATGCAATTTCGCCAAGGGTGAGATTGACTTGAGTTAAAGAGCTAGGAGCAACCGCAGTTCTACAACAGAACCCTGGTGGGAATGGAGTTGAGACCGATCCATTCCTCATCAATTTCAGACAAAAACCTAGACTCAGTCTGGCTTTGAACTCGGTTGTACTCCCTCTCGATGTAGAACAGGGGGAGCTTGAGAGCAATTCCCCCTGTTTTAGGTGCTGTCTGATGTCTGTCCCTTGCCTCAATCTAAAAAGGTTTAAATTCTATCCCAAAATAGAAGCCTCTTTCTTGCCACGTTCTATTACTGGATTTCAAGTCAACCAGGGGAATGCCCCAGAGAAAGCGAGCGGTGACGCGATCGCTGTACTGCCACCGCAAACCCAGGCCCGCAGACACCAAAGTATTAGATTCAGCGGTGGTTTTACCATTGCTATTCCAAGCGGTGCCAAAATCCACAAACGGCGTTACCTGCAACACCCCTTGTCGGTCGGATGTCCGGTAAATGGGATACCGCAGCTCCGCCGAAGCAAAAAAGCCATTATCAGTTAGCAAAGCATCCTGTCGATAACCCCGTACCGTATCTAAACCGCCTAAACCAATTTGTTCTAAAGGTACTAACGACCCCCCTGCAAGCTGCATATCAGACCGCAACAATAACAGCGTTTCCGGTGCCAGCAGACGCAAATACTGTAATTGACCACGCCAAGCAAAAAATCGACTATCAGGCCCCTTATCATTCACTGTGGCATCTAAGACACCCAATCCCACGCTAAATTGTGACCGCGCTGCAAAAACTTGTTGAGCTCCCCGCTGAGTATATTCTTGGAATGCCCTAACCACAGAAAGGCGAGTTTTTCCGCTTGCATCTGCTCCTAGTGATAAGGGAAAATCGGTCCCTAACAGAGAGGTGTCACTCTCTCGTCGCTCCAACGTCACCCCAAGAGCGATTTCCTGAGTAGGAGTTTGCACAATGGGTTGCCGATAGCTCAACTCATAATTGCGACTAGTCGCTTCAATATCAAGCACATCAAACGGTGGCTCGATAATCCGGCTCCGTGTCCGACTGAGTTGTAAGCTAACCGTACCATTACGGGGATTGATCGGCACCGTATAGTTAAAGTCCACGGCATTACTGCCGTCAGTATTGGTGTAAGTTAAGCTAGCGCTATCTCCAAAACCTAGGACATTCGCCTCGCTCACTTCTGCTCCCCGCCGGAAACTGCCCACACTAGGAGAGCGACCATTATCCGCAAACAAGCGGGCATCAAAGGTTTTAGCTTCTTTAATGCGGACTTCGAGTAAGTTCAAACCCGGTCGCGTTCCTGCTTGTAATTCAGCAGAGATATTAGCGATTAAGGGGTTGAGTTGCAAAAGTTGTAGAGCTTCTAATAAGCGGTTTTGATTCAGGGGCGCTTGAGTGGCGATCGCTAGCCGACTTCGCACATAGTCAGATTTCAGCCGTTTGTTACCCGTGACATTAATGCTTTCTAATTTCCCTTCCACCACCTGAATGGTTACCACTCCTGCCGTCAGAGTTTGTGGAGGAATCAGAGCGCCAGAGGTGATGTAACCTCGCTCTACATAGAACTTCGTGACAGCAGAACGGGCTTGCAACAGTTCCGCAAAGGTTAGAGGGCGACCCGTAAAACCTTTAAGCAACTGCTCAAAGTCTGCGGCACTGAAAACGGTGCTGCCCACTACCTCAAATCGATTGACGGTAATCGTGCCTGAAACATTGGGAGCTTCTTCCGTTGGGAGGGTTGGGGTGGAAGGTTGAAGCAGTTGGTCCGGAGGAGGCAGGGGTGAAGGAGGGGCTGGTTCTGGCTGCGGTGCTGGTGTCGGCAAAACTGGATTGGGAATGGGCACCGAGTTAACAGTTTGAGCAGCGAGAGGAGCAGAGTCAAGAGCAATTAAGATCGAGGTGCACGCAACGGAACTGCTAAAAATTCTTGAAAAGAATAGCCGAGCCGAGGGTGGGAATCGAGGAAGTTTCAGGGGCATTGCAAAGAATCGGTGTGATTGCGTGTGGACAGTTAGGAGCACCCATTCTATAAAATCTACTTCTTTGGGTATAATTTTCCGGTTGGAAATACAAAAATAGGTTTTATTTAATCTATCTTAAGACAGTTGCTAAGTTTTAGCTTTAAGTTTAATGAATTTAGGTTCTCAAACAACTAAGGATTTTTCCAGGTGGGGGTAATGCCTTAAAAAAAATTCAGGGTGGACTGTCAGCCCACCCTGAGAATTGTTCGAGAGCCAGCAGCGCCTCACTAGCGCGATCGCTGCTTTTTGATCGTTCCAATCGTTCCTGAGCAGTTGCCCCCGACTACATTTTATTAAGCTGCTGCCGTAATTCTTCCAATTCTGCGTCAACCACTGAATTTGGCTGAGAACCCGCAGTTTGACCAGATGCTGGTAGTTGACCTTGGCTAGGGGGAGCACCTGCGAGTTGTGCTTTCATCTGAGCCAGTTCATCATCGACATCACTACTACCTTCCAGCAGGCGGAATTGCTCTTCTAAGCTACTACTCGCACCCCCTAACTCCGCCGCAGCCTGAGAACGAGCTTCTAGTTGCAAGACTTTTTCTTCCATCCGCTCAAAAGCAGCCATCGAGCCACTGGCATTCAGAGAGCCAATTGTATTATTGAGCTGCTCCTGAGCCTTGGCAGCAGAGATCCGCGCCTTGAGCATATCTTTCTTGGTTTTAGCTTCAGAAATCTTGCTTTCTAACGCGATCAAGTTACGCTTAAGGGTTTCCACCTGAGTCGTCTGCTGATCCAGGCTCGCTTTCAGAGTCGTGGCTGTCTCAGCATGAGTCTTCCGGCGAACCAAGGCTTCACGAGCCAAATTCTCATCACCTTTCTGGAGAGCGAGTTGAGCTCGTTGCTGCCATTGGTTAGCTTGAGATTCCGCCTGGTTGTACTGCTGCTGGGTGCGCTTCTGAGTCGCTATGGCACTGGCAACCGCCTGACGTAACTGCACCAAATCTTCCTGCATATCCATGATGGACTGCTCTAAAATCTTTTCCGGGTCTTCGGCTTTGTTCACCATGTCGTTGATGTTGGCTCGGAAGACGCGGCTAATGCGATCAAGTAATCCCATAATGCTGTTTTTCCTAATAGGGGTGTACGAGGTGGCGAAAGGCAGGCGCTTGGCTTCAACCAGCCTTCTGAAAGTGTGTTCGCTTTCTTGTCAATTGATTGAGCCCGCAGGCAACTATCTCAAACTTACATATCCAGTTTAAAGCGATCCTCACGGGTGAGGCAGGAAAGCCCCGAGCAAGATTGAGAAGCTTTCTATCCCTACATCGGATTTGGCTCGACTGCTCTACCATCTGAGCTGCTGTACTTTCTCTGAATGAGAACTGCTATAACTATTAATCCAGTGTAACTGTCATACCGAAATTGTGGCTGCTGTTTGTCCGGCTTAGCGTCGGTCTCGTAGCTATTCGTCAGTTTTCGGCGGTTGTTTCCCAGAGGGTGGCTCCACTGCTGGCAATCTCGCGATATTGGTTCCAGCTTGTAATTGCGCTTTCATACTGGCTAGCTCAGTTTCTACATCGCTGCCACTTTCTAAAGAAAGGAATTGTTTTTCTAAGTCGCTAGTTCCCAATTCTGCGATCGCTTCAGAGCGAGCTTCCAGTTGCAAAACTTTTTCTTCCATCCGCTCAAAGGCGCTCAAAGCACTGCCTGTATTCAGATTGCCTATCAGTTCATTCAGCTTTTCAGAAGCCTTGGCAGAACGGGCGCGAGCAATGTACATATCTTTTTTTGCCTTAGCTTCCGCTATTTTACTTTCTAGGGCCCGCATATTTTCTTTGAGCTTGGCAACAATGGTACTCTGCTGCTCAAGCTGAGTTCTCATCGCCGTGGCTGTTTCCTGGTAGGATTTTCGTCTGGTGAGGGCTTCTCGCGCTAAGTTTTCTTCTCCTTTTTGCAAAGCGAGTTGCGCCCGCTGATGCCATTCTGAGGCGGTGGATTCAGCTTGGGCGCACTGCCGCTCGCTACGTTTTTGGGTTGCGATCGCTTGAGCCACTGCTTGCCGGATCTGAATCAGATCCTCTTGCATATCCATCACACTCTGTTCCAGAATCTTTTCTGGATCTTCGGCTGAGTTGATTAAGCTATTGAGGTTAGCGCGAATCACTCGCCAAATGCGGTCAAATAATCCCATAATACGACTCCCAATTTGAGGTCAGAGAATGAGTGAAGGCGAAGGGGGAGCAAGAAAACCCTAACAGTAAAAGGGTAAATTTTAGGCATCTCTCTGCTTGATATTCCCTGGAAACCCGCCCTGACTGGGGCGGGCTACAAGCTTCCTGGTTCAAGGCTGATAGTATTTTGCCGTGACTCCTTTTTCCTGGAGTTCATTGACTAAGCGTTTCGCTGATTCTGCATCGCTTAGGGCCCCCATCTGGATCTTTACACCATTTGAGAATTTGCGGACATAGGCATCTGGAACTGCTTTTTTTGCCTGTGCTAGGGATTGTTCTCCGGTAAAATCTATGACGACGTAATAGAAACCATCTTCAGCTTTGATCGGGTTACCTGGTATGCCAGGGACTGGGGACGGTTTGACTGGGGAGGGTGATGGAGAGGGGAGTAGAGCTGTACTGAGGTTGTTCAGGCCCTGGTCATTGGTTGTGGATTTGTTGGTTTCTGATAAATTGCTCAGCCGAGACAAATTGCTGGAAGGAATGGCTTTTGGACTCGGTGGGATGGAAGGTTTAGCTGAGGGCGTAGGAATGGGGCTAGAGCGATAATTGATGTTGCTAAGGGTACTCAAGTCTAACTCGACAAACTCTTTAGAAGCTAAGTTAGGAGCTTTGGGCAGTGCTAGGGAGAGTTCAGCTCGATTGGGTGTTGAGGGGTTCGGATCTTTGACCGTTGCAGGAGTAATGGGTTTGAAGAAGCGGTCGAGACCGAGAGCTTTCATCCCCGACGGGCTGATGACGACAAAGCCCAAGGTAATGCAGGACAGCAAAAATAGCAGCATTGAGCTGATCCCTAAGGGAGTGAACAGACTGGTTAGGAGGTTGTTATCTGTGGGAGCGGCTGATTTTGCCTCGTCCAAGCTTTTAATCAGGGCTTCGCTGGATTCCAGATAGCGATCGGGTGCTGAAGTGTTCTCTGCCGATCTTGCTGGCTGATGACTTTGGTTGGTGGTGATTCCTCCTTCTGAGGGGGTCAGGGCTAGTTGTAAGGGTGACGGTAACGCTTCTGAATCAGCGAACTCTGGCAGTTTTTGTTCTGCTGTTTCCTGGGGTTTGCCCTGACTATTGAGGGCAGCAGGGGAGATTAGGTCTGGACCTCGTTGCTGGGATTGACCGGTGGCGCGAGCGGTCGGCGTAACCCACTGTTGGGCTTGTTTCCGATGTCGCCGATATTGGGTCAGTTCTTGTTCGAGGTTGACATCTAAGCAACCAAGCACTGCTTGGAGGGCAGGCTGGATGGAATTGGAAGTTGATTGTTGCGGGGATTCGACCGAGGAACGTTGGCTCATTTGCAAAACTCCTATCACCTCTTAATGGCTCATCCTACCAATTCTCTCTTAGATCGCTAAATCCTAACCGTTCTGAGCGGCTTTAGGGTTCAAACTGGGAGCGGTCGCAAATTGCTGTGCTTTCTTTACTACTAGGGTTAGCCAACAGAGGCCTGAAAATTATTCTGTAACATTGATTACCATTTTCTGGGGGAAGGGGAGTCTTTTTGATGGCTTGCCTTTGATACCTTCAGGTTTTGATCCCTCCTCTTTGCCTGGAAACCATCAATTATCACTTAGAAGTGATGGAGGCTACCAATCCTTAATTCTCTCATCTCCCCAACCGGGAAACTTATCCCCTAAATCTCATCTGGTAGTCACTTCATGTTTACTCTTTTGCTTGATCCCCGATTGCTTTTTGGTAATTCAGGCTCTCTTCTTACTGGGGCTGCTTGTTAGTTTTTATTCGGAAACATGTCTGTATATAACAAAACCCTAAAGAAAGTATAAAATTTATTATGACTCTGGGGATCGCTCTAAGCTAGACTACATCTCGGTTCTCAGCCTCTCAGGCATCCTGACAGCCGGCTTCACAATTGAATATGAAGCTTGCAGGCCAGAGGAACTTTGTATGAAAACTTCCAAATTTTTAACTTCAACTTGCCGCCACTGCCGCTATTATATGCCAGAGGGAAGGCGGGGAGGATTTTGCGAGCAACTCAGTGTGCCAGTTCAGAGCAGGTGGGATGCCTGTTCTCTCGCACTGCCACCTTTTACACCACCTTGGGAAGCAATCGAAGAGATTGTACTTTGGCAAAAACAGACGATCGCCTTGCGGGAACCCCTTCCCATCGACTGCTCAGACTACAACACCCAGGAGTACACTCAGCCAGCCGTTGCGGAAAGGTCAACTGAAGCGGTCGCAGTCTAAACACCTTCTGACGCGAATCCGACTTTTCCGGGAGGGTAATTGTTGCATTCGGCTTTCACAACTGAGACTGATAAGACAAGTCGATGAAATGCCCCTATAAACCAAAGTACAAAATCCAAACCTTAATGATTAAAAAATCTCAATCATTGCCCTAGGGCAGCCAAGGAAATTGACGAAAATCAGGTTGCCTCTTCTCCAAAAAAGCTTGTTTTCCTTCTGCTCCTTCCTCGGTCATGTAATATAGCAAGGTGGCATTACCAGCTAGTTCTTGCAACCCCGCTTGACCATCACAGTCTGCATTCAGTGCTGCTTTGAGGCAGCGAATCGCGATCGGGCTCTTGTCTAATATCTCCTGTGCCCACTTGATTCCTTCTGATTCCAGTTCCTCAACAGGTACCACCAAGTTTACCAAACCCATCTCTAAGGCCTGCTGAGCGCTGTACTGGCGACAGAGAAACCAAATTTCCCGTGCTTTTTTCTGACCGACGATTCTCGCAAGGTAGCTAGCTCCAAACCCACCGTCAAAGCTGCCGACTTTCGGACCAGTCTGCCCAAAAATGGCATTATCCGCAGCAAGGGTTAGGTCACAGATCAGGTGGAGAACATGACCCCCGCCGATCGCATATCCAGCCACTAAAGCAATGACCACCTTCGGCATCGAGCGAATCAACCGTTGCAAGTCCAGTACGTTGAGGCGGGGAATTCCCTCCTCGTCCACATACCCCCCTGACCCTCTTACACTTTGATCCCCACCTGCACAGAAGGCATATTTACCATCGGTATGAGGACCTGCACCTGTGAACAAAACAACACCAACCTTAGAATCTTCGCGAGCATCAGCAAAGGCATCGCAGAGTTCAAAAACGGTTTTGGGGCGAAAAGCATTGCGCTTGTGGGGACGATTAATCGTAATTTTAGCGATGCCACTACTTTTGTGGTAAAGGATATCTTCGTAGGTTTTGGCGGTTTGCCATTCAACTTGCATAGTCAAGGATGGGGTAAGCGAGGCTGTTAGTGGAATTTGCTTGTTTAGACGGAAATCTCAGGCCATAATTAGCCAGCCCTAGGAATTTTATCGTGATATCTGGAATTAACGATCCTCAGTATTTGATCCATCAAGAGTGGATGAGCCGGGCCCTAGAACTGGCTCAAGCTGCTGGTGAGGCGGGCGAAGTACCCGTGGGTGCTGTTATTGTTGACTCCTGTGGCAAACCGATCGCGAAAGCAGAAAATCGACGTGAGCGAGACTGCGACCCCACGGCCCACGCTGAAATTTTAGCGTTACGGGCGGCAGGTCAAGCTCTGGGAAACTGGCATTTGCATGAATGCACTCTTTATGTAACGTTAGAACCTTGTCCGATGTGTGCGGGTGCGATCGTGCAAGCTCGGATCGGGTTATTAGTCTATGGAGTAGACGATCCGAAAACTGGCACAATTCGGACAGTGGCAAATATTCCCGATAGTCCTTGCTCTTATCACCGCTTGTCTGTACTAGGGGGTATTATGGAGTCTGCTTGCCGACAACAATTACAGTCCTGGTTTGCCGAGTGTCGGCAAAAAGCAAGGTAACTGTAGAAGAGGGGGAACCCTGAACGGTTAACAGTTCTTCGTCAACCGTCCATCCTTTCCCAGTCGTGGCTGAGATGACAATACCAGAAGTGTCCTTTGAGCTAAACAACAGGACTCTGAAACGACTTACTGTAGAGTCGAGAAGTCTTTAGACAAGCTGAATTGGGCTCAGCAACAGCACCATGATTATCCTTGACTCCAGTAAATTTCCTGTCGTAACACCAATGCCGGCTTCCGTGGCACCAACGATCACCTCTCAAGTTTCTCCTTGGTTAGCTTGGTTGGTTTATCCGCTAGGCCGTTTTGCCGTTTTACCCTTCTATTTTGATGGAATTCAAGTCTCTGGTCAGGAACACCTCCCTAAATCAGGACCGGTGATCTTGGCTCCCACTCATCGATCGCGATGGGATGCCTTGATGTTACCTTATGCTACAGGTCGCCATGTTACCGGGCGAGATTTGCGGTTTATGGTATCGGTGAATGAAGTCAGTGGGTTACAAGGCTGGTTTATTCGGCGCTTGGGTGGGTTTCCCATCGATCCGCAGCATCCAGGAATTGGTAGCCTCCGCCACGGCGTCGAAATTCTCCTCAATCAACAGATGTTAGTGATTTTCCCGGAAGGGGGAATTTTTCGCGACCACCGGGTTCACCCCCTCAAACCTGGTTTGTCTCGCATCGCCCTGCAAGCCGAATCGTCTCAACCAGGTTTAGGAGTTAAAATTGTACCTGTGAGCCTCCGTTACTCTGCAACGATTCCCCGTAAAGGTTGTCGCGTCAAAATTGTCATCGGTGCTCCTCTGTTGGCGGCTGATTACTGCAAGGGAACGGGAAAAAAGGACTCACAACAGTTAACCGCTGATTTAGAGCGAGCTCTCCAGCAAATTGATGCAAGTTGAGGTAGATTTGTTCCGCGATGTCACCCTTAGTGGATTCTGGGCCTGATTTTGGGCCGGGTCAAGTTGTCTGCTTAGAATATGGAGGCCTGTGCCTCTATGCAGAGGCGATCCAAGTGGTAGCAGCACGCCAAGTTTGCTGGGTTCGTCCGTTAATGTTGGTTACGTCGGTTTCTGAGGGGAATCAGGTTTCTCAATGGCAGTCGCAGGAAGCTGCACAGCGATTTTTATGGGATTTACGGGATGGTGCTGATTTGCTTTGGCCTGTGAGTTTGTTTCGAGCCGCCTTGGATACAGAAGTAATTCCGTTGTTAACTCAGTTGCATTCCCTTGGCAGTGAAGGGAAAGATGCGACCGCGGCTCACCAAGAATTAAGGCATTTTGTCGGTCAGGTTTGGCAAGCTTACCCAAGCGCTTTTCAGCAGTCTAAGTTGTAACCAAGCTCTTAGTAATGGCGATCGCACCTGATTTCTCTTCAGTGTTGTCTGTCCCATCGTCTGCTGGTTCTACAAAGACCTGCATCTGGTTCATCTCCACGGAACCAAACAGCGTTGCGATGGATACGTCCGCCGCATCCCGACCGGTCCCAATACGAACGACTCCCTCTAGAGGCACCAGTCGCGTGGCATCAAATAAATACCAGCGATCGCTGAGATATGCTTCAAAACAGGCATGAAAGTCTGGTGGTTCCAGTTTATAAGCATAAGCTGAAACAAAGCGAGCAGGAATATTTAAAGCACGACAAAAAGCAATTCCTAAGTGAGCAAAATCGCGACAAACCCCGGCTCGTTGTGTCACGGTGTCGTAAGCAGACGTTTGAGAATTGGTACTGCCCGATAGATATTTAACTTTCTCATAAATCCAGTCACAAATTTTCTGAACTTTGGAGTATCCCGGCTTTAAATCTCCAAATTCTGACTGGGCTAAATTCATCAGCCGATCTGACTGGCAATAGCGACTGGGATAAAGATAGTGCAGCGTTTCTAACGGTAAATGAGCAGGTTCCACTTCCTGGAGTGTTTCCGGGTTCGCCTCAAATTGTGACAAGGCTACCGTTGCTTGATAAGAAATTTGCAACTCTCCCGCTGGCGCATTAATCCGGATATAGCGGTTATTTTCTAGCGGGTTTACATACTCTTCAACGGGGAGCAAGGGATCGAGTTGAAGCTGTTCCTGTAAAATTCTTTGATAATCCGACGTCACAGGCTGGATGTGAAAAATGAGCGTGCTTGGTGTTGCTAGCGTGTAATTGAGTTGACAGCCTAAATTAAACTTTTGCATAAAAGTCTGTACCTAGAGATAGAAGCATTGTAGCTTTGAGCTTGCTTGAATGACTTCTAGCTGAAGGATGAGAAAATTTATGCAATTGACCGGAAAAGTAGCACTGATTACAGGAGCTGGATCGGGGATCGGTGAAGCAACTGCTTATTTGCTAGCAAAGGAAGGTGCAAAAGTAGTTGCCTTAGAGCGTTCAGAGGAAAAACTAGCAGCCGTTGTGGACTCGATTCGTAGGCAGGGGGGAGAGGCCATTTCCGTAGCTGCGGATATCTCTAACCCAGAGCAGATGCAAAAAGCAGTTGCAGAGATTATTAAACAATGGGGGCGACTAGATATCGTCTTTGCGAATGCAGGAATTAACGGTGTTTGGGCTCCGATCGAGCAGCTAGAACCCCAGGAGTGGGAAAAAACAATTAGCGTGAATTTAACCGGGACTTTTCTCACGGTGAAATATGCAGTTCCACACCTGAAAAAACAAGGAGGTTCCGTTATTATTACTTCGTCAATTAACGGAACTCGTGTTTTTAGCAATACTGGAGCCACTGCTTATTCTTGTACGAAAGCAGCGCAGGTTGCTTTTACTAAAATGGTAGCTCTGGAACTCGCAGAATCGCGAATTCGAGTTAATGTTATTTGTCCGGGAGCCATTACCACTGCTATCGATCGAAGCACAGAACAACGAAATTTAGAAGCAGTTAAAGAACCAGCCGAGTATCCAGAAGGTCAAATTCCTTTAACGGACGGCAAATCGGGAACTGCTGAACAGGTAGCGCAATTAGTATTATTTTTAGCTTCTGATGTTTCTAATCACATTACTGGCACGGAAATCTGGATTGATGGGGGTCAGTCTTTGCTCATTGGTTAAGAGAGAAAAAAGACGAAGCAAAAGTCCAGAAAGTAATAATTGATGATTTTAGCGATAGAAACTGACATCTATTTTTAAATAAAATTCTGATTATTCAACCGCTTGGCGGAGTCGATCGATTTCTGCCAAAGTATCCGCCGATCCTATTTTCAATCCACCTTGAATGTAATTTAATTTGAATTCTTCTAACAAATCTGCGAGGAGCAATTGTAGTTCTAAAAGGGTATTTTGATCTTGTAGTTCTTGTCGCAAAGTTTCCTTAAAATCTTGGGTGAGACTTTCGATGAGTTCGCGTCCGCGGTCATCTTCATAAGCAGTGGCAACCACATTGACAGCAGTCTTCGCTAGATAATTAGCAAGCTGTTCTGTCACCTCAGTCGGCACAAGTCCCATCGGAGAAAAACCTGCCATCATTTGATAAAAATCAGACTGTTTAATCGCTCGTTCTAAATTATGATGAACCACGGCTTCTAAATTTGGCTGGACCTGTGGCAAAACTTTGTAAATTGTTAAGTCTAACAAACGGTTGAGAATTTGCTCAATAGTATTACTTTGGTTAACATGGAGGTAAGGCTGGGGTTGCAGTAAAAAACGAGCAGCTTCCCCCTGTTGGAGGGATTTTTTAGCTTGATTAATCAGTCGCACAATAATATATTCAGATAAAGTATTTGCTAAGTAAAGG
Source organism: Actinomycetota bacterium (assembly GCA_050262755.1). Lineage (GTDB taxonomy): Bacteria > Cyanobacteriota > Cyanobacteriia > Cyanobacteriales > Microcoleaceae > JBLNEP01. The sequence goes on along the minus strand of JBLNEP010000049.1, from coordinate 19,159 downwards.
GTGGGTTCAGCAATGATTTGATCGACAACTCGATCGAGATTAATTAAACCTGATTTATGGAGTCGTACTAGGACAGGAAGCATTCGGAATTCCCGCCAAAAAGGAATCAGTAGAAACACTTCATACCAGCGTCGGAGGAGAGTATCGGTCCACACTTTCCCTGGCTTACGGAATCTGAGAAGAAAAGCTTGTACTAAGAGTTCAATGGCAAAGAAGCAGATAAAAAACCGATCGATTTGCCAAAATCCATCTGTTATAGTGAGGACGCTTGCAGAGGAGGTATTAGATTCAACGCCTTTAATGGGGTCATAGACAGTTACCAGACGCGGGACATAACGGAAATAAATCGGGCGTAAAGGGATGTAAGTGGAGTTAAACAGTACCAATAACAAATTGAGCAGTGCGATCGAAGCACTAAATTTTGACCACCAATTTTTAGAGGAACGAGAGGAAGCTCGAGAATTAGAAATGGTCGGCTCTAAAGTTTTCATCACAGAATCGTTAAGGAAATAATTCTTAAATCAAGTGTTATCAATTTAACAGGCAGAAAATTCTTAAAATAAATCGATAACTTCACGGTTAAAAATATTAAATTATCTTCTCTTCTGCCTTTTAGTTTTTACCTTCTGTTCTATTCTGACTGCTGGCTGTTTGTTTACGAATCCGTCTTTTGACAGAGGATAAACAGGTAGAGATTCTCGATGATTAAGGTGGGGTACTCTCATGAAAGGAAACTTTGGCTGTGACCATCAAAACTATCTTTTCGCTGCTTAAAGAAACGTTTAAAGAATGGCAAGAAGATAAAGCACCTACCTTAGCAGCAGCATTAGCTTATTACACAATTTTTTCCCTCGCACCCCTGCTGATTATTTTGATTGCGATCGCAGGCTTGGCCTTTGGTCAAGAAGCAGCCCAAGGCTTGCTAGTGGGGCAACTCCAGAGTCTAGTCGGCAGAGGTGGGGCTGAAACCATCCAGGACCTCGTCGCCAATGCTTCCCACCCCCAATCGGGAATTGTCGCCACCCTCATCGGCATTGCGACTTTACTGTGGGGCGCATCCAATGTCTTTACCAATCTCAAAGAAGCCCTCAACATGATTTGGAACGCTACACCACCGCCAAATCAGGGTGCATTTAACTTCTTGCGCGATCGCCTGCTATCCTTCGCGATGATTCTGAGTATCGGCTTTCTCCTACTCGTCTCCTTAGTCGTCAGTTCTGTTTTAGCAGCCCTCAGTCAGTGGTTAAATGGCTTGCTTCACGTTCCCGTTGGCGTTTGGCAACTGATTGATTTTGGCATTTCCTTCAGCGTAGTTACCCTACTATTCGCCCTCATTTATAAATTCCTCCCCGATATCAAGCTCGACTGGAATGATGTCTGGATCGGAGCTGCGATCACTTCCGTGCTGTTTACCATTGGCAAGTCACTGATCGGACTGTATCTAGGGAATAGCAGCATTGCTTCAGCCTACGGTGCGGCTGGTTCCTTCGTCGTTGTGTTGTTGTGGATTAATTTTTCAGCCCAAATTCTGTTTTTAGGAGCTGAGTTTACCCAAGTTTGGGCGAAGCGGTACGGTTCCCTGACCAAATCCCAGCGCACAACCCCTCTCAACGGTCCAGAGACAGAAGCGCCTCTTTCTCAACACCGAAAAAATTAATCTTCAGTCTCTCTGTCGGACTAGGGAGTGGCTGCCAATGCCAGCCGGAGCAAGCTTTTTAAAGGGTTCGTGAATAACTTCAACCTGCGGGATGATTTCTTAAAGCCGACTTTCATTTTACATAATAACTGAGTAAGTTTTTGGTTTTTGATGCCAAGGATTTGGAGGGGTCATGGATTAGGAAAAAAGGTCAAAAAACGGGAAAAATGTGAATTTTGATGATTTTTCTAGCATATTCCTTGCTAATCTCGATCGGATTAGGAGGGGGAGTATGACAAGATAGGTAGTGTCTGTTCTTGGTGCTAAAATCATGGTTGCTCCCACGAAAAAACGCATCGCTTTGATCTCAGTTCACGGCGATCCCGCTGTGGAAATCGGTCAAGAAGAAGCAGGTGGACAAAATGTTTATGTCCGTCAGGTTGGCGAAGCACTCGGCCGATTAGGGTGGCAAGTTGATATGTTTACCCGCAAAGCTGACTCGCAAAAACCTGTTTTAGTTGAACATAGTCGCAATTGCCGAACCATTCGCCTGGTGGCTGGGCCAGAGAAATTTATTCCTCGCGATGAGTTGTATGGCTTTTTACCAAGATTTGTAGAAGAGTTTTTGAAGTTTCAGTTAGATTCTGGTTGGCAATATCCATTAGTACATACTAACTATTGGTTATCTGCTTGGGTGGGAATGGAGTTGAAGAAATATCAACCATTGAAGCAAGTTCACACCTATCACTCGTTAGGATCTGTGAAGTACAAGTCAGTGGCTACCGTTCCCTTGATTGCGAAAACACGGCTCTCCGTTGAGAAAAATTGTTTAGAAACAGGCGATCGCATTATTGCCACCAGTCCTCAAGAGCAAGAACACCTGCGATCGCTCGTTTCCCCCCAAGGTCAGATTGAGATCATCCCCTGTGGCACGGAGATTCAGCAGTTCGGCTCCCTGTCTAAGGCCGCAGCCCGGCAGCAATTGGGAATTGCACCGGATCGGAAAGTGGTGTTGTATGTAGGGCGGTTTGACCCGCGCAAAGGCATTGAAACCTTAGTCCGCGCGATCAGTCGGTCATCGCTGCGGTCGCAAGGAATGCTGCAACTCATCATCGGTGGCGGTTGGCGACCAGGTGGTAGCGATGGCAAAGAACGCGATCGCATTGAGAGCATCGTCCAAGATTTAGGACTCAGTGAAATAACTTACTTTCCCGGTTGCCTGAGTCGAGAGATTTTGCCCGCCTACTATGCTGCCGCCGATGTCTGTGCCGTTCCCAGCCACTATGAACCCTTTGGTTTAGTCGCCCTTGAAGCAATGGCCTGTAGCACTCCCGTCATTGCCTCTAAGGTCGGTGGCTTGAAATTTACAGTGCTCCCCCAAGAAACCGGTTTGCTGGTTCCTGCCAAAGATGAGATTGCCTGGGCGGCTGCCATAGACCGCCTTCTGCTCGATCCTGTTTGGTGTCAACAACTCGGTCAAGCGGGTCGGCGACGGGTTGAAACGTACTTTAGCTGGGATGGCGTTGCCTTACAGTTAAGCCAACTCTACGCCAAGCTGTTGGAACAGCCTACCCCCCAGCTCGACCCAGTCAGCGCCTAACCTACAGCTATCAGGGGCTTGTTGAAGAAGGGGGAAAGGGAAAAAAGGGGGAAAGGGGAAACGTTTTGAGGTCTAGCACCAGATTTGGGAGCGCTTGACAGGACTTTGAAGACCGTAAGGACCCTTGATGAATGCAGGCTTTCGCTTTTTTCAGCAAGCCCTCTCTGTATTTGACTGTAGCTGACCCACAGAACAGGTGATTTATGTACGCAGAACCATCAACATTGGGAGGTAAACTCCACCCCTGCTCTGAGACTGAGTTGATTCACAGGTGGATACAGCGAAGACCCCCAGACAAGCAGCGCTTATCCCAGCAGGCGATCGAGCAGTTCCGCCACTTCATCGCGAAACCACTGGTAAAAGTGACAGCGGCAGATATTTCCGCCTTTGCAACTTACCTCAGTCAGCAACAACTCTCGCCGTTCTCCTACCGAGAGCAATTGCTGGTCGTGAAATCTTTTTTAAGGTTTGCCAACCGTCAGGGAGCGATCGCTCTTCAAGTTGTTCCGAGCTCGCGGTCGCAGGTGAAGCTCATGTTGGCAAAGTTGCTCAGCTTACGGCTTTCTTTTCAGTGGCAGTTAGGTTTGTGCGCCAGCTTTTTCTTTGGATTTGGTTTAATGGCACCACGCTGGCTGGGGGTGGTGCGGTCGGGGTCTACCTCTGGCAACCAGAACAGCCTAGAATGGGAGGAAGTTAAGGAACAGCCGTCCCTCAATCAAGCTTTATCGGTCACGTCGGAACTGAATAATCCCAAGGTTCGAGCTTTTTTAGATACCATTGCGATCGCAGAAGGGACTGCTGGCCCAGAAGGTTACTATACTCAGTTCACCGGTCCCCAATTTTCCAGTTTTGAAGATCATCCTCGCCAGATCCAATGCGGGGTTGGAGCCACGCAACGCCTCTGTTCCGACGCTGCCGGTCGCTATCAATTGCTCAGTCCCACCTGGGACCGGCTTGCTAAAAAAATCGGCGTTCGTGACTTCCGACCCACCAATCAAGACCGAGTGGCGGTGGAATTAATTCGGGAACGAGGCGCGTTAGAAGATGTGGAGGCGGGTCGCTTCGAGACCGCTGTAGGAAAGCTAGTGCGGGTCTGGCCATCGCTCAAGCGACTGGGTGGCGGTTCCTTAGAAAAGTCAATGCCTCAGTTGAGATCGATCTATCAGCAAAATTTGTTTCGATACCGCTCAATGGTTTTGAGGTAAGCAGGCGGGGATGTTACCATCCCCGTCACAGTCCTCCAGAGCTTTTCTAGCCTGGGGGATATTAGGTTGTGTGTTTAGTCGTTGATTCCTAACTGATCGCCACGCTTGTACTGTTGATAAGCAGCGAAAAACAGACCTGATAGGGTGACGGCAATCAGACCCAGGACAATTCCTGAGAGTAGTGGTTCAATCACGTTAAAACTCCTTAGCATTAAGTTTCAATAACCTGTTTTTCACTCTAGTTGATTCTGAGGTGTTTTCGTACAGAATCCAGCTTCAAGCTGTCTATGACCTTGCTCTCACCGCCCGGAACCATTAAGCTATGTTATGTGAATTAAAGTTTCTTGTCGATAGTTTTTTATAGGGCCCCTTTGGATAACCAGCTTGCTAGCAATGCAACGGACAACCTGATCAAGCGGATCGCTGTACTCGCGCTAGCGGTCTTGCTGGTAAGTCTCCTGATAATTTTAGGGATTCACCAGCTTCAGGTTACAGACCCTTATGTTAAAAGTGTATTGTCCTTAACGGGCGATCCCTTACAGGGACACGCCATCTTTGAAATGAACTGTGCAGGTTGTCATGAATGGCGTTCTGACAGCCAAGTCGGACCTCGCCTGCACGGGGTATCACAGCGCAAGTCAGAAACTAGCTTGATCCAACAAGTGATTAGCGGGCAAACGCCACCCATGCCCCAGTTTCAGCCTAGCCCGCAAGAAATGGCAGACTTGTTGAGCTATCTTGAGCAACTCTAGCTAAGAGTTCCAGGTTTAGGGTTATAACCTGAAAACTCTTAACTTTCTCCCTGCATCAGACTACTAGGTTGAAGTCCTGCTGCGTGAGTTGGTTGCGTCGTACTCCAATCAGCGTTGCTAGGAGTTCACCGGTACTCGCCACTTTAATCAGAACACCATCAGTATTTTGACTCAGGCTGAGTTGGTCAAAGGTTAGGCCTCCCGACAATTCGAGAATATCTTCGCCTTTGGTAAAGTCGAAAATTATATCACTACCGGTTGCTTGTTTCAAGACAAAGTGGTCCTTGCCACTGCCACCGATCAATGAATCAGTGCCAGCTTCACCAATTAGCCAATCATCTCCCAGCCCACCAATCAGAACGTCATTCTCTGGACCACCGTAAAGGGTATCATTGCCAGCATCCCCATAGACCGTATCCTCGCCTTGATTGCCGTAGATCAGGTCGTTGCCATTACCACCACAGATCAAGTCATTGCCACCAACCGTTCCAGGTGGCACTGGGTTACCACTGTCCCCATAGATCGTGTCCTCACCATCGCCACCAATCAAGGTGTCATTGCCCAAATCACCGAAGAGGAGGTCGTTGCCATTACCACCCGCCTCGAGGTCATTACCCTTACCACCCCGCAGCATATCATTGCCATCGCCACCGATGAGGGTATCTGCCGCCTCTAGACCATAGAGGAAATCATTACCACCCCCACCAAATAGCAAATCATTCCCGGTCACATCTTTGTCGTTGAGGTCGATAGTACCTCCATAGAGGCTATCACTATCCTCTCCACCAACCAGGGTATCATTGCCACGATCGCCGAAAATTAAGTTGTTGCCACTGCCACCAAAAGCAACATCAAAGCCTTTCCCGCTGAGGATCGTATCATTCCCAGCTCCGCCGTTGAGGTAGTCATTCCCTCGCAAGCCATAAAGTAGGTCATTGCCACCCAAACCCTCGATATTATCAATGGCAGGGGTACCGAAGAGAGTATTGTCTCCTTCTGTACCAATGATGTTATTCCCTGAGGGATTTCGCCCTGGTACTGAACTGATATCAGGAAGTGCGATCCCAGCACACAACACATCTGAATCTAAAGGAACTGGTGGCTGTGGTTGCTGCGGTAGCTGAATTTCCGGCACTGGCGTTGGTGTTGGGGCCGGGGTTGGCGCTGGGGTTGGCGCTGGGGTTGGCGCTGGGGTTGGTGCTGGGGTTGGCGCTGGGGTTGGTGCTGGGGTCGGTATTGGAGTCAACAGAACATTGCCAAAATTAATGTTGTTGACACTGTTGCCACCGTTCAGCGTGATATCAGAGGGCAGTTGGGTCGTCCGCGAGAAGCCAGTTTGTAGCACTTCCCGGACTCGATAAGTGCCAGGGTTCAAATTTTTAAAGTTGTAATTACCACTGGTATCGGTGGTTTGAGTGGTAACGATCGCCCCAGTGGAGGGGTTAATTAACTGAACAGCCCACCCTGAGAGTCCAGATTCTGTAGCATCTTTTTGGCTATTGCGATCGAGGTCGTTAAAGACGCTACCGCTAATGCTACCAGCTTGGAAGTTACCAAAGTTGATGTTCTTAACATTAGTACCACTGGCGATCGCCACACTTGGGGGATTTGGGGTTGTCTGAGTCCAACCAGTTTGTTGTACTTCTCGAACTTTATAAGTACCGGGGGCTGGATCGCTAAAGGTGTAGAGTCCGTTTGCATCCGTGGTGACGGTGGGTTCCCCTGTATCCAGGCGATCGTTGCCATTGAGGTCGAGGTAGATTTGCCAGTTGGGTAGTCCCGGTTCTCCAGGATCGAGCGTGCCATTATTATTGAGGTCATTAAATTTGACACCGCTGATGCTACGGGGCTGGTAATTCCCAAAGTTGATCCCTGTAATGGTTTGCGCCCCTTGCACTGCTAAGTCAGCCGGGTCAGGAGTCGTCTTCGTCCAGCCGGCTTGCTGCACTTCCCTCACCTTGTAAGTACCAGTCCCGACATTGGGGAAGGTGTACTTGCCATTGGCATCTGTGGAAACAGCAGTTTCCGTCGCGTCGAGGATGCCGTTGTTGTTGGTGTCGAGGTAAATTACCCAATTTTCTAGACCCGGTTCCCCTGGATCTTGGACTTGGTTCTTGTTGAGGTCATTGAATTTCGTACCGCTGATGGTACTAGCCTGGAAGTTCCCGAAGTCAACACCAGTCCGATTTTCGCCACTGGTGACGGTAATGGGGAGGGGGTTAGGAGTGGTTTGAGTCCAGGTTGGCTGTGGCACTTCCCGGATGTTATAGGTGCCTGCGATCAGCTTGGAAAGGGTGTAGTTACCGTTGGCATCGGTGAGGGTATTGGGTTCCCCAGGGTCTAAGGTATTGTTGCTGTTGAGGTCAGCGTAGATTTGCCAGTTGGGTAGCCCTACCTCTCCTGCATCGAGGCGACCGTTATTATTGGCATCATTGAATTTAGTACCACTGATGGTATTAGCGCGGAAGTTGCCAAAGTTGTTATTGGTGGAATTGGTCCCGCTGGCAATGGCGATCGCCGCTGGGTTGGGAGTCGTTTGCACCCAACCGGTCTGTGCTACTTCCTGAACGCTATAGGTTCCTGCTGTTAAGTTGGGGAAGGTATATTTACCCGTGGAATCTGTGATGGCGGTAGTGATGACTTGATTAGAGGCATCCCGCAACTGAATTGTCCAACCAGCTAGGCCTGGTTCCCCTGTATCTTGGGTTTTGTTGTTATTGAGGTCGTTGAACTTAATACCGCTGATCGTACCGAGTTGGAAGTTGCCAAAGTTAACGTTGGGGGCGTTGACACCACTGTTGGCTGCGATCGGTAGCGGGCTATTCGTGGTTTGTTTCCAGCCAGTCTGCTGTACTTCTCGGACAATATAATTGCCAGGGCCGAGGTTAGGAATGGTGTAGTTGCCACTAGCATCCGTAGTGGTAACTGTTTCCCCTGGGTCGAGAGTACCGTTATTATTGGCATCCAGGAAGATTTGCCAGGTTGGTAACCCAGTTTCTCCACCATCCTTAATCGCATTGCCATTGAGGTCATTGAATTTCTGACCACTGATGGTGATGTTTTGGAAAATACCAAAGTTTTGGTTAGCAACATCCTGGCCACTGAGGGCATTGATGGTGTAATAGGAACTGGGAGTAACAGGAAAGGTCTGAGTAAAGCCGGATGGTAGAGCCGATTTGACAAAGTAGCGACCCGGACCGATGCCAGTGAAGGTGTAGGTTCCATCCGCTGCCGTGCCGATATCAGTACCTACCTGGGTATCGGTGCCTGGATCGTAGAGACCGTTGTTATTCGTATCTTGGAACAATTGAACGGTAACACCGCCTCTGGCCGTATCATCTGCGGTTTTCCCGTCGCCTGTAATGTCAGTATAGGCAGTACCGCTGATATTAATCAGTTTGAAGTTGCCGAAATTGGCATTGCTCAGATCCGCAGTACCAGTGTTGTAGGGAGTGCCAGTTGCTGTAGGGAGAGTCTGCTGCCAACCGGTCTGCAAAACTTCTTTAACCGTACTATTGGGCTTGGTGTCAGGCAACTTGTAGCTACCATCAGCCGCTGTTGTCGCAGGGGTCTCCGAACCTGCATCTAGGGCGTTATTGCTATTTTCATCCACATAAGTTTGCCACCCTACCAGCGCTGGTTCCCCTGGGTCTTTGACGCCATTACCGTTGGTGTCGTCAAATACAACGCCTGTGACGGTTGGCCCATACTCGTAAGCACCGATGTCTACGGTACCAGGATTCGCAGTATTGCTAATAATTCGAGGAAAGCCAGTGCCACGCTGATCGTTGGTGACTGTGCTTAGGAGTGCTGCGTTGCTACCTTTACCGATCGCAGGGCTATTTTCAACCAATCGTAGGGTTGAGGGCGCTGGAGTTGTAGCTTTATTGACTGCGAGAGTCGGATCGAGCACCGTGGCGATCCCACCGGATATTTGCTCAGAGGTGACAAAGCCTGTACTGCCAGTCAGGCTACCAATCAAGTTATGACTATTGCTGGTAAAGGCTCCAAATACATCCGTGCCATTGGTCGCCGTGTTGCCACCGACGATCGTGTTATTAACCGTGACAACGCCTCCCGTCGCGTTATAGACACCCCCCCCACTCCCGCCTGTGGCAGTATTGGAGGCAAGGGTGGTATTGGTCAGGGTAGCGGTTGCGCCAGCATTCACAAAAATTGCACCGCCTGCGGCTTGACCCGCAGTGGCTGTACCCCCACCGGCTGCCCCCCCTGTAACGCTGTTACCGCTAAAGGTACTGTTAATAGCCGTTAAACTGCCCGTTCTAACAAAAATTGCCCCGCCTAAACCAGCGCCACCACCACCGAAGTTGAGGACGCCTGTGCCTCCGAAACCACCGGTACTGGTACCGCCAGCACCGCTTGCGCCTGCTGCACCTCCGCCAGCACCCGCGCCACCCGGCGCACCCGCGCCACCGCCGCCACCGAAGCCACCGGCACCCCCGGCACCCCCGGCACCCCCGGCAATGGCAGTAGGAGTACCGCCGGCCCCCCCAGGACCTCCCGCGCCGCCACCGCCACCGAAACCACCGACACCACCGGCGCCACCGGCGCCACCTACGGTGCCGCTCACATTTCCAGTACCGCCTATACCGCCGTAGCCGCCGCCGCCACCGCCACCACTGTCATTGCCAGCACCACCGGCGCCACCAGCGCCAGCAATACCGCCATTACCCGTTGCAGGGGGGGGAGCGCCTGCTGCACCCCCATTACCGCCAAAACCGCCGGTGCCTCCAGGGAGACCGGCACCACCCGCGAGGCCATTTTCACCGGCACCGCCAGTGCCACCCGCACCGCCTGTCAAACCGTTGCGACCGTCTAAACCATTGCTGCCAGCACTCGGGGTCCCGAAATCGCTGTTACCACCGGCACCGCCTTTGCTGGGGGTGGGAGTGGTGGCGGTGTAAGCAGAACCTTTACCACCGAGCGCCTGGTTGCCACTGAAGGTGACGTCTTGAACGACCACAACGCCACTATTAATGAAAATGCCACCACCGAGACCCGCGCCACCACCGCCACCGTTGGTGCCGTTACTACCCGTGGATTTGCCGTTGGCTACGGTGAGGTCGGAGAATTGGACAGCGTTACCACCGGAATCAACTTGGAACACCCGCGCCACACCACCACCATCAACCGTGAAGCCGCCCCCAATGATGGTGGTGGGACCCGTGATGGCTGGTAAGGAACCTGTGAGGGTGATGTCTTTGGTAAGGGTGATGGTGTCGGGACCGGCATTGATGTTGGCAACCTGAATCTTGTTGAAAAGTTCGGCAAAAGTGCTCGCAAAAAAGCTATCGAGGACGCCACTATAAGCTTGTTTTCCTGACTCTGAAAATGCTAGGGGTTCGTCAATGGGACCGGTTTGCATCTCCATTGTCCAGTTCCCACCTAAAGCTGCACTACCGGTGAGGTCGGTACTAGCAGCGACATCGGCATGAGTGAGTTCGCTTAAACGCTGCACGAAGGCTTTTCCCTCTTCGCCGGCTGCTGTATCGCAAGCATAGAGGATTAGGTCAGGTCGATTGAGGAGTGAAGGGGTGCTGGTTGCCGCAAACCACTGCTGTAGAGAGTCGCTGTAGCGATCGAGGTTATTGAGATTGAGCTGGGTTGACCCTAGTTCTAAGCTAGCTTGTGTACCGTGGGAGAGGATGTGGATCGCGCCAATATCAGTGCGTCCTTTGACCGCTTCTGCGATCTGCTCAACCCCATCACGGGTGGAGTCAAGCACTATAACTTCTGTATTATCAGCAACAGTATTAGTAAGAGTTTGATAATTTTCAACTCTAGGATCAACGAAGACTATCTGTTTTTTTAGGGTTGGCACAGTGGTGCTGGCGACGCTAGGATGAGCGAAGTTTTGTTGGTTAGCTTGATCCGATGGGGAATTCAGGAATGTTTGCATAATTTATAACTGCCTGGTAAATACACCAAAGATTGAGGGTTCAGCAGGGATCTAGGGTGCGATCGCGACAGCAATCCACTCAACTGAGTCTTGGTAAAACTCACTGGGTCTGTTATCCCAACAGTCCATATAGTTGGTCGAATGATTAGAAGGATGGGATGGTGCAATAGTTCCTCAGCAACTCAAAAGCCTTTACAGATGCAACAGTAACTACATCTTTAGTGCTTTTTTTGCCTTGGCTGAGGTTGCGCCTCTTACAGAGTACCCAAGGATGACCTTTTGAATAACACCCGGAGCCAGAATTTACGAATTTATTTTTAACGGTTGATGCTCCCTATTCTTCATAAGGATAGTTGACAAATAAAAACTTATTTGCTTTCTCTAACAAAAACCACTGGGTGAGTTTTTTACTGCACTGAAGCCTGTTTCTTCCGGAAAATCGTGCCTTGGTTCCGGCACCCAAAAGGAACAGAAGTGACCTCAAAGGGAACACGACCAGGTAATTTTTCTTTAGTTTGAGTAGTAACTATGATTGCGGCTTTATATTAACTCCTTAAATTTCCCCTGTCAAGAGTCAACTCTTTTGGCTGAAGGGTCTAATGACTTCGCTCCTCGTATTACTTTAAACTTTTTGGCAACTGTAAGCCTTGCCAACTCGTTAGAATACTGATTTTTGTTTCTAGTATAAATTTTAACTAATACTTAGAATGAGGGCTTGCTCTTGAAGAAAAAAGTACAACGATCGCGAGTCTAAGGATGAGGACCTGACTCCTTTAAGTCTAGGACGATGATTGAGCCACTCGCCGACAGAGTGGCTCAAATGACTTTAAGCCAACACAGACTACCAAGTCTCTTCCTCAGGCTCTGCGGAATTGCTCCAGATTTCTACATCTAAATCATTCAGATAAATCAAGGCACTTTCAATTTGATGAGTTGTACCATTGAGCTCCAAATCAAACCACCCCTCATCCGCAGGTTTTGCCCCCAACAAAGCTGCTTTAAAATTGACCGTCAATCCATATTGAGAAATCAGGCGAGAAAGGATCGGCTCTTGATGATACTCTTTCGGAATCCGAATTCGGATACGAGTTTGAGTGGGACGATTGTCTCCTTCCGAACTAGGAATCTTTGATTCTGGGTGAGGATGGAAAGTGTTAATCGGTTCAGCTTGAGGATCGTTGCTGTTCGGTATTAACATAGGAGCCTCCTATCAGTTGCGATCTGGAATTAGCCTTGATTTTAGAAATTCAATTTTAGTTTGATTAAAAAACTGAATTTCTCCAATTTGACTCATCATTAAACATCTTTAATTTTTGTCTTGCGCTCTAAAATTTCTTTTAGAACTAAGGTAACGACTGCTAATAAAGCGAGGATAACAGCCGCAGAAAACGCAGATTGCGTGGCGTACTGCTTATAAGATTCCTCTACAAATAAAGGCAAAGTTTGCGTTTGTTTAGCGATGTTTCCCGACACAACAGAGATCGCCCCAAATTCGCCCATTGCTCTAGCATTTGTCAAAATCAATCCATAAAGTAAGCCCCAGCGGATATTAGGTAACGTCACTCGCCAGAAAATTTGCCAGTCATTTGCACCTAAGGTTTTAGCTGCTTCTTCCTGATCGCTACCTGCTTCTTCCAAAACGGGAATAACCTCACGGGCGACAAAAGGTAAGGTAACAAACGCAGTTGCCAGAATCATTCCTGGCAAAGCAAAAATCACTTTAAAGCCACTTGCTTCCAGCCAAGCACCAAACCACCCATTTCGTCCATAAAGTAGCACAATCATCAAACCCGCAACCACGGGAGAAATGGCAAAAGGAACGTCTAAAATGGTAATTAACAGGGTGCGACCTGGGAATTTATGACGAGCAATGACCCAAGCAGCACATAAGCCGAAAATCGTATTAACGGGGACGACTATCGCGGTAATGATCAGGGTAAGCTGTGCAGCATGGAGAAATTCTGGCTGAGTCAAATTGTTGAAAAAAGGTTCGATGCCTTTACTAAAAGCTTGTACGAACACATTGAGGGCAGGGATAAATAAAACCAAGGATAGGTAGGCGACCGCACCTATGATCAAGGCAATTTTTACCCACTGTTTTTCTTGATTTTTAGGGGATGATGCTGCTGGTGGTTGCTGATAGTTAGCAGCTTGATTAAAGTTTGTCGTCATAGCGATGACCCCATGCTTGTAAGATGTTAATTGCTAATAGCATGACCATTGAGATTGCCAATAAGACCACGCCGATGATGGTTGCGCCTGTGTAGTCGTACTGTTCTAGACGTTGAAAAACTAGCACCGGAGCAATTAAATCTTTAAACGGCACATTAGACGCGACAATGACGGTAGAACCATACTCTCCAACAGCGCGCGAAAATCCCAAGGCTACCCCAGTCAAAATTGCGGGTAAGAGGGGTGGCAAAATCACTCGCCAGAATGTCTGCCACTGAGAAGCGCCTAAACACCAAGCTGCTTCTTCAATATCTTTTTCCATTTCACTCAAAACAGGTTGCACAGTTCGTACCACAAAGGGTAGCGAAATAAAAATCATGGCGATTCCTACACCCAAGCGAGTAAATGCAATCTTGATTCCAAAGGGTGCAAAGAGAGAACCAATCCAGCCATTATCACTATAGACAGTGGCTAGAGTTAAACCCGCGACCGAGGTAGGAAGCGCAAAAGGCAGGTCAACGGCTGCATCAATAATGCGTTTGAAAGGAAAGTCATACCTGACTAAAACCCAAGCGACTAAAGTGCCGAAAATACCATTGATAGCAGCAGCAATTAAGGAGGTCACGAAGGTGACATCGTAGGCAGAAAGGGCAATCGGACTGGTGGCAACCTGCCAGAAATTGACCGGGTTTTCAGTACCAGATTTCAGGATTAATGCTGCTACTGGTAGAAATAACATTAAGGAGAGATATCCTAAGGTAATGCGCCAAGGCCATGTCAGCTTGGATATCCTACTGAGAAAGTTTTGACTACTAGATTGAGAAGGGCTTTCAGAAAGCGTCATAGAATTGAGCGGGGGGATTTTACAGTTGGGGAAAGGAAACAAATCAGTGATTAGTAGGTTTGGGGACGACTAATCACTGGCAAGGTAGAGGGCTATCTACCTCTCGCAATATTTTGATAATTGGGCATTACTTCTTGAGAGAAGCTTGGATTTGGTCAAAAATCGCTCCATCATCAAAGAATTTCTTCTGAATCTCTCCCCACCCTCCCAAATCTTGAGCGGTAAATAGGGTTTTGATCGGGGAATACTTGGCAGCAAATTCTTTCTCTTGGGCGATCGTCGGGTCGATTGGGCGGAAGCCAATCTTAGCAAATTCTCGCTGAGCTTCTGGGGTGAACAGGTACTTAACAAAGGCTTCTGCTACTTCACGAGTACCGTGTTTATCAACGTTTTTGTCAACAACAGCAATGGGGTTGTCGATGGAAACATTAACATCAGGAATTACAAAATTAACTTTTTCGCCTTTCTGACCTGCTAAGAAAATTTCGTTTTCGTAGTTAATCAGGGCGTCGCCTTGACCTTGTTTGAAAAATACATCGCTAGCTTCGCGAGCATCTTTCGTGAGGATGGGAACATTTTTGTAGGCTTGGGTGACAAATTCTTTGGCTCTGGCTTCATCACCACCGGTTTTAAGGATGGAACCCCAAAGTGCTAGAAAATTCCAGCGAGCCACGCCAGAAGTTTTGGGGTCTGCGGTGATAAATTGGACTCCATCTTTGGCTAAATCTGCCCAATCTTTGATGCCTTTGGGATTGCCTTCGCGAGTGACGAGAGCTCCTACTGATTTGCTGACAATGGCGTCGTTGGGGACTTCTTTTTCCCAACCTGGAGCAATGAGACCGGCTTTTTCAATTTTTTTGGTGTCGAGGGCAAGAGCTAAGTGTACAATATCGGCTTCGAGACCATCGATAACAGCACGGGTTTGAGAACCGGAACCGCCATAGCTTTGGTTAAAAGTGACAGTTTGGTTGTGTTCTTGCTTCCACTTTTCTACAAATTTAGGTATAATTGCTTCGTGCGCTGCCTTGGTAACAGCAAAGGAAACAAGGGTCAGTTCAACGTTGCTTTTCTGAGCTGTTGAGCCGGGGCTACCGCTGGGACTGGGACTAGGACTAGAACTGCCTGTGGGGCTATTGGTGTTGCTGGGAGAACAGGATGCGATCGCCACGCTCAAACTCAACCCTGCCAAGAACAATGACACAAAGCTTTTCAGAGAACCTTTCCATAAAGGTCTGGTGGCTAGTCGCTGTTGATACCAGCGTCCCAGCCGGATAAGGTATTGCCACGGACTCATTAGGTGTCTTCCTGAGAATAATGGGCGGTTAGTCGGTCGGAATACCGCTTTTGCAAGTACGAGAGCAAATTGTACATGAGCCCCACTTGAATAGCAAGAGGCCAAGGTAAACTTGGTCCCCTAGCGAAGGGTTGGCGCCCTCAGACCCGATGTTTGACTCCACGGTATAATACAAAATTGCAATAGCGATCGGCCACCTCGAAAGTCACGCTACGCAAAGGCGCTAGAGCTAAATTGAAATCACTTGTGAAGTTCTATGTCCTTACCCCGCCCTGTCTCAGAGGCATTAGTTGACCTATTGAAGCCTGTGGCCCACCATCTAGGCACTAAACTCGGAGCAACTGCCACCACCGGATCGTTGCCAGCGATCGCCCTTAGCGGGACACAGGCACTCGGACACCAGATCAAAAAAGACCCCCGTTGGCTGGCGGCACAAATTAAATATTTTCAGCGACAATACGCTAGAGAAAGAGAATTAATGGTGATTACTGCTGGCAAAAAAGAACGAGCCAAGCAGCTTAAAGAAGAAGAATTTAGAGAGCGCAGGGAAATTGCTTTATTGTGTCGCGAATTAATGCGGGAGTTACAAGCCGAAGCCATTCAAATTAAATTGAATGAACTCCAAACAATTTGGGACCGAGACACCTGGTTTTCTAATTTAAGTCGCCAGGAAACCGAGCAGATATTACAACAGCAACAGCATCGCTTATTATTGTTAGTTTCTCCGGCAAAAATTAGCCAAGATTGCCCGGACTCGTTCCGCCATAACCTGAATATCGAGCTGCCAGCTAAATTGCGCTCGTTTCTGAGCCAATATTATCCCCAGCACAGCGAAATGCGACCGGTGCAGTTTTATGGAGATTACTTTAAACAGCCGATTTCTGATATTGATGTGGAACGGCTACAAACCATTTTAGGACCTGTCCCAACGGCGATTCTTTATAGCGCCATCAGCGATTATGAAGTTAACTTTCATGTGGGATTTTGGGGGCTAACGGAGCAGACTCTTTCTTTAGTGCCGATTCAGCCTTGGAATTGGGAACAGGTTTACGAGCAGTTAGCAACGGAGGAGGCAAAAGATGAGAAGTCTAAACTGCGGATCATTCGGCAGATTATTGTCACCATTCATAAATTATTAGCAGCATTTTTGGCTGATTTATATTATCTAAGCATTGATTTTTACTATGAACCTCAATTAGCAAATTTAGAGGAAGAATTTTCGCAAGAATGGTTTTCACCAACCTGGGTAACGCCTTATATGGAGACGTTGCGAGAAATTCAGCGACAACAGCGAGTTGCTTATCGCAGTGAGTTGCGACGACTGGCAGAGCGAGAAGTTAAGGGGAAAGCTCAACGGGAGGCAAAAGAAGCAGTTGAGTATAAGCGGAGAGAATCTGCTGAAAGCAAGCTGCGGGAGCAAAAAACTGTGAAATTAAAAGCTCTGTCTTGGAAGTGTGCTTATACTCTGCCGGGACATTCATCTTTTGTGAATTCGGTGGCAATTAGTCCGGATGGTAAAATCTTGGCAAGTGGAAGCTGGGATAAAACAATTAAGCTTTGGAACTTAGGAACGGGGGAGTTAATTCGGACTTTAACCGGGCATTCGGACCGGGTGAATACGGTAGCAATTAGCCCGGATGGGCAAATTTTGGTGAGTGGTAGTTCGGATGAAACCATTAAATTATGGAGTTTAAGTAGTGGAGAGGTAATTCGTACACTTTTAGGCCATTCGTTGGGGGTAAATTCGGTGGCGGTGAGCCCGGATGGGCAGATAGTGGCGAGTTGTGGCGGGCCGGATAATTCTATTAAGCTGTGGCAGCAGGAAACTGGGGAATTATTGTTAACGTTGATGGGGCATTTGGATGATGTAAATGCCGTGGTATTTAGTCCGGATGGTCAAATTTTGGCAAGTGGTAGTTCGGATGCAACCAGTAAGGTTTGGGATGTGAAAACGGGTGAGTTGCAACGAACTCTTTCTGGGTTAAATTTGGGGGTCAATTCGATCGCCATTAGTCCCGACGGGCAGATGTTGGCAAGTGTCAGTAATGATTACACGATTAAGGTGCGGAATTTGCACACAGGGCGACTGTTGCGGATTTTGAATTCTCCGTCTCGTCGCGAAAGTGGTGCGGAGACGGTGACGCGGGGGGAGGCGTTGCACATTTTACGGAATTATGTGAGTCGGGGCAATTCGGTGGCGATCAGTATGAATGGGATGTTACTGGCGAGTGGCTGCGACGACAATACGATTAAGATTTGGCATTTGGCAACGGGGGAGTTGCTCGGGACTCTGAAGGGGCATTCAGGGACAGTATATTCGGTGGCGATCGCATTGGATGACAAGACGATTATCAGTGGCAGCGCCGATGAGACGATCAAAGTGTGGCGGTGTGAGTAGGGAGTTGTGTTATAATAGGGAAGCGCTAAATTTGGCGCTGCGATCGCATGAGTTTAGCAAACTTTGCTATAATACGTTTGTCGCTGGTGTAGCTCAGTGGTAGAGCACCCGCCTTGTAAGCGGGCGGTCATGGGTTCAAATCCCTTCACCAGCTTTTTAAGTATCGGCGAGTCTGAGTTTAGCCTTGAGTTCCTTTCAGATCAATTGGGTATGAGAGGGACTAGGGGAAAGAGCGATTTTGTGAAAAAAATTTTAATCGCGCTGACGTGCGATGAGGGTAAAGGGAAGAAGGGTAGGCAAAAGGGCAACAGTGTCAAGGGCTAAGGAGTCCACGCAACCGCACAAACAAGACGAAAACCGAAGGGGTCGTAGCGAACGTCCGGCGCATAGTGGTAGCGAAACGCCGAACGGCAGTCGGCGGGATAGCTGTTCCACGAACCGCCGCGCAGCAGCCGATATTGACTATCTCCTCCTGTTTCCCAAGCACTCCCGTCTGTTGGTGCACCGTTGTAATTCTCATGCCAGGTATCCTGACACCATTCCCACACATTCCCGTGCATATCAAATAACCCAAACCCATTGGGGGGAAAACTTCCCACCTCTGTTGTCTGTTCCCGATAAATTCCCTTGGGTGCAGAGGCGCAGGGGTAGTTACCATTGTAGTTCACTAAATCCGTAGTCATGGTCTCGCCGAAATAGAATGGTGTTGTCGTTCCTGCGCGGCAAGCATATTCCCATTCCGCCTCACTAGGGAGTTTATAATTGCGACCTGTTCTTTGCGATAGCTTCCGGCAAAATTCTGTTGCTTCCTTCCAACTTACTTGCTCTACAGGGCGATTTACTCCTTGAAACTTAGAAGGATTATTCCCCATCACTGCTTGCCACTGTGCCTGAGTAACTGGATATTTCCCCATGAAAAAAGGAGGTATTTTCACCTCATTCTGTGGCCCTTCATTGTCATATCGTTCTGCTTCTGTTTCTGGTGAACCCATCAGGAAAGTGCCACCAGGTATTGCTACCATTTCTAAACTCACGCCCTTGCCGAGGTTTTCCTGATAAAATTCTGCTTTTCCTGGTTGGCGGTTGGTGATTTCTCCTCTAGCATTCACTGTGATGATTTCAAAGAAGAATGTAGAAAGATTGATAGTTGGTGGTGATGCCGACTGACGGGGTGAGGGTTTTGAAAAACGCTTGGCAGTCGCTACAACTACAGTTGAGACGTTACTCAGTGAAGGAGTTGATGGTAACAAAGGTGCAAGGGCTTGCAATGCTTCTGCTGCATTTTGATAGCGCTGACTGAAATGGTCGCACACCATTTTGTCTAAAATATTGGCTAAT
>JBLNEP010000048.1:0-12145 GCA_050262755.1 Actinomycetota bacterium | reverse complement strand
GAAGTATGAATGGATTAAAGTTGAGGCTTATCAAGACTGGAAAAGTTTAGTAAAATATGTCAAAACCGTACTAGATAATCTCGGATCTGCATATGCAATTAATTTTGCTTAGATACTTAGTTCAGGACTGCGATTCAAACTGTCTAATTCTTCCCGCAAATGATTGCAAAACGGACTTTGCTCAGTTGGGGAAATTTCTAAAATCTTGTCTAGGGAAAATTCCTTAGCTTTGAGATAAGCCAAAGCCTTTTGTACTAAGTGAGGATGACCGCCAAACATCTCCCTAAACTTCTGAAATTCTGCTGGTTGCAAACTAATTTGATAGCGATTTGCTAAATCTTTAACTTGTTCTTGAGTAAAATCAGATAATGCCACTGTCTCGCCAACACCATCCAGAGGTGAATAGTTAATATCTAAAGTGCCATAGCGATCGGTCGAGTGAACAATAATTAACCGTAATTTCTTCCACAATTTTGCAAAAGAGTCGCTATTTGTATGATATTGGCTCCAAGCACGCAAGAGTTTACAGAAATCTATGCTCAAGCTTTCCAATTCAAAAACACAGTCAACATTTTTCAGCACTAAGACAACTGGATTGCTCAGTGCAGTTAATAAATAATCTTCAAAATAAACCTTCGTATTTTCATTTTCATCAAAAAGGTCATCATCCCAGTAATCAGAAACTTTATTCTCTAAGTTTAGCCGCCTGCTGGCGCTCAGGCAAAACCACTTTAAGAATTTAGAATAATCTGAAAAAACAGAGCGACTGGCTGTTTCAAAATCGATAAGTGCTGTTTGATAGCCTCTTTCCGGCTGTTGACAATAATCAATCATACGCTTGAGTAGTAAAGTCTTACCCGTATATTTAGGGGCTTTAATACGAAGAACAGCACCAGCCTCTAAAATTTTAGAGTAACATTTCCTTTCTTCTGGTCGTTCTATATAATATTCTTGAAAAATAAGAGTTTTATTTCTCTTATCTCTAGCTCTCTTGAAAGCCTCCTTGAAATTAGTTTTACTGACTCTTTCTCCTAAAGCCTCGGACAGCTTATTCCATAAGTTGTAACCCACATCTTTTCGTAAGTAATCCACTGTGAAATTAAGAGCTTCTGCCATTTGCTCATAGGTATCCCCATCCCAAGAGCATCGAAGCACATCTACCTCACGATCGCTCAGGTAGTCTCCGGTTTGCTCATAGATTACAGCATTTGCCGTTTTTAAGGCTTCATCCCAACTAAAGTCTAATTCTGAACTCATAGCATTCTCCTACCTCTTCGCAGTCAATTATAACTTCTCAAGGGGTCTGTAACTAGGCTATTCCGGGACAACCTGACTTTTCCAGACTTTTTCGATGATTGGGGTACAGACAGCCCGACTTTTCCAGAGATTCGCAACTTTGTAGGTTTATATTTTGACAAGTTTACTCCAGACTTTTTCCCACTGACTATCTAAATTATTTCCATTTTAATCAAGCTATAGACAAGCAATCAAGGAACCCAATCATGGAATCCATCGAACAAATTTTCGCCCAAATGATCAAAACCGACCCCACCCTACAAACCGCCATGCAAGAATCCCAATTGCAAAACCTTCCCATCCCCTTACCCGAAGCAGTCAAAGAAACAATTGCCAAATACCCGGTCAAAATTCAACTTTCCGAATTCTTTGTTGGTGTGTACTGGCCCGATCAGTATTACACCCAAGGCAAAATTGTCATGGGCGAAATCTCGCATTTATTGGGCGGCGCAACGGGTGCAAATGGACTCCAAGGACTCTGGTTTAACCCTGTCAATCAACTCTTGATTCCCGATGACATTTTCTTAATTAAATCCTTCACGGATACTCAAGGCTTAATTGACAATTTTGCCAAATTAATTGAGCGAGTCTGTTACTGGGGCCGCATCTGCAATCAATCAGTCATTGCTGTTGAAATTGGCAGTTTATTAGGTAGCATTATGATTTTTATTTCAGTTCCCTAAATCCAGCAAGGTGGCAGGTTTAAACCCACCACCTTTTCTGTTAAAAGGGGGCGGATTTAGTGAATAAATTTGGTATTTCAACGAGAAAATTTATCCAAAAACCGCCCCTAAACCATCAATTTCTTAATCAGGAGGATGAGCCAATGAAATGTAATCAACCCTTTTGTGATTGGGTGAGAAATTCGCAAAACTTAGATCATTATGTTTGTTTGCGGTGCGATCGCGAACGCTATCTCAATCATTCAGATGCTTGGTGGACTTTCTTCATCATGTTTGCGATCGCTCTTATGGTCGCCCTCTTGCTCGGCTAAACCCCAATCCCGCCCCAACCTAAGGGCGGCTGTCGCAGGTTGCAGCTTCAACGACCGCCAACCTTTCACCCAACAAATCTCCTTCAGCATCCGTCGCCTTCAAATCGTATTGATAAGTAGCGCCAACCGCGACCGATTGCTGCGTCGGTACGTTCGGAACAACCGGTGCCGAATTCGCCCTCGCCACCAGAGTAAAACCTTGGGCCGCCCCCAACCCACCAGCATCCGTCGCGTCCACTACCACTTGATAGTTGCCGATCGCCAGGTTGTCCCAACTCAGCAATCCAGTAGTCGGATTGAGGTGCGGGGTTGGGAAGTAATTTCTGGGCGACGGTTGGGAATCCCCTCAATTACCCCCAGCAGCCCTATATAAGTCTTTATTCGCTAACAGCGTCTTCGCTATTTCTCGACCAGATAGTTGTCAAATCCGATATATCGCGATAGAGTTAAAGAACAAACGATATATCGCGATACGTCAATCAAAACCTAAGGAGCTAAATATGTTCAGACCCTTTCATTCCCGTTCTTTCGTGCCAGCATGGGCTGGAGAAGGATTTGGCAATCCATTCTTCATGAGTCGGCGACATGGAGGCAGAGGTTCGTTTTGTGGTAACTGGGGCGACGAGCCTCGCACCCGTCGTGGGGACATCAAATTCATTCTGTTGGAGCTTTTAGCCGAGCGTCCCCAGCATGGTTATGAGTTGATGAACCAACTAGAAGCCCGTCGTGGTGGCTTTCGCCGTCCCAGTCCCGGCTCTGTTTATCCAACACTGCAAATGCTAGAAGAAGGCGGCTATTTGACCAGCGAGGAAGTCGAAGGCAAGCGGGTTTACACCATCACAGAGAGTGGCAGACAATTCCTCAGCAATCGCCAGAAACCTGATTCAAGAAACACTTCCGACCCTTTTACCGATAGCAAACCCTCCGAATTAGTTGAGTTGCGGCAGACCTTAACCCAGTTAAATGACGCCGTTGCTCAGGTCGCTCGCAGTGGAAAGCAAGCTAACCAAGTCCGCGAGCTGCTGGCTCAGGTCAAGCGGGAAATTTACAAGCTGCTAGCAGAGGAGTAGGAGGAAATTGTCATTATCAGATGTTGGTATCCATAAGATTGCCGGGACTAGAAGGATAAACTTGCCACCACTGTAGCTGCGCTATTTCTAGACCCTCACGGTCGCCCTCTTGCTCGGCTAAAACCATTTCATTACGATACCTATAGGCTATTTTGGGAAAAAGCGACAAAATTTGCGCTCGCTCCGATCGCTATTAACGATACCACCGTAAGGAGTAGGGACACGGCATTGGTGTCAACTTAACCTCAAAGATAGATCGGTTAACTGTTTGATGCTTAGTTCTTCGTTCGCAGTAGCGATGCGGAGCATTATCCCCCCTACTACCTTAAAAAGGGGGGGACAAGAGTCTTCTCAAGTCCCCCTTCTTAAGGGACTAAGAAACCTCCCTCTTCTTTAACTGTCAGAGGGACAAGAGTCTTCTCAAGTCCCCCAACAATCAGGGGGATTTAGGGGGATCGAAACCATGCTAAAAGCCAGATCGATCGAGGGTTTTAGTCTTAAGTTGACACTAACGATCATCATATAGTTCGGGAAATAGTATAAACCCCAATCCCGCCCCAACCTGAGGGCGGCTGTGGCGGGTTCCAGCTTCAACTCTAGTCAACCTTTCACCTCCAGCCTCCCTTGAAGAAACCCTGCATAGCGACAAAAAAAAGGAGCCTTTGTAGACTCCTTACCTTTAACTGAGTAAATGAATGATTACTTGACTGTAACCTTCGCGCCGACTGCTTCTAGCTGTTTCTTGATATCTTCAGCAGCAGCCTTGGCAATGCCTTCCTTAACCGGTTTCGGAGTTGCTTCTACCAAGTCCTTGGCTTCCTTCAGGCCAAGACCGGTGATTGTCCGAACTTCCTTAAGAATGGCGATTTTCTTATCAGCAGGAACTTCTTCGAGGATGACATCAAACTCGGTTTGCTCTTCAACCTCTTCAGCGGGAGCAGCCGCAGCACCAGGCATTGCCATCATCATGCCGCCGACGGGAGCCGCAGCGCTGACGCCAAAAGCTTCTTCAATTTGCTTGACTAACTCGGCAGCTTCCAGCAGGGTCAGAGTTTTGAGTTGTTCGAGGATTTGATCGGTTGCAGCAGACATTGATTGAACTCCTAGTGCGAATGAGTAATGAGTAATTAAGATCGATTGGTTGTTAACAGCCAATGGTTAACTGTTAACCCAGAAACTAAGCTGCCTCGCTGTCAGAACCGCCTTCCTTGTCGGCATAAGCCTGAAGGCCACGAGCGATCGAAGCAGGAACTTCGTTGATAGCCACAGCCAGCTTGGTTGCGACGCCATTGAGGGCACCAGCAACTTGAGCCATAAGCTGTTCTTTGGATGGCAGATCGGCGAGTGCTTTGATATCAGCTTCTTTCAGAACCCGCCCTTCCATAACGCCACCGCGAAGTTCTGTCTTCTTGGAGGCTTTTTGGAACTCTTGGTAAGCTTTGATGCCACCGCCGATGTCCTCTTCAATGAAAAGGAAAGCGTTAGAACCGCTGAGCAATTCCTGCATCGGCTGCCATTTGCCATCACCATCAACGGCAATGTGCATCAGCGTGTTCTTGGTGACGGTGCAACTGCTGCCTTTGGGGCGCAGGCGACGCCGCAGATCCGTGATTTCCGACACGGATAGCCCTTTGTAGTCAACGATCAGGGCTAATTGCGCTGAACTCAAGGATTTTTTGAGGTCAGCAATGATCTCATCTTTCTGTTCTCTGGTTTTGCCCATGCTTGTGTCACCTCCTTTCAAACTCAAATTTTGCTCACCAAAAACCCCGACCGCTGAGCCGGGGCAAAGAAGTAAAAAGGTGAAAGTTTAAGGATAAAAGTAAGAAGGCGCTCCTTCTGACTTAAATTACTCGTTACTTTTTACGTTCTGAGCCTCGGCAGGTTATTAAGCTGTTAGCACCTGCTGTCAAGGGCTGATTGATTTTGAGTTTGGTTAGTTGTTGATTGTTAGCAGTTAGTTTTTGTTGTTGAACAAACCCTTCACTCCTAACCCTTTACCGACTTATGCTGCATCCAGCTTCAGATCGCGCAGGCCGTTGATATCGACTTCAATCGATGGCCCCATCGTCGCGCATACATAGAGACTGCGCCAGTAGCGACCTTTGGCACCAGAGGGGCGGTTACGGTCAATGGTTTCTTGCAAGGCGTGAAGGTTGACGAGCAAGTCTTCCACCGGGAAAGCGGCCTTGCCGAACATGACATGAACAATGCCTGTACGGTCGGCTCTGAATTCTAGCTTACCAGCTTTGAATTCTGCGATCGCTTGTCCCAGGTCAAAGGTGACGGTGCCACCCTTGGGAGAGGGCATTAAACCACGAGGCCCCAGCAGACGACCGAGTTTTGCCACTTGCGGCATCACATCCGGCGTTGCAATCAGGCGATCGAAGTCCATCATGCCTTTTTGAATTTCGTCGATCAACTCTTCAGAACCCACAATATCCGCACCTGCATTCTGGGCTTCTTTAACTTTTTCGCCCTTGGCAATGACAGCAATGCGAACGATTTGACCGGTTCCCTTCGGCAGTGCTACGGTTGTCCGCAACTGCTGGTCTGTATATTTCGGGTCAATTCCCAAGCGGACGTGAGCTTCTGCGGCTTCGGGAAACTTAGCCGTCGCTGTTTCTTTGAGAAGTTGCAGGGCTTCTAAGGGCTGGTAAGCCCGGTCTTCAACCTTTTTTTGCAGTTCTCGCAGTCTACGAGACAATTTTTTGGTCATTTTTATCTCCTGGGGTTCCTAGCGAAGCTATGCTTCTCCCCCTTTAGTTAAGTTCTTTGGTCTTGGGTGATGGGTAATGGGCAATGGGTAACGGTTTGTCACCAAATTCCGATTACTTCTACCCTAATCTGCGATCGCCACGCCCATGTTCTTCGCCGTACCTTCGACGATTTTCATCGCCGCTTCAATGTCGTTGGCATTGAGGTCTGGCATTTTCGTCTGGGCGATTTCCCGCAACTGATCGCGAGTGATTTTTCCGACCTTTTTCTTATTCGGTTCACCTGAACCTTTGGGAATGCCGGCCGCTTTCTGAATCAGCACCGAGGCTGGCGGGGTTTTGAGAACAAATGTAAAACTGCGGTCTTCATAGACAGATATTTCTACCGGCACCACCAGACCAGCCTGGTCGGCTGTTCTAGCATTGTACTCCTTGCAGAACATCATAATATTGACGCCGTGCTGACCCAAGGCTGGGCCAATCGGAGGCGCTGGGTTGGCCTTCCCCGCAGTGATGGCCAACTTAATCACCGCAACAACTTTCTTTGCCATTCCTTAGCTCTGCTTCTGAACCTGATTAAACTCCAATTCCACCGGCGTATCGCGCCCGAAGATGGAGAGTAACACCTTGAGCTTGTTCCGTTCCGGGCTAACTTCAATCACGTCGCCTTCAAAGTCTTTGAACGGACCAGAGAGTACCACAACGTGATCTCCGACCGCCATTGACACTTTCACAACCGGTTCAGTTTCGGCTGTCTGCTTGAAGATCCGCTCTACCTCTGAATGCGAGAGGGGCAACGGCTTGACGTGACCCCGCCCTCGCCCGTAGCGGCGTTTCTGCTCTGCCCCGACAAAGTTAATCACATTCGGGGTGTTTTTGACAACCTGCCACGTTTCCTCATCCATGAGCATTCGCACGAGTACGTAGCCAGGGAAGACTTTTTCGTCGGAGTGCCGGCGAGAGCCATCTTTACCCAGCTTGATCGCAGGTGTCTGAGGGATCTCTACCTGAAGGATGCGATCGGTAACATCCAACGTCTGAATCCGCTGCTCTAAGTTAGCCTTGACCCGCTTCTCGCAGCCAGATGCCACCTGAACGGCATACCACCTGGCCTCTCCTACGGGAAGCTCTGAAGCATCTGCCGCATCTGTCGAGTCTGTCGATTCTGTCGGATATGGCGATTTGCCTGATGCCAAAGTCATGGTCTAAACACCTGTGCTGCTGCCCAATTGAAGAAGTTATCCACGAGGTAGATGAGGCTAGCGGAGAGAATCACCATCAGGATCACGGCAAAAGACTCACTCACTAGCTGCTGTCGGCTGGGCCACACGACTTTATCGAGTTCTTCTTTCGTTTCCTTAAAAAAACCCTCAAAGCTGAACCCAGTCGCTGCTTCTTTTTCTGGTGCTTCGTCTTTTTTGACCATGATTGCTAATCCCTCTACATTTAAGGTCTTCCTCATCTGGGCAGTTAGTTTTGGCAATCCCAGAGTCCTGAAAAAAATAGCTGAGCATAACTGCGGCTGATTTTCCAGCTTTGTACGATTTGAGCCGTACTGGATGCACTCTCGCACCCTCTCCCGGATGAGGGATCAACCTACTTTCCGATTGCACTACTTTGGTGAACCACCCACACAGTTAATTCTACCCGAAAGCAAGATGTTTAGGCTTTCAATTGCCTGTAACAGTAGCGCTTTCGGGCAGAACTGGATTTTGGTGATTCAGCGCGCCCTGGAGGACTTGAACCCCCGACATCAGGTTTTGGAGACCTGCGTTCTACCAACTGAACTAAGAGCGCACGGTTGAGGTGTGTTTCACTTAACCCCTTATATTTAAGTTTAACACAATGCGCTCGTCAAGTGGCAGATTTTCCAAATTTTCCTTTCTGCGGGCGGAACAGACCATCTCTCTACAGAGCCCGGTCGAAGCGCTGTTTGATCCGGGTCGCCTTGCCAACACGACCTCGTAAGTAGTACAGCTTGGCACGACGCACTTTCCCGCGACGGATGATTTGGATGCTGGCAATGCGTGGGGAGTGGAGCAGAAACACCCGTTCTACGCCGACCCCTTGGAAGACGCGACGCACGGTAATGGTTTCATTGATCCCACCATGTCGCTTGGCAATCACAGTCCCTTCATAGGGCTGAATCCGCTCCTTGCCTCCCTCTTGAATCTTCACCCCGACTTTCACCGTGTCACCCACATGGATTTCCGGGATGTTTTTCTTAAGCTCTTCCTTGAGTCTATTTATTTCTTCCGTCTCAATTGAACGGATAATCTCTGCGGCTTTCATAAGCATTCTTAAAACTCACAATCTACTATCATATATCGAATTGCCAAATTCAAATCTAAAATCTCCTATGCTAGATGTTTCTACCGCCGCTTGGCTGCAATTGGGGATGTTGGCTGCCCTTGCCTTCTATGTGGCGAGCAATCTGGGGGCCAATGATGTGGCGAACTCAATGGGGACATCGGTAGGTTCAAAGGCGCTGACACTCAGACAAGCGATCGTTGTTGCCGGAGTTTTGGAGTTTACAGGAGCAGTATTGTTTGGTCAAGGTGTCTCGAAAACACTGGCGACTCAAGTGGTAAATCCAGTGGTATTCGCTCCTCAACCACAGATATTCCTAATTGGGATGGTAGCGGTACTGGCGGCGGGTGGCATTTGGCTACAAATTGCTACCAGTCGCGGTTTGCCGGTGTCTTCCTCCCATGCTGTGGTCGGGGCGATCGCAGGATTTAGCTGGATGGCGGCGGGAGTTAGGGCCGTAGACTGGCACACCATCGCGATGATTTCCCTCACTTGGGTGGCAACCCCGATCCTCAGTGGTGCCGTAGCCGCCTCATTCTACAGTATTCTCCAGCGCTGGGTGCTCGATCGCCCCGATCCCTTGAGGCAGATGCGGGAGTGGATTCCTTGGTTAAGCTCAGCGTTGTTTGGGGTATTTGGGGTGATTGTGCTGCCAACTCTCAGCCAGCCTCTACAGGCAGCAGTCTCACAGCAGTGGGGGTGGGAAATTCCAGCCCACGACTTCCCCCTAGCAATTGGTGCGATCGCTGCCATTACCCTCACCCTCGTGAGTTGGCAACAGTTAGGGAATGGGGGAGCGGTAGAAAACCGTTCTGTCTTCACAGAGCGACTCCTAGGACAGTTTCAAGTCCTCAGTGCCTGTTTTGTCGCCTTTGCTCATGGCTCGAATGATGTGGGGAATGCCATCGCTCCCCTCGCTGCGATCGCCTATATCCGCCAAACAGGAAACCTTCCCCTGGGAGACTTTCAGGTTCCCCTCTGGATTCTCATCTTAGGGGGTGCAGGCATTGTCACCGGTTTAGCGCTCTGGGGCAAAAATGTCATTTCTACCGTCGGGGAAGGCATCATAGAGCTACGACCCAGCAGCGGTTTCTGTGCCGAGTTAGCAACGGCAACAACTGTTTTACTGGCGTCCCGCTTGGGTTTGCCAGTTTCCACCTCCCATGCTTTAGTCGGTGCCGTGGTAGGAGTCGGCCTGGTTCGAGAGTGGAAGTCGGTTCGCTTCCAAACAGTGCGGTCTATTGGCTCAGCTTGGCTCATTACCATTCCGATCGCTGCTGGTTTAGGGGCCAGCATCTTTACTGGCTTACGTTTATTGACAGGATTCTAGAAGGCAAACGGCGCAAGGAGCAGCAATTTTCCCAGAACTCATCCCCCTCTCTTGAGCGCTTGAGTCCCTCGCAGGTTTCAGCAAAATCGGGTTCAGCACCTTTTCTCCCTTTTACACTTTCTCCCTTTTCCCTTTCCCCCTCATCCCTTTACGGTTGCCCTTGTTGAGATACAATCGTGGCGACAGGAGTTTGCATCTCCTCCTATCCCCAACCCCTGGAAACAGGTAGGTGGGTGAGAAAATACCTGGCTTTTCAACAATTCTTTAAATCTCCAGATACCCCCTACTATTCAATAATGTCAACAATCTTTACGAAGAAGTTCACTGCAATGGTCCAGGTGATTTGCCAAAATACTAGGAATACTCAACAAGCAGATAGATGAGAGGTTAAAGGCTAATGGCGCAACGGGACAGACAGCCGCCAAAAATCGGATCAGGAGATTCTCTACCGCCCGAAGAATTCCTGAATTCATTGATTCAGGAGCTGGAAACTCTGCATCAAAATGTGAGAAACCAGTTAGCTGAAGACATTACCAGGCTCCAAACTGAGAAGACTCGCTTGATTGATGATATTGAAAAACTGCGGGAGCAATACCAGCAGTTGCACTCGCAGCAAGCAGAAGCCCTTTCTCAGCGATATGTGTATCAGCAACAATTGTGGCTGAAGCAATTGGCTCAAGTTTTAGCCAATAATTTACAACAGATGCTCGTGCAACGGTTCCACGAGCTGAGTGCAAACTCCAGCCAAGCTCTGAGTAACCCGGTGGCGGGTGGGGAATTTCCGGTGCCAATGCCCAATTCCTATGGCGATCGCGCTGCTGAGGTATTAGATGCCTTGGATGCAAGGCTCACTCGGACGTTTCAGACTTTGCAACAGGATTTGAGCAGCTATGAGAGCGAACTCTCTCAGCGACTCAATCACATGCAAACGATGGAGCGACAAGGGGAAGAAATCTTGCAGACTCTGGTTAGCCGTTTGAGAGATGAGCTGGCAGAGGAAGAGTATAACCCTTTCGATGACTTAGAGGAGTCTGGTACAGGGACAACCACTAATTCGGTGCGTCCAGAAGTTCTACCGCCGAGCCAGCCTCCGATTCGACCCCCATCACCGCCACCGCCACCTGCTGCGCCGAAACAGTTTTCTCAAGTGCAAGTCGGTTTGTTGCTAGCGCTGCTATCAGCGGTGGTGCTGTCGCTATTCAATGTTTCTTTGAGAATTTTGATCAAGGCAAAAGCACCGCGAGTGTTGTTTGGGTTGTTCCAGATTCCGGGGGTGGTGACTCCTGGTTTCGGAAATTCTCTATTAATTTTGTTGATGCGCCTGATTGTGGTGATGGCGTTAATGCCGGTGTTGGCGACGTTCCTCTACCCTTCTGTCTGGAAAGATTTGAGGCGGTTTATCCAGTCGGGCGATCGCGAGCTGTGGCTGAAGGTGATCGGCAGTGCGTTTTTCCTGTTCTTGTCTCAGGTACTGATCTATTTGGCGATCGGTAATATTCCGGCGGGGATTGCTATCACGATTTTCTTTATTTATCCAATCGTGACGGTGTTAGGAGCTTGGGGACTGTTTGGCGATCGCCCAACTGTGATTCGGAGTTTGGCGATGTGTGGCATTATGGGCGGGCTGATCTTAGCTGCACAACCGAGTTTTGCCGCAACTGCACCAGGGAGTGGCAATGTCGGTGTGGGGGTGGCGGCAGCGATCGGTTCTGGCATCACCTTTGCAGGTTATGTACTGCTGACGCAAATGGCGGCTGGCAAGCTACACCCGATTCCATTCAGCTTGGTTAATTTCGCTGCAATTTTTGTGTTTTCGGCTCTCAGTTTATGGATGCCATTGCCAGCTAATTTGGCTCCCAATATCGATCCGAATGTATGGTCAGGTTTGATTATTGGTGGTGTAATTTTAGGGGTGCTGACACTATTTAGCTATCTGTTGAATAACTTTGCGATCCGCTTCGCGGGTGCGGCGCTGGCCTCTGTGATTGGAACTTTAGGGCCGGCGCTAACTGGATTGTTTGGTTTGCTGATTATTGGGGAAAATTTGAAAGTGATACAATGGCTGGGAATGGCTGTGGTAACGGCAAGTGTGGCAGCAATGAGTATTGAGCGGATACTGGCTCCTAAAAAGGCTAGCTGAGGAAATTAGCTGTTTGCTGTTCAATTTTAAAGGTTGAAAGTTAAGGGGATACCCGAATAACTTTCAACCTTCTGTTTTAGAGCGGGTTAATTTTGCTAAAAACCCCCATTTCTATTAGCAAAACGGGGGTTTTTAAGGGGGTTAAATTTGAGTAGAAACAACTTTTTTCTAGAGCGCCAGTCCAGTAAAAGTATTTGACAAAAATCTTCGTTCGCGCTCAGGTAAAAAACGGAAAGACACCATTTCTAAGCACTCAAAATTTGACGCCCTAACTTGGCGTCGAGTCAA